>NZ_JAYSBK010000071.1:0-15631 GCF_041915465.1 Novosphingobium sp. | reverse complement strand
AGTGGTACTATTACCGCTTCATCGCCCCCTCGGGCGAGGTTTCGGCAATCGGGCGCACCCGCACCTTGCCGGTGGGCAAGCTGGCCAGCTTCAAGCTCGCGGTGTTCTCGTGTTCGAACTATGGCTTTGGCTTCTTCAATGCCTATGCCCACGCGGCCGAAAGCGGTGAATTCGATCTGGCGGTCCACCTCGGCGACTATTTCTACGAGTACGAGCGCGGCGAATATCCCTCTGCCAAGCAGATCGTCGGCGATCGGCTGGTCCCGGTCGAGGAATCGATCACGCTCGAAGGCTACCGCGACCGCTTCCGGCTCTATCGCTCCGACCCGGACCTGCAGCGCATCCACCAGGTCCTGCCGATGGTGGCGATGTGGGACGATCACGAAACCGCGAACGACACCTGGAAGGACGGCGCGGAAAACCATCAGGCCAATGAAGGCGATTGGGCGACCCGCAAGGCCCTGTCGGAAAAGGTTTACCGCGAATGGATGCCGGTGTCTGACGAATACTGGGCCGCGTACGAAATCGGCGACCTTGGCACCCTGTTCAAGCTCGAGAGCCGCCATCTCGCGCGGGATCGCCAGCTGAATTTTGCGGACATCGCCAAGGGCACTGCGCCGGACAAGGTCGATGCCGCGCTGGCCGCGTTTCGCGACGGAGCCCTGGCCGATCCGACCCGGACCCTGCTCGGCGCGCAGCAGGAAGAGTGGCTGGCCAGCGGACTCAAGGCCTCGGTCAAGGCGCGCAAACCCTGGCAGGTGATCGCCCAGGAAATCGTCATGGGCCAGCTCATGATGTCAACGGAGATCACCCAGGGGCTGGCTGCGGACGCGCCCGACTGGCTGAAACAGCGCATGGCGGTCACGGTCGCGGCGGGCAAGCAGGGAATCCCCTTCAACATGGACGCCTGGGACGGCTATCCCGCCGCCCGCGCCCGGCTGATGAAGTCGGCGCTGGCCGCCGATGCCAACGTCGTCGTTCTGTCGGGCGACAGCCACAATGCCTGGGCCTTCGACCTCGACCTCAAAGGGCACCGCGTGGGTGTCGAAATGGGTGGCCATTCGGTGACCTCGCCCGGGGCGGAAGGCTATATCAACTGGCAGACGCCGAAAGACCTCGCCCGCAACATCGTGGCGCGCAATCCTCAGCTCCAGTGGTGCGATACCTCGCAGCGCGGCTACATGGCCGTGGAACTGACCCCCAAATCGGCGAGCTGCGAATGGCGCTTCATGGCGACGATCAAGCAAAAGGGCACTGCCCTGGCGACCACGCACCGGATGACCGTGCTGGCCGGGCAGCGCCGCTACACGGCTTAGTTGATCCTTAAGCGCTGCCTCGCTATAGCGGCGGCGATGACGCTGCGCCGTGCCTTGACGACGACTACCACCACCCGGGTCTCCCCGGGGCTGGCCGTCTTCGCCTGACGCGAAGCCGCGCCGCCGTCCGGGTTCGGGCGGCTGGCGTCACCTCCCGAAACCGCTTCCCAACCGACGCCGCCCCTTCCGGTGCGCCCCCTCTTGTGCCAAAGCGCCCGGCAGACGCCACGAGAGTAGATCATGTCCGAAGTCCTGAAGATCAGCCTTCCCGATGGTTCCGTCCGCGAAATGGCGGCGGGTTCCACCCCGGCGGACGTTGCCGCCGCGATCGGCCCCGGCCTTGCCAAGGCGGCGCTTGCCGCGCGCGTGGATGGCGAACTGGTTGACCTCACGCGCCCCTTCACCGCCGATTGCACGCTCGCGCTGGTGACCGCCAAGGACGAGGCCGACGCGCTTGACCTTGCCCGGCATGACTATGCCCACGTCCTGGCGGAAGCGGTGCAGGCGCTGTTCCCCGGCACGCAGATCACCTTCGGGCCTTCGACCGACGACGGGTTCTATTACGACTTTGCGCCGGCAGAGCGGCCCTTCACCGAGGAAGACCTGCCCGCGATCGAGGCGCAGATGCGCAAGATCATCGGCGCCAACAAGCCGCTGCGCCGCGAGGTGTGGAGCCGCGAACAGCTGATCAGCCGCTGGAAGCAGCAGGGCGAAAGCTTCAAGGCTGAATGGGCCGCCGAACTGCCGGGCGACGAGGACCTCACCGTCTACTGGTCGGGCGACGACTGGCTCGACATGTGCCGCGGGCCGCACCTGCCCTCCACCGGCAAGCTTGATCCCAACGCCTTCAAGCTGACCCGCGTGTCGGGCGCCTACTGGCGCGGCGATCAGAACAACGCGATGCTGAGCCGCATCTATGGCACCGGCTGGCTCAACAAGAAGCAGCTTGAGGAACACCTCCACCGGCTGGAAGAAGCCGCCAAGCGCGATCACCGCAAATTGGGCGGCGAGATGGACCTGTTCCATCTTCAGCAGGAAGCCCACGGCTCGGTGTTCTGGCACCCCAAGGGCTACATGGTCTGGCGGGAACTCGAAGCCTATATGCGCCGCGCGATCGACGGCGCGGGTTACAAGGAGGTCAAGACCCCGCAGGTGATGGATGCGCGCCAGTGGGAGCAGTCCGGCCACTGGGGCAAGTACCGCGAAAACATGTTCGTCATCCCCGACGAGGTGCCCAACACCGAGGACGACGGCCCCGTCATCTCGGGCGAGGCGGACTGGATGGCGCTCAAGCCGATGAACTGCCCGGCCCACGTCCTGATCTTCCGCCAGGGGATCAAGTCGTACCGCGACCTGCCGCTGCGCTTCTACGAAAACGGCTGCTGCCACCGCAACGAGCCGCACGGCGCGCTGCACGGCCTGATGCGCGTGCGCCAGTTCACGCAGGACGATGCCCACATCTTCTGCCGCGAAGACCAGATCGTCTCCGAAGTGCAGGATTTCTGCGCGCTGGCCGACCGGATCTACAAGCATTTCGGCTTCACCTATTCGATCAAGCTGGCGCTGCGCCCCGAAAAGCGCTTCGGCACCGAGGAAATGTGGGACAAGGCCGAGGCGGAACTGCGCGACGCGGTCCACCGCGCAGGGCTGGCGACCGAGGAATACGGCTGGGAGGAACTACCGGGCGAAGGCGCGTTCTACGCCCCCAAGCTCGAATGGCACCTGACCGACGCGATTGGCCGCACCTGGCAGGTCGGCACGATCCAGTCCGACCGCGTGCTGCCCGAACGGCTCGATGCCAGCTACATCGGCGAGGACGGCGAAAAGCACCGCCCGGTGATGCTCCACCGCGCGATCTTCGGTTCGTATGAACGCTTCATCGGCATCCTGATCGAGCACTATGCAGGGCGCTTGCCCGCGTGGCTCGCCCCGGTCCAGGCCGTGGTCGCGACGATCGTTTCGGACGCCGACGGCTATGCGGGTGACGTTGCCGCGCAATTGAAGGCCGCCGGCATCCGGGTGGAAACCGACACGCGCAACGAGAAGATCAACTACAAGGTGCGCGAACACTCGCTGCAAAAGGTTCCGCACCTGCTGGTGGTCGGCAAGCGCGAGGCCGAGGAAGGCACCGTTGCCGTCCGCACCCTTGGCGCGGAACACCAGAAGGTGATGCCGCTGGCCGATGCCATCGCGCTGCTCAAGGGCGAAGCAACCGCGCCGGACCTGCGCTGACTTGCTGGCAGGGCTGACCCCGGAGCAGCTTGCCATCGCGCTGGCCGCGACGCTGGCGGCTGCTTTCGTGCGGGGCCTCGCGGGCTTCGGCATGGCGATCCTGCTGGTCCCGGTGCTGGGGCTGGCCGTTCCCCCGCGCGAGGCGGTGGTGGTGGCGAACTGGCTGGGGCTGATGATTGGCCTAGTCGGCCTCAAGAAGATCGTCGGGCAGAGCGAGCGCAGCGCCTTTGTGATTTCCGCTCTGGCCGTTGCGGCGACCCCGCTGGGCGTCTGGCTGCTCGCGATCACGGATCCGGCACTGGCGCGGCTGCTGATCGCGCTGATCGCGCTCGGTTCGTTCACGCTGGTGCTGCTGCCGAAACGCCCCGAACACCACGCGCCCAGCACCGCGGAGACCGGGACGACCGGGCTGCTTTCAGGCGTGTTGACCGGGTTTGCCGGGATGCCCGGGCCGCCGGTGGTGCCCTATTACCTGCGCCGTGAGATCGCGCCGCAGCTTGCCCGCGCCTCGATGATGACGATCTTCCTGGCGACGTCCTTCGCCGGGGTCGGTTCGGCGCTGGCACTTGGGGTGGCAACCTGGCGCGAGCCAATGCTCGCCGCGATCCTGTTCCCCACGGTGCTGCTCGGCAACTGGCTGGGCCATCTCGCCTTCGGGCGGATCGACGACAAGGCGTGGCGGATTTTCACCGGGCTGGTGCTTGGGGTATCCGCCTGCGCCGCGCTCTGGCGGCTGCTGCACACCTAGGCCGTAAACTCATAAACAGCGCCATCGAGGCGCCCAAATGGCGAACATATCGGGCGAAGCCGCCCGCCGGGAAGGCTGATTGCCTTTCCAAGGGCGGTTTTGTCCGAGATGGAAGCCATTTGGACGCCCCGATGGGGTTTGACCAGAATGGCCCAGCGCTGCGTCGGCAGGCCTTGAAATATCGACATATTCCAGCGTCCTGCCTCCTTGCGCTGAGCCATTCTGCCTCAAACCTCGATGGCGCTGTTTATGAGTTTACGGCCTAGAAGAAGGGCAGCGCGCGTCCGGCGAGGATCAGGGCCAGCGCGCAGGTGCAGACAATGGTGCGGCGCAGGGCCTCCACCGCCAGATCGGGGCTGGGGGCGTGGATGCGGGCAGCAAGAGCGATAGCGCGGGCCATGCAGCGATCCTGCGCCCCAAGGTCTTGCCGAAGGGTTAAGCCTGCGCTGAAACCTTGACGCTCCGGTCCGGCCGGCTGACCGAAATCACCAGTGGCCGCGCGGGGTCGGCGCCGCAATAGGTGAAGCCGGGTGTGCCGGGGCGTTCCCAATCGTCGATCTCCATCGCGCGGCCTTCCGGGTGGAGCCATTCCCCGGGTTCGGGAAATTGCGCAAACCAGTCCAGCCGCGCTGCGCGCCAGTCGGAGAGCCTTGCCACGTAGTCTTCGAGTGCGTGGTCGCGGTGCTGCCAGTCGAGCCAGGCGATCGGGCCGTCCTGGCAATAGGCGTTGTTGTTGCCGTGCTGGGTGCGGCCGAACTCGTCCCCGGCGGTGAGCATCACCGTGCCGGTCGCGGCGAACAGCGTGGCCAGCAGCGCGCGCTGGTCGGCGGCGCGTGCCGACCGGACGGCGGGATCGTGGCTTGGCCCTTCGGCGCCGTGGTTCCAGCTGTAATTCTCGTGATGCCCGTCGCGGCCCTGTTCGCCATTGGCCTCGTTATGACGGTGCGCGTAGGAGACGAGATCGAGCAGGGTAAAGCCATCGTGCGCGGCGAGGAAATTGACCGAGCGGCAGTCCTTCCCAAAAATGTCGGACGAACCCGCGATCCGCGTCGCCAGTTTGCCCACGCCCGCATCGCCGCGCCAGAACCGGCGCACATCGTCGCGGAAGTGGTCGTTCCATTCGAGCCAATTCGCGGGAAACTTGCCAAGCTGGTAGCCGCCGGGTCCGATGTCCCACGGCTCGGCGATCATCACCCTGTCCGCCAGCAGCGGATCGGCGGCGAGTTCGGCAAAGAACGGGGCATCGGCGTCGAAGGCGGGACTGCGCCCCAGCACCGGGGCCAGGTCGAAGCGGAACCCGTCAATCCCGCAATGGGCCACGAAGTGCCGCAGCGCAGCCAGCGCCAGTTCGCGCATCGCCGGGTGGGCAAAATTGAGCGTGTTGCCGCAGCCGGTATCGTTGATCAGGCTGCCATCGGCATGGTGGGCATAGGCGGCATTGTCGAGCCCGCGCAGCGACAGGACCGGGCCGTGAACGTCGCTTTCGCCGGTGTGGTTGAACACCAGATCGAGCAGTACCCCGATCCCTTCGGCGTGGAGCGCGGCGACGGTATCGCGCAGCTGCGCCACCCCGCCGGGGCAGAGGCGCGGATCGAGCGCCATCATCGTCACCGGGTTATAGCCCCAGGCATTGGTGAGGCCCAGGGGGGCAAGGTGGCGCTCGTCGATCCAGGCGGTGATCGGCATCAGTTCCACCGCGCTGACGTTCAGTTTCTTGAGGTGCGCGATGACCGCCGGGTGCGCCAGCGCCGCCAAGGTGCCGCGCTGCGCCTCTGGCACCTCCGGGTGGAGCATGGTGAAGGCGCGGACGTTCACTTCATAGATCAGTCCCCCGCGCGCGAAGCAGGGCGGGCGGCGTTTCGCCTTGGGCAGCCTGCCCGGCACAATGGCGCGCGGGACCAGCGCGGCGGTGTCCGCGCCGTAATGGCCAAGGCAGGGATCGTAGTGATAACGCCGGTCGAGTTCGAGCGCATAGGGATCGACCAGCAGCTTGGCGGGATCGAACCAGCGACCATGCTGCGGTGCCCATTCGCCATGCGCGCGGTAGCCGTACGGTGTGCCGGCCAGGTCTTCGGGCAGGCTGACGGTCCAGTTGTCGCATTCGCGCCGCATCGCCACGCGGCGTTCGGTGGTGCCTTCGAACAGGCACAGTTCGACCAGCTCGGCATGGGGCGAGCGCACCGAAAAGCGGGTACGCCCGCGCGCCTTGCTGACGCCCAGCGGCGTCACGTCACGACGTCAGGCGCGGTGCGGCAGGTGTGGCGCGCGATCCCCGCGATGGTTTCTGCCGCCGCGATCAGATCGCCCAGCATCGCGCCCACTTCCGCGTCGAGATTGCCCGATGCCGGTTCGAAGCGTTCGAGGTAGAGCCGCAGCGTCGCCCCTTCGGTGCCGGTGCCCGACAGGCGCAGCACGATCCGCGATCCGCCTTCGAACATCACGCGCAGGCCCTGGTTCGCGCTGACCGAACCGTCGACCGGATCGGCATAGGAAAAGCTGTCTGCCGCCGCGACGGCCAGTGGTCCGAAGGCCTGGCCGGGGAGCGCGGCAAGCGCGCCGGTCACCTGCGCCATGACGGCATTGGCGGCATCCACCGGCAGCGCCTCGTAATCGTGGCGGGCATAGTAGTTGCGCCCGAACCGCGCCCAGTGCTCGCGCGCCAATTCGTCCACCGAGATGCCGCGGACCGCCAGAATGTTGAGCCACAGCAGCACGGCCCAGAGGCCATCCTTTTCGCGCACGTGGTCAGAGCCGGTCCCGGCGCTTTCCTCGCCGCAGATCGTGGCCATGCCGGCATCGAGCAGGTTGCCGAAGAACTTCCAGCCCGTGGGCGTCTCGAAGGCGGGAATACCCAGCGCCTCGGCCACGCGGTCGGCCGCCGCGCTGGTCGGCATCGAGCGGGCGATCCCGGCAAGGCCGCGTGCATAGCCGGGCGCGAGGTGAGCGTTGGCGGCCAGCATGGCGAGCGAATCCGATGGCGTGATGAACCGTCCGCGCCCGATGATCAGGTTGCGATCGCCATCGCCGTCCGAGGCCGCGCCAAAGTCCGGCGCATCCGGCCCCATCATCAGGTCGTAAAGCTCGGCTGCGTGGACCAGGTTGGGATCGGGATGGTGCCCGCCGAAATCCTCCAGCGGCACGCCATTGCGCACGGTTCCCGGTGCGAAACCAAGCCGGTTTTCAAGAATCTCGATGGCGTAAGGCCCGGTCACCGCGCTCATCGCGTCGAACGCCATGCTGACGCCCGCCGCGCGGATCGCGGGGAAATCGAACAGGCTTTCCATCAGCTCCGCATAGTCGGCCACGGGGTCGATCACTTCGACCGTCATGGCGCCAACCTGCACCGTGCCCAGTGCGTCGAGGCCGATGTCCGCGCTGTCCTCGGCCAGCCAGCGGTCGATGGTGAGGGTGCGGGCGTAAATCGCCTCGGTCACGCTTTCTGGGGCGGGGCCGCCGTTGGCCGTATTGTACTTGATCCCGAAATCCTCGTCCGGGCCGCCGGGGTTATGGCTGGCGGACAGGATCAGACCGCCGCTTGCGCCATATTTGCGGATCACGTGGCTGGCGGCGGGGGTGGAGAGGATCCCGCCCTTGCCGACCAGCACGCGGCCATAGCCATTGGCGGCGGCTATTCGCAGCGCCTGCTGGATCACCGTGCGGTTATGGAACCGGCCATCGCCACCAATCACCAGCGTGGAATCCGCAGGCCGCTCGACCACGTCGAACACGGCCTGGATGAAGTTCTCGGCATAACCGGGCTGCTGGAACACGCGGACCTTCTTGCGCAGGCCGGACGTGCCGGGCTTCTGCCCTTCGAACGGAGTGGCGTGGTAAAGCTTTGCCGTCATGCTTTCCCTGTCAGTTCCTTGTAGAGTGCGGCATAGGCGGCGCCGCTGGCAGCCCAGCTGAAGTCTGCCTTCATGCCATTCTTCTGCAGCAGTTCCCACGCGCCCGGCTGATGATAGATCGCCATGGCCCGGTCGATCTCGGCGCACAGCGCATTGTAATGGACGCCATTGAATTGAATGCCGGTCGCAGCGCCGACCTTCATCGCCGCCAGGTTTGCGTCGATCACCGTGTCGGCAAGGCCCCCGGTGCGCGCCACCACCGGTACGCAGCCATAGGCGAGGCCATAAAGCTGGGTCAGGCCGCACGGCTCGAACCGGCTCGGCACCAGGATCGCGTCCCCGCCCGCCTGCATCCGGTGCGAGAGGCCTTCGTCATAGCCGATCTTGACCGCGATCCGCCCCGGATGGCGCGCCGCGCCGGCCAGCAGGCCATTGACGATCCCCTGATCGCCGCTGCCCAGCAGCGCCAGCCGCCCGCCGATTCCGGCAAGGTGATCAAGCACTTCGACCAGCACATCCATGCCCTTTTGCCAGGTCAGGCGGGTGATGACGACGAACAGCGGGCCATCGCCGGGTTCAAGCCCGAATTCGGCCTCCAGCGCGCGCTTGTTCGCCTGCTTCTTCGCCAGGGTGCGGGCGGTATAGGTCTGGGCGATGTGGGTATCGCTCGCCGGGCTCCACTCGTGCGTGTCGATCCCGTTGACGATCCCGCGTACCCGGTCGCCCCGGCTGCGGATCAGCCCTTCAAGGCCCATGCCAAACTCGCCCTCGCGGATTTCGCGGGCATAGGTCGGGCTGACCGTGGTGATGACGCTGGCGGCTTCGAGGCCTGCTTTCAGGAACCCCACCCCGCCATAGCTTTCCACCCCGTCGATCCCCCAGGCGCTGCGCGGCAGGCCGAGGCGCGGGAAAATCGCGGCGTCGAAATAGCCCTGGAAGGCCATGTTGTGGATCGTCATCACCGAGGGGACGGGCGCGCTGCCCGCCACCGGCGCAAAGCGCAGGTAAGCCAGCGCCATCGCCGCCTGCCAGTCATGCGCATGGATCAGATCGAACTTGCGGCCCTTCACCATGCCGCCCGCAAGGTCTGCCGCCGCGCGCCCGAAAGCGGCAAAGCGGCGCCAGTTGTCGGCCCAGTCCTTGCCGCCGGGATCGGCATAGGGGCTGCCCTCGCGGGTAAACAGCGTGGGCGCGTCGAGCACGATCAGCGGATGATCGCCGAGCTTGCCCGCCACCAGCCGGGCGCGTTCGCCCAAGAGGTCTTCGTAGGTGTGCAGTACCTTGGCGCGCGGTAGCGCCGCCATGACCGATGGGAAGCCCGGCAGCAGCGTGGTCAGGACTACCCCGTGCGGGGCCAGCGCGCCGGGCAGTGCGCCCGCCACATCGGCCAGGCCGCCGGTCTTCACCAGCGGCACCGCCTCGGAAGCGACCGAGAGGACAGAAAGCGGCATCATAGGTCCAGCTTGTCGATCATCGGCTGGGTGATCAGGCACACGCCCTTGTCGGTGCGGCGAAAGCGCTTGGCGTCGAGTTCGGGGTCTTCGCCCACCACCAGCCCGGGCGGGATCTTCACGCCCCGATCCAGCACCACCTTCTTCAGCCGCGCGTTCCGGCCGATGTCGCACCACGGCAGGATCACCGATTCCTCGACCCGGCTCCAGCTGCGGGTCAGGACCGAGGTGAACAGCAGGCTGCGTTCCACATGGCTGCCCGAGATGATGCAGTTGCCCGAGACGAGGCTGGAGACCGCCTCGCCGCGCCTACCGGCCTCGTCGTGGACGAATTTGGCGGGCGGGACCATTTCGGCGTGGGACCAGATCGGCCAGTCGCGGTCGTAGAGGTCCAGCTGGGGAATGATCTGCGTGAGGTCGATATTGGCTTCCCAATAGGCATCGACCGTGCCGACATCGCGCCAGTAAACCCCGGTTTCGTCCTTGCCGCGCACGCAGCTGTCGGAAAAGCGGTGGGCCACGGCTTTGCCGTGCTTCACCAGGTAAGGGATGATGTCCTTGCCGAAATCGCGCGAGCTGGCGGGATCGGCGGCGTCGCGCTCAAGCTGCTCGAACAGGAACCTGGTGGTGAAGACGTAGATCCCCATCGAGGCGAGCGAGACGTCGGGCTTGCCCGGCATGGCGGGCGGGTCTTCAGGCTTTTCGACGAAATCGGTGATCCGGTCGTTCTCGTCCACCGCCATGACGCCAAAGCCCCTGGCGTCGGCGCGCGGCACTTCCATGCAGCCCACGGTCACGTCGGCCCCCTGGTTGACGTGCTGCTGTAGCATCAACTCGTAGTCCATCTTGTAGATGTGATCGCCGGCCAGGATGACGATGTATTCGCTGCCGTTGCCCTCGATGATGTCGATGTTCTGGTAGACCGCGTCGGCCGTGCCTTCGTACCACTGGGTTTCGGACACGCGCTGCGAGGCGGGCAGGATGTCGAAGCTTTCGTTGCGTTCCGGGCGGAAGAAGTTCCAGCCGATCTGCAGGTGCCGGATCAGCGAATGGGCCTTGTACTGGGTGGCGACGCCGATGCGGCGGATGCCCGAATTGAGTGCGTTGGACAGGGCAAAGTCGATGATCCGGGTCTTGCCGCCGAAATAGACCGCGGGCTTGGCACGCCGGTCGGTCAGTTCCATCAGGCGGCTGCCGCGTCCACCGGCGAGTACATAGGCCATCGCGTCACGTGCCAGTGGCCGTGCCGGTGCTGCCTGCCGTTTTGCCATCATCCTTGTCCCCTTCTTGGCGCGTGGCCCGTATCAACCTTCGTATTCGAACATGACAGTTGCAAGCGGCGGCAGGCGCACCAGCGCCGCACCGTGCTCTGCGGTGATTGCCCCCATGTTGCCCTGCCCGCTGCCGCCATAGATCGCGGCGTCGCTGTTCAGCACCTCGCGCCAGCGCCCGTCGTGGGGCAGCGGCAGGCGATAGTGATCGTGCAGCGCCGGGGTCATGTTGCTGACCACGACGATCGGCCGCTCGCCCGGAGCCTTGCGCAGCCAGGCGAAGACGCTGGCCTCGGCGTCATCGGCCACCAGCCATTCGAAGCCTTCGCCTTCGCAGTCGCGCGCGTGGAGTGCGGGGCGCGAGGTGTAGAGGTGGTTGAGATCGCGCACGAAGCGGCGCACCCCTTCGTGCGCCGGGATGTCCAGCAACTCCCAGTCAAGGCTGCGCTCCTCGCTCCATTCTCGGGCTTGCGCAAACTCCTGTCCCATGAACAGCAGCTTCTTGCCGGGATAGCCCCACATCAGGCCGTAATAGGCGCGCAGCGAAGCGAACTTCTGCCATTCGTCGCCGCTCATCTTGTTCAGCAAACTGCCCTTGCCGTGGACCACCTCGTCGTGGCTCAGCGGCAGGACGAAGTTTTCGCTGAAGGCGTACATCAGGCCAAAGGTGATGTCGTCGTGGTGGTATTTGCGATGCACCGGATCGCGGCCCATGTACTTCAGCGTGTCGTGCATGAAGCCCATGTTCCACTTGAATCCGAAGCCCAGGTTCTCGCGCGGGCCATCGCCATACGCGGGGAGTGATACGCCCGGCCAGGCGGTGCTTTCCTCCGCGATGGTGACGATGCCCGGGTGCTGGGCATAGAGCGCGCGGTTCATTGCGCGCAGGAAGTCCACCGCCTCCCAGTTCTCGCGCCCGCCCTCGGCATTGGGGATCCATTCGCCGGCTTGGCGTGAGTAATCGCGGTAGAGCATCGAGGCGACCGCATCGACGCGCAGCCCATCGACATGGTACTTTTCCGCCCAGAACAGCGCGTTGTTGACCAGGAACGAGGCCACCTCGCGCCGCCCGAAATTGTAGATCGCGGTGTTCCAGTCAGGATGGAAACCAAGGCGCGGGTCTTCGTGTTCGTAAAGCGCTGTCCCATCGAAATGGGCGAGGCCATGTGCGTCGGTCGGGAAGTGCGCTGGCACCCAGTCGATCAGCACCGAAATGCCCGCCCGGTGCGCCCCGTCGACGAACCGGGCAAAACCCGCCGGATCGCCGAACCGGGCCGAGGGGGCATAGAGCCCGGTGGTCTGATAGCCCCACGAAGGGTCATAGGGGTGCTCGGAAACCGGCAGGAACTCGATATGGGTAAAGCCCATGTCGGTGACATAGGGGATCAGCCGCGCGGCCATTTCATCCCAGGTCAGGAACCAGCCATTATCATCCCGCTGCCACGATCCGGGATGGACCTCGTAGATCGACATGGCTTCGCGTCGGGGATCGGCCCCCGCCCAGTGCGCACGGTGGGCCTGGTCGCCCCAGTCGTCCTTGCCGGGCAGCGCGGTGAGCGAGGCGGTCTTGGGGCGCAGTTCCGCGGCAAAGGCATAGGGATCGGCCTTGAGCGGCAGGACTTTCCCGTCCGCCCCGGTGATGTGGAACTTGTAGGCGCGGCCAAGGCCGATGTCGGGAATGAAGATCTCCCACACGCCGATGTCGGCGCGGCGGCGCATCGGCGCGCGGGCCGGGTTCCAGTCGTTGAAATCGCCAACCAGGCTGACCAGCTGGGCATTGGGCGCCCAGACCGCGAAGTGCACGCCCTCAGCACCTTCGTGCGTGATAAGGTGGGCGCCAAGCTTGTCGAACAGGCGCAGGTGGGTGCCTTCACCCATCAGGAAATCGTCGGTCGGACCCAGCACCGGGCCGAAGGAATAGGGATCGGTCACCCACCATTCGTGGCCGCCCGCCCGGCAGCGGTACTTGACCGGCCTGGGCTTGCCCCGGACCTTGCCCTCGAACAGCCCGCGCGGATCGACGCGGGCGAGCTTGCCCAGCGCCGCGCCCTTGAGGGAAAATGCGCTGGCCTCTTCCGCCCCCGGCAGCAAAGCGCGGGCAAAACTGCCTTCCGGCCCGGCATGGACACCCAGCAATGAGAACGGGTCGGCATGACGCCCTTCAACCAGTGCGGTGATCGCGGAACTCGGTGGCTTCAAGCATTCCCCCGTGCTGCCGGCCGCTGGGCCGAACCGAGGCTACCTTGCACCTTGGCCGGGTTATGTGAAACCGGTAAATCGTATGCGCAGGCCACGCCTTGCAATCGTATTTCAGAGCCGGTCGCGCTCAAAGCACCCCCCAGATTTCGCGGGCATATTCGCCGATCGTCCGGTCGGAGGAAAACCAGCCGACATTGGCCACGTTGCGCAAGGCCGAGGCGCGCCAGCCGCGCTGGTCGATCCAGCGCGCGTCCACATTGCGCTGGGCGGCGGTGTAGCTGTCGAAATCGGCGGCGCACATGAACCAGTCGTGGTCATAGATGCCGCCGATCAGCCCTGCATAGCGGTGCGGGTCGTCGGGCGAGAACACGCCCGAGGCGATCGCGGACAGGGCCTGCTGCAATTCGCGGCTGCCTTCGATCACGGCGCGCGGGTTGTAACCCCCGGCGCGTTGCTCGGCGACTTCCTCAGCCGTCAGGCCAAAGATCACGATATTGTCGTCGCCAACGCGGTCCTTGATCTCGATGTTCGCGCCGTCGAGCGTGCCGATGGTCAGCGCACCGTTCAATGCAAACTTCATGTTGCCGGTGCCGGACGCTTCCATCCCGGCGGTCGAGATCTGTTCGGACAGGTCCGCCGCCGGAATGATCCGTTCGGCCAGGGTGACGTTGTAGTTGGGCACGAACACGACCTTGAGCAGGCCGCCGACCGAGGGATCGGAATTGACCCGGCGGGCGATGTCGTTCGCCAGTTTGATGATGAGCTTGGCGTTGTGATAGCTCGATGCCGCCTTGCCGCCGAAGATCTTGACGCGCGGCACCCAGTCGCGCTCCGGATGGCTGCGGATCTGGTCGTAAAGCGCAACCGTCTCGATCAGGTTCAAGAGCTGGCGCTTGTATTCGTGGATGCGCTTGATCTGCACGTCGAACAGCGCATCGGGATCGAGCCGGATCCCGGTCAGGTCCTTGAGGTGCGCGGCCAGCGCCACCTTGTTGGCGCGCTTCACTTCGGCCGCGCGTTCGCCCAGCGCGGCATCGTCTGCCAGCGCGTTCAGTGCGGAAAGCTCGGCGGCATCATCCAGGAACTTGTCCCCGATCGCGTCCTTCAAGAGCGCGGTCAGCCCCGGGTTGCACTGTTGCAGCCAGCGGCGCGGTGTCACGCCGTTGGTCTTGTTGTTGATCCGCGTGGGGTACAGCTTGTGCAGGTCGGCAAAGACCGTGCTCTTCATCAGTTCGGTGTGAAGCGCGGCCACCCCGTTGACGCTGTGCGCGCCGGTAAAGGCCAGGTTGGCCATGCGCACGCGGCGTTCCCCGCCTTCGTCGATCAAGGAGATTGCGGCGATCGCGGCATCATCCAGCCCGGCGCGGCGCGCCTCGCGCAGCACGCGGCTGTTGATCGCATAAACGATCTGCATGTGGCGCGGCAGCAGCCGCTCGAACAGCGGCAGCGGCCAGCTCTCCAGCGCCTCGGGCAGCAGGGTGTGGTTGGTATAGGCGATGGTGCGGCGCGTGACGTCGAGCGCCTCGTCGAATTCCAGCCCGTGGATGTCGGTCAGCAGCCGGATCAGTTCTGCCACGGCGACCGCCGGGTGGGTGTCGTTGAGCTGGATCGCGGCGTGATCGGGCAGGGTGCGGACATCGCCCTGGTACTGCACGTGGCGGCGCACGATGTCCTGGATCGAGGCGGCGGTGAAAAAGTATTCCTGCCGCAGCCGCAGTTCCTGCCCCGCCGCGCTCGAATCCGCCGGATAGAGTACGCGCACCAGACTGTCCGCGCGCACTTCATCGACCAGCGCGCCGACGTGATCGCCGGCATTGAAGGCGTCAAGCCGGATCGGGTCGAGCGCATTGGCGGTCCACAGCCGCAGCGTATTGACGCGTTTGCCGCGCCAGCCGACCACGGGGGTGTCAACCGCGGTCGCCTCGACCTGCTCGGCCGGACGCCATTCCACCTTCTCGCCTTCGCTCACGACCTCGCCGCCAAAGCCGATGCGGTAGGCGCTTTCGCGGCGCTCGAATTCCCAGGGATTGCCGTGGGCCAGCCAGGTTTCGGGCAGCTCGACCTGCCAGCCATCGTCGATCCGCTGGCGGAACATCCCGTTTACATAGCGGATGCCATAGCCATAGGCCGGCACATCGAGGCTGGCGAGGCTTTCCATGAAGCACGCCGCGAGCCGACCGAGGCCGCCGTTGCCCAGCGCCGCATCGGGTTCAAGCTCTTCGATCGCGGCGATGTCGATGCCCTGCGCGGCCAGCGCCTGTTCCATCTCGCGGGTCAGGCCCATGTTCGAAAGCGCATCGCGCAGCAGCCGCCCGATCAGGAATTCGAGGGACAGGTAATAGACCCGCTTGCCGCCCGCGTCATAGGTGCGGCGGGTCGATTCCATCCAGCGGTCGATTACCGCGTCACGCAGCGCCAGCACCGTGGCGGTGAACCAGTCGTGCTGCTTGGCCGCGCGTTCGTCCTTGCCAACACGGTGGCGCAGGACATCGATCAGTTTGGCCTGGGTTTCGGCGATGCGGCTATCGCGGGATTGCGGCAATTCATGGCTCCAGTCTTCAGCGGT
>NZ_JAYSBK010000070.1:0-15647 GCF_041915465.1 Novosphingobium sp. | reverse complement strand
TCGCGCAGCGCTTCCATCACCGAAAGGCCGGCGGCCGCTTCGACAGTCTTTTCTTCACCCGCACGATTGACCACAACCAGCTTCGGCATGTCCCATCATCCTTTTTGAATGCGCCTGTTCGCGCTTTGCCGGGGCTGCTAACCACTCACCCTTCACTTGGCAAGCAGGAGTCGGCACTTGGGCCTCAGCGCAGCTGCAATTCGCGAAGGACTCGACAGTGTCGCCGCGCGCGAACCGGGGATCGCCCGCGCGCTGGAAGTGGCGGGCTATCCGGACCCCCGCATCCGCGAACGCGGCTATGGCACCATGCTGCGCACCATCGTCGGCCAGCAGGTCAGCGTCGCGGCAGCGGCCTCGATGTGGCGCAAGCTGGAGGCGCACATCGGCGAGGAGCTGAGCCTTGAGCGGATCCTCGAATCCGATTTCGACCAGCTGCGCGCCTGCGGGCTTTCCCGCCAGAAACAGGGCTATATCAGATCCTTGTGCGAACTCGTCGTAACCGGCGCGGTCGATTTCGAACACCTTCCGCAAGACGACGAAGCCGCGATTGCCCAGCTGACCCGGATCAAGGGGATCGGGCGCTGGTCGGCGGAGATTTATCTGCTGTTCGCGGAAGGGCGGCCCGACATCTGGCCCGCTGGCGACCTTGCCGTGCAGGCCGGCCTTGCCAAGCTGCTGGACCTAAGCGAACGCCCCAGCGAAAAGGCCACGCGCGAACTGGCGGAGGCTTGGCGCCCGCACCGGGGCGCGACCGCGATCTTTACCTGGCATTGCTATAACAACCCGGCGCTCTAAGAATACTGACATAAATGTCAGCATGATTCGGGAGGGCACAGTGGCGCAGCGCAAGAGCATCTTCATCACCGGCGGAGCATCGGGCATCGGCCGGGCGACGGCGGTGAAGTTCGGCAAGGCGGGTTGGTTCGTCGGGATCGCCGACATCAACGAAGCAGGGATGCGGGAAACGGCCGCGCTGCTGCCTGCTGGGGCCAGTTCCATCCATGTGCTAGACGTGCGTGACCGCGCTGCATGGGATGCGGCTCTGGAGGCTTTTGCCAAGGCCGCCGGGGGCCGGATCGACGCGGTGTTCAACAACGCAGGGATTCCGCTCGGCGGGCAGCTCATCGAAAACAGCGTGGCCGAGATCGAGCGTTGCCTCGACATCAACCTCAAGGGCGTGCTGTTCGGCGCTCAGGCCGCACACAAGTGGCTGAAGGCGAGCGCGCCGGGTTCGTGCCTGCTCAACACCGCCAGCGCGGCGGGGATCTATGGCACGCCGGGGGCCTCGGTCTATTCCGCGACCAAGTTCGGGGTGCGCGCGCTTACCGAATGTCTCGACGCCGAATGGGCCGAGGACGGGATCAAGGTGGCGAGCCTGATGCCCGGCTTCATCGACACGCCGTTGATCGACATGAACCCCAACCAGTCCAGCAACGGCCAGATCCGCGAGCGCGTGATCGAGGCAGGGCTGGAAATCACGCCGGTTAGCGAGGTGGCCGACGCCGCGTGGAACGCCGTCCACGGCAAGGCGCTGCACAATCGCGTCGGCAAGACCGCACACCGCCTTGCCTTTGCCGCGCGCTGGATGCCGGGGCTATTGCGCAAGCAGACCCGTTCCTCGCTCAAGCCGCTGGGGGGCTAAGCCTCGCGCAGGGCGGCCAGCTGCGCCAGCTTGGCGACGGTGTTCATGTTGCGCGCCGTGCCATTGGCGGCGGCGGGGATGACGAGGCGGGAATCCGCCATGCCATTGCCATAGTGAACGAAGATCTCGCGCACTCCCGCCGCCAGCCGCTCCTCGCGCTGGTGGCGCAGGCCCTCGATGCTTGGCGGTTCATCAGTGAACAGCGCGACCACGCGGTTGCCGGGACAATCGGCGAAGGGATTGTCCGCCGTCACTCGCGCCAGTTCGCTTGCGCTGCGCACCAGCACCCCGATCCGCTTGCCATAGCGCGCGGCAATCGCGCCTTCGATCGCGGTACGCAGGTCCGCCTCTTCGCGCTCGCTGGCAAAGACCACGTTGCCGCTGGCGATATAGGTCTGCACGCTCTCCAGCCCCAGCCCTTCGCACAGCGTCTTGAGCTCGGCCATCGGCAGCTTGTTGTTGCCGCCGACGTTGACCGCGCGCAGCAGCGCGGCCCAGCCGGTCATGGCGTCATCCGGGCCATTCCAGCCTTGCCCTCTGCGCTGAGAAACGGCGCAAGTTCCGGCCACGGCACCTCGATCAGGCCGGTGCAGCCGGTCGCTACATGGGGCAGGACCGGATCGAACCCGATCCCGACCTTGGTGAGCGCGGCCTTCCAATAGTCGCTTTCCGCGATTGCGCTGCGGCAATCCTCGTCCATATCGGGCGGCAGCTTGGCCAGCACGATCTGCTTGAGCGGCGCGGTCAGCTGCCGGTCGGTCCAGCCGGTTTCATCGGGCCCTTGCACCACCATCCCCTCGGGCGCGAGCCAGCGAGCCAGTTCCACTTCGCCGCCGCTCTGGCGGTCGAACAGGCGGTAGCTGACCCCGAAGTTGGGATGGGCGCCGCCGCACGAGGTATATTCGCTTTGCTCGACGCTGAGCCAATCCCTGGTCATCAGGCCTGGCAGGGCGCTGACTCCAAAGACCCCGTCCATCCCGATCGAACCGAGTGCGGCGCTATAGCAGCCGATGTAATCATTGTTGCCGTCGGTCGGATCCAGCGACTTGCGCAGCGCCGCATTGATCGCTTCGTCGCCGGGCTCGCTGTCCGGAATGTTGAAGGACGAAATCTCGACGTCCCGAAAGCCCTGGCCGACGTCCAGCGTGAGCAAGGTACCCGCAAAGCCTTCGCCCTTGACCGGCTTCTCCGTCAGCCTGGGCGCCACGATCCGCGGCTCGAGAAAGGCCCGTTCCTCGCAGGCGGAAACGTCGTCATGCGGCCGGTAGGGCACTCGCGTCAGTGCGACTGGCAGGCGCTTGCTCCCGTTTGACCAGGTGCCGGTCAACTTGTCGCGCCCGGTGCGCTGGAATGTAAACCCGGCATTGTCATCGCCGGGCGCGTCTTCTTTCCAGGTAAACCTATCGTCCTGCAGCCAGAGCGGGATCGATTCCTGGTGGGAGAGGTAATAGTAAGCCCCGCGCTCCGGCGCGTAGGTTTCATCGACGAGGCAGACCATCACCGGCTCCTTGCCCACCGTGCCGCGCCACACCCCCTCAAGCGGAGGCGGGGTTGCAGCGACAGCCGGGGCCGCAAAGGCCAACGCGGCAAGAGCCGCAATCCAGCGCATCAAGCAATCCCCGCAATCGCCCGCACCATCGCGGCATCGCGCGCGGAGAGGCCATCCGCATCGTGGGTGGTGAGCGTGATATGCAACCGGTTGTAAACGTTGGACCATTCGGGGTGATGATCCGCCTTGTCGGCATAAAGCGCGACGCGGGTCATGAAGCCGAAGGCCGCGTTGAAATCGCCGAACACGAAGTCGCGCTCCAGCGCCTTGCCGTCATCGCGCAGCCGCCACTGCGGGAATTCGGCCAGCAGCGCATCGACTTGGGCTTGGGACAGGCGGGCAATCGGCATTTCGCTCTCCTTGGCAGCGGCTTAGCTTTCCCCTATCGCACCCGGCGATGCAAGAGTGCCGCCTTTCCGCAACCGATCTGGCCTGCCGCCGGGGTGACCGCCTGCTGTTCGCGCGGCTGTCGTTCGCGCTGCGAGCGGGCGAGGCGCTGCAACTGACCGGATCGAACGGGATCGGTAAGTCCAGCCTGATCCGCATCCTCGCCGGGCTGCTGCCCGCCTTTGCCGGCAGCGTCGAGGCAGATGGCGCGATGGGCCTGGTCGATGAACGCCCTGCGCTCGATCCGCACCAGCCGCTGGGGAAAGCACTGGGCTTTTGGCAGCGGCTTGACGGCCCGGCCGACAATCGCGCCGCGCGGCTTGGCCTAAGCGAACTGATGGACGTGCCGGTGCGCTATCTTTCCACGGGCCAGAAAAAGCGCGCCGCGCTCGCCCGCTTGATAGGCCAGGGCGCGCCGATCTGGCTGCTCGACGAACCGCTCAACGGACTGGACGTGAAGGGCGTGGCGCTGGTCGAGGAACTGGCGGCCCAGCATTGCCGCGAGGGCGGAATCTGCGTCATTGCCTCGCACCAGCCGTTCAACCTGCCTGCGCTCCAGCAGATCGAACTCAGGGATTACCTGGCATGAGCGGCGCGTTCTGGCCATTGCTGCGCCGCGATCTGGGCCTGCTGCTGGGCGGGGGCCGGCGCGGCGGCGCGCTGCTGCCGGTGTTGTTCTTCCTCTCGGTCGCGATGCTGTTTCCCTTTGCCGTGGGGCCGGACGGGCCGTTGCTGAACCGCACCGGCGGCGGGGTGATCTGGGTGGCGGCGCTGCTGGCGGCGATCCTCCCGCTCGACCGGCTGGTGGAGCCGGACCTCGAACTCGGCCTGTTCGATCAGTGGGCGCTGCGCGGGATCAGCGAGGAATGGCTGATGGCGATCCGGATCCTCGCCCACTGGCTCAGCTTTGGCCCGCCGCTGATGCTGGCCGCCCTGCCCGCCTCGGCGCTGGTCGGGATCGACGGGGAAAAGCTGCGCATCGTCGAGATCGGCCTGCTCGCCGGAACGCCGGGCCTTGCCGCGCTGGGCGTGATGGTGGCCGCGATCACGGCAGGCCTGCGCGGCGGCGCGGCGCTGGGCGGGCTCTTGGTGATCCCGCTCGCCGTCCCGCTGCTGGTATTTGGCGCGGGCAGCCTTGCGACCGGCGGCGAAACCGGCCTTGCCCTGACGGCGGCGGCGAGCCTCGTGCTGCTCGCCATATCCCCCTTTGCGGCTGGCGCCGCAATCAGGGCCGGGCGCGGCTGATCGCTCAGTAAGGCGGCTTGTCGAGGCCCTTGGGGCTGGCCGTGAAGATCTCGCACCCGGTTTCAGTAATCCCGATCGAGTGTTCGAACTGGGCCGACAGCGAACGGTCGCGCGTGACCGCCGTCCAGCCATCGTCGAGCATCTTCACCCCCGGCTTGCCGAGATTGATCATCGGCTCGATCGTGAAGAACATCCCCGGACGCAGTTCCGGCCCGGTGCCCGCGCGCGCGGCGTGGACGACTTCGGGCGCATCGTGGAACAGGCGGCCCACGCCGTGCCCGCAAAACTCGCGCACCACGCCGTAGCGGAAGCTTTCGGCGTGCTGCTGGATCGCCGCACCGATATCGCCGAGGCGCGCGCCGGGCTTGGCCTTGTCGATCCCGATCATCAGGCATTCGTAAGTCACTTCAACCAGCCGCCGCGCCTTGAGCGGCACGTCGCCGACCAGGTACATCCGGCTCGAATCGCCGTGCCAGCCATCCAGCAGCGGGGTGACGTCGATGTTCACGATCTCGCCGTCCTTCAGCACCCGGTCGCCGGGAATGCCGTGGCAGATCACGTTGTTGATCGAGGTGCAGCAGCTATGCGAGAAACCGCGATAGCCCAGCGTTGCCGGCACCGCGCCGCCATCCAGCGTCATCTGCCGGACGATATCATCCAGCGCGCCGGTGGTGACGCCGGGGCGCACGTGATTGACCAGTTCATCAAGGATTTCGGCAGCGAGGCGCCCGGCCTTGCGCATCCCTTCGAACGCGGCGGGGCCGTGCAGCTTGATGGTGCCATCGCGCAGGACGGTCTCGTTATCGGCAACGGTCTGATATTGAGTCATATGCGCGCCCTATAGCGGCAAAGCCTTCAATTGGCTATTGCGAGGCAGCATGAGTGACAAAGACACGCTGATCCAGCCTGATCGCGGCCAGAAGGCCACTGCCATCCACCTTGTCGACAAGCAGGGACTGGAGGCCTTCGTCAAGTCGCTCTCCGCGCCCCAGCGCGCCGCGCTTGCCGCCCAGAAGTTCGAGGCCGAGGGCTATTCCCACGCAATCGTGCCCGATGGCGATCACTGGTTCGTGGTCTCGGGCGTGGCCAATGTGAACAGCTTGTCGAGCTGGTGCATGGCCAAACTGGCCGAAGTGCTCCCTCCCGGCACTTACCGGCGCGAAGGGGGCGAGCCTGGCCCGGCGCTGTTCGGCTGGGTAACGGGGCAATACCGCTTCGACCGCTACCGCAAGGACCCGCCCAGCGACGGTCCCCGCGTGCTGCTGACCAAGGAAGTCAAGGCAATCGAGCGCACCTTGCGCGAAGCCGCCGCCACGATGCTGGTGCGCGATCTGGTCAACACGCCCGCCGAAGACATGGGGCCCGCCCAGCTGGAACACGAAGCGCAACTGATCGCCAAGGCCCACGGCGCGGAATTCAAGGTGACCACGGGGGATGCGCTGGAACGCGCCTTCCCGATGGTCCACGGCGTCGGCCGCGCCGCCGCGCGCAGCCATGCACCGCGCATGATCGAGTTGCACTGGGGCGACCCCGCCCATCCCAAGGTCGCGATCGTCGGCAAGGGCGTATGCTTCGATTCGGGCGGGCTTGATCTCAAGCCGTCCTCGGCGATGCTGCTGATGAAGAAGGACATGGGCGGCGCGGCCCATGCGCTGGCGCTGGCGCAGTTGGTCATGGCGAGCGGCCTCAAGGTGCGGCTTCACCTGCTGATCCCGGCGGTGGAGAACGCGGTTTCCGGCAATTCCTTCCGCCCCGGCGACGTGCTGCGCAGCCGCGCTGGCCTCAGCGTCGAAATCGGTAACACCGATGCCGAAGGCCGCCTGGTGCTGGGCGACGCGCTGACCCGCGCGGGCGAGGAAAATCCCGAACTGGTGATCGACTTTGCCACCCTGACCGGCGCGGCCCGCGTCGCGCTCGGGCCGGACCTGCCCGCGCTGTTCACCCGGCGCGACGAGACCGCCGAGGAACTAATCAAGGCCGGCAACGAACACGACGACAAGTGTTGGCGCCTGCCGCTGTTCGACGGTTACCGCGAATACCTGAAATCGGACATCGCGGACCTCAACAATTCCGCCACCAACGGCTTTGCCGGGGCCTCGGTCGCGGGGTTGTTCCTTGACCGGTTCCTGCCCGAAGGGATCGACTGGGCGCACTTCGATACCTTCGCCTGGCGACCGGCCGCCAAGCCCGGACGCCCCAAGGGCGGCGACGCGCTGGGCCTGCGTGCAGCCTGGGGGCTGCTCAAGGGCCGCTATGGTTGAGGCGCGGACCGGGGACAGCGCGATGCGCAGGTGGCGCGCGGGTGTGTGGGGCACGGCTGCGCTGATCCTGCTTGCTGCCGGAATCGCCAACCAGAGCGTTACGGGCTTCAACTGGAGCTTGGGCGACTTTCTGGTTGCGGGCGCGATGCTGGCGCTGGCCTGTCTAGGCTGGGAATTTGCCGCGCGCGCCATGCACAGCAACCTTTACCGCGCCGGAGCGGCGCTGGCCGTCGTGGGCAGCCTCGCGCTGGTCTGGGTCAATCTGGCCGTCGGGATCATCGGCGATCCGGACAACCGCGCCAACCTGCTGTTCTTTGCGGTCCTGGCGGTCGGGGGCGGCCTGGCGCTGGCCGGGCATTTGCGTGCTGCTGGCATGAAGCGTGCGCTGATCGCCATGGCCGTGCTGCAGGCGATCCTTGCCGCCGCAATCCTGCTTGCGGGGCTGACGGCAGCAGGCCTGTTCTGCCTCGTTTTCGCAGGCATCTGGGCCGCCAGTGCCTATCTCTTCCGATTGGCCGCAAGCCGGGCTGCGTAATGGACAACTTGATACTGGGGCCAAGCGCGGCTAATCGCCCGATCTTCGCATTCGAAGGGCAACAGGATTTGACTGCAACCGCCATCCCTACCGGGCAGCTTTCGCTCGCCGGGCCGAGCGTGAAGCTCGATGCCGCGCACTGGCCCGTGCGCGGGGATCTGGCGCACATCCGTCTGGCGGGCAAAGTCTTTGTGCCGCACTATGCGGTTCCGATGGAACGCGCGGTGGTGGCATCGGGGGCAGATCTGCTGGCGCTGAACAAGGCCGACGCCGAAGTGCGCGAAGTGCTGGCCGGCGGCACCCTGTTCAACGTGCTTGATGTGACCGGCGGCTGGGCCTGGGGCCAGGTCGGCGATGACGGCTATGTCGGCTATCTTCCTGTCGACGCGCTGGAAGAACGACGAAGCTAGTTCCCCCCTTCCCGATCGCCCTGAATTTGTCGAAGGGTGCTGTTTTTTCGGGGCCGGGCGCATGGCCGCAAGATCGAAAGCGGTCCTTCAGCAAGCGCAGGACAATGTGGGCTTGTTGTTGTCGGAAAAGCCGGTTCCCAGCTTGAGTTACTGACCATGACCCACAAGGTTTTCATCGACGGTGCCGCGGGCACCACCGGCCTCGAAATCGTCGAGCGGCTTGCCCCGCGTGCCGAATTCGAACTGATCGTGCTGGATGACGAACAGCGCAAGAGCGCCTCGGCGCGGCGCGATGCCTATCATGCGGCGGACTTCGCCGTGCTGTGCCTGCCCGATGCCGCCGCGATCGAAGCAGTGGCGCTGGCCGAAGGTTCCAAGGTGCGGATCGTCGATGCCTCTACCGCGCATCGTGTCGCCCCGCACTGGACCTATGGCTTTCCCGAAATCGTCGGCCGCGACGTGGTGGCCGCATCCAGCCGAGTGTCGAACCCCGGCTGTTATCCCACCGGCTTCCTGGGCCTGGTGACGCCGCTGGTGCGCGCCGGTCTGCTTCCGGCGGACTGGCCCTACACCGTCAACGCCGTCTCGGGTTATTCGGGCGGCGGAAAGGCGCTGATCGCCCGGTTCGAGGACGACACCGACATCGCGTTCCGCGCCTATGGTCTGGGCATGGGCCACAAGCACGTGCCCGAGATGCAGCAATATGCCGGCCTTGCGCATCCACCGCTCTTCGCCCCCGCCGTGATCGCGGCGCACCGGGGCATGGTGGTGGAAGTGCCCGTGCCGCTTGCCGCCATGCCGATGGCCGCCGCGCCCGAGGTGCTGCGGCTCGCGCTGGCGGAATTCTACAGCGGCAGCCGGATCGTCACCGTGCACGATGAACCGATGGACGAACTGTTGCTGCGCCGCTCGATGCAGCCCAGCGACCGGCTCGACCTGTGGGTGTTCGGCGCGAAGGACGGTTCGCAGGCGCGGCTCGTCGCGCGGCTCGACAACCTTGGCAAGGGCGCAAGCGGCGCAGCCGTGCAGAGCCTCAACCTGATGGCAGGATTGCCCGAAACAGCAGGCCTATCGCTGTGACTGCCTAAATTTTAGGCAGATTGCTGAAAAATTAGGCAAGATTTTCGGGCAATTTAAGAACTATTCTTAGCGCCCTTCAATTCGATTATTGCCAAATCTTGCGATTCGGCCCTTTCCGAGGGGGCTCGGATGGCCTAGGGCGTGAATATCGCTACTGGCACGATTCTTGATTCTGGATCGATTGTGGCATTTGCAACTCCGGTCTGCGCAAGCGGGGCCGGCCCTATGCGCAGGGAATTTGCGCAGAGGATTAGGCGAAGTGAAAAAGATCGAAGCGATCATCAAGCCCTTCAAGCTCGACGAAGTGAAGGAAGCCCTCCACGAAGTCGGCGTCTCGGGCATCACGGTTACCGAAGCCAAGGGTTTCGGCCGCCAGAAGGGCCACACCGAACTTTATCGCGGCGCCGAATACGTCGTCGACTTCCTGCCCAAGGTGAAGCTTGAGGTGGTGGTTGCCGACGCGCTGGCCGAACGTGTGGTCGAGGCCATTGCCGGCGCCGCGCAGACTGGCCGCATCGGCGACGGCAAGATCTTCGTCATCCCGATCGAAAGCGCGCTGCGCATCCGCACCGGCGAGCGCGACGACGACGCGATCTGATTTTTGTAAATTCCAACCAATCCTAAACAACCGGCTTCGGCCGACCAGAAAGGAAAGACATGGCTAAGGCAAAGGACATCCTCAAGCGCATCAAGGAAGAAGAGATCGAGTGGGTCGATCTGCGCTTCACCGACCCCAAGGGCAAGTGGCAGCACCTCACCATGGTCGCTGGCGTGCTGGGCGAAGATGAGCTTGAAGACGGCCTGATGTTCGACGGTTCGTCGATCGAAGGCTGGAAGGCGATCAACGAATCGGACATGATCCTCAAGCCCGACCTCGACGCCGTGTACATCGATCCGTTCAGCGCCACGCCGATGATGATCATCGTGTGCGACATCGTCGAACCCTCGACCGGCGACCTCTACAGCCGCGATCCGCGTTCGACCGCCAAGCGCGCCGAAGCCTTCGTCAAGTCGAGCGGCATCGGTGACACCGTCTACGTCGGTCCGGAAGCCGAATTCTTCCTGTTCGACGACGTCAAGTTCTATGACGGCTACGATGGCAACGGCTTCCGCATCGACGATGTCGAACTGCCGACCAACACCAACAAGGACTATGAAGGCGGCAACATGGGCCACCGCCCGGGCGTCAAGGGCGGCTACTTCCCGGTCGCTCCGATCGACAGCTGCGTGGACATCCGCGGTGAAATGGTTTCGACCATGCTCGAAATGGGCCTGCCCTGCGACAAGCACCACCACGAAGTGGCCGCCGCGCAGCACGAACTCGGCCTGACCTTCGGCACCCTGGTCCAGACCGCTGACCGCATGCAGGTCTACAAGTATGTCGTGCAGCAGGTTGCGCACGCTTACGGCAAGACCGCCACGTTCATGCCGAAGCCGATCAAGGGCGACAACGGTTCGGGCATGCACACCCACATCTCGATCTGGGACAGCGGCAAGCCGCTGTTCGC
Organism: Novosphingobium sp.; assembly: GCF_041915465.1. Lineage (GTDB taxonomy): Bacteria > Pseudomonadota > Alphaproteobacteria > Sphingomonadales > Sphingomonadaceae > Novosphingobium. Next base: position 5,030 of record NZ_JAYSBK010000070.1, on the reverse strand, counting down.
CGGCAACGGCTATGCCGGTCTGTCGGACATGTGCCTGTACTTCATCGGCGGCGTGATCAAGCACGCCAAGTCGCTGAACGCCTTCACCAACCCGACCACCAACAGCTACAAGCGCCTGGTGCCGGGTTACGAAGCCCCCGTGCTGCTGGCCTACTCGGCCCGCAACCGCTCGGCTTCGTGCCGCATCCCCTATGGTGCGGGCGACAAGGCGAAGCGCGTGGAATTCCGCTTCCCCGACGCGATGGCCAACCCCTACCTGTGCTATGCCGCGCTGCTGATGGCCGGTCTCGACGGGATCAAGAACAAGATCCACCCGGGCGAAGCCATGGACAAGAACCTCTACGATCTGCCGCCGGCCGAACTCGCCGCCGTGCCGACCGTTTGCGGTTCGCTGCGCGAAGCGCTCGACGCGCTTGAAGCCGACCACGACTACCTGCTCCAGGGCGGCGTGTTCTCGAAGGAACAGATCGACGCTTACGCCGAACTGAAGTGGGCCGAACAGCTGCGTTGGGAAACCACCCCGGCGGCGGTCGAATTCGACATGTACTACAGCGCCTGATCCAGCCGGTCAGGACTGCAGAAAGGGGCGTTCGGAGCGATCCGGGCGCCTCTTTTCATTTGTCGGGCAGCAGGCGTGACGATGGCCTGCGGAATCAGGTGCGGGATCAGGCGGCGTGGATACCGTGGATCACCGCAGGCTGGCCCTTGTCCAGCGCGGAAAGCAGTTCGCTGACCTGCTCTGCCCGCATCGGGTGCCAGTAATAGAAGCCCTGGATCAGGTCGCAGCCGGCCGCGACGACCAGTTGGCGCTGCATCCCGGTTTCGACCCCTTCGGCAACTGTGCGGATCCCCAGGTTCTGGCCAAGCGCGACGATCGTCACCAGGATCGCCTGGGCATCGCTGTCATCCTCGATGTTCTGCACGAAGCTGCGGTCGATCTTGATCCGGTCGAACTGGAAGCTGCGCAGGTAGCCGAGGCTGGAATAGCCGGTGCCGAAATCGTCGAGCGCGATGCCAAAGCCCATGTCCTTGAGGTTGGCAAGCACGTCGAACACCGCCGAGCGGCGTTCCATCAGGATTCCTTCGGTAACCTCGAAGGTCACCCGGCTCGGCGCCACGAAGTGTTCGCGCAGAAGCACATCGAGGTCTTCGAGAAAGCCATGGGCGGCCAGTTGCAGCGGCGAAAGGTTGATCGAGATGTTGAGCTGCGGCCAGGCGCTGGCGTGTCCGAACACTCGCGTCAGCATCCACCAGCCAAGCAGGTTCATCAGGCCGGCCTGCTCGGCGACGGGCACGAACACCGATGGGCTGATTTCGCCAAGTGTCGGATGCTGCCAGCGCAGCAGGGCCTCCACTCCTTCAATCGAACCGTCGTCCGCGCGCACGATCGGCTGATAGGCCAGTTCCAGGCTATCGTTCTGGAGCGCCTTGCGCAGTTCCGTTTCCAGTTCGATCCGGCGGGTGACCTCATCCGCCATCTCGCTCGAAAAGGCGCGCCAGCGTGCCCGGCCGCGCTGCTTGGCGCGGAACAGGGCGATGTCGGCATTGCGCAGCAGGTCCGATGCCGTGGTTGCCTGGTCCGGCGCCCAGCTGATCCCGCATGACACGGTCACGTCGGTGACACGGCCATCGATCTTGAAGGGCGCCGCGAAAATTCCCATCAATTCGCGGCCAAGCCGCTTGATCCCGCCGTCCGCCCGCGATCCGACCCGCATGACGACAAATTCGTCCCCGCCAATGCGGGCGAGCACGTCGTCCTTGCCAAGCCGAAGGCGGCAACGCTGCGCGACCTGTCGAACCAGTTCGTCGCCCGCGGCATGGCCCAGCGTGTCATTGATCAGTTTGAAGTGGTCGAGATCGAAGAATGCAACCGCCACCATCTTGTCGGGCTTCCCCGCGTGGCGCGTCAACTTGCGCTCCAGCTGTTTCAGGAATTGCTGCCGGTTGGGCAGGCCCGTCATGGCATCATGGCGCGCCTCATGCACGGCGCGGCGCTCACTTGCCTGCAGTTTGTACATCGTCGCCAGCAGCATTCTGACAATCGTCCAGACGCCGACGATCAGCGCGGTGAGAAAGCAAAGGAAGGCGATGAACACCGGCCGCATCCGCTGCACCACAATCGCGCTATGCCCAGCCATTGGCCAGTTCAGCCAGCCGTAGATGCGGCCACCGGGACCGGCGAGAGCCAGGGCGTTGAGCTGGTCGTTGCGTGGTGGCTCTGATGCGACGGACAATTCCGGCAGCAGCAGCGCGGAGCGGATGTCTGCCAAATATGCCGCATCGAAATAGCGGACTGCGACCAGGTGATTGGGCGTCCGCTTCAGCAGGTTCATGTTGGTGTCCGGCACGATCGACGAGATCGTCATGCGCCCGGGGCGTCCATCGAGCCGCACCAGCGCCGTCGCCCAGCGGGTCAGCACTAGGCCGTCGGAATCGACCGGCCAGTTCGTGTCTGCCAGCTTGCGGCTGCCCCCGGCGTCGCCGAAGACGTTGCCGCGCGTTGCCATCGTTTTCAGGGTGTCGGCAACTTGCCCGGAAAGTGCCGAATAGCCCCCGTTTGGCACTGGCGCACCATCGATCCAGGCCCTGAGCAGACGCCCCTCGGGATCGACCAGATAGAGCCGGTCATAGTGGAAGTTCGAATAGAGGAATTGCCCGATGTAGGTATCGGCCCAGACAGGATCGACTTTGCCTGCGGCATGCTTGAAGGCATCGTCCCAGGTCAGCTGGACCTTCTGCTGTGCCACCATATTCACGGCGCTGCGATCGAGGTATCTTGAGACGAGCTGCCGCTCGGCGTCACGATCGACGGCATTGACCAGATTGATCGACTGGCGAAAGCCAAGCACCACCGCAGCGACCAGAGCCAGCAGCACCCCAAGCGTGGTCAGCACCAGCAGGTTGATGCCGACATCGGCCCGCGCGCGGCTGATCACTCTCCGCTGAAATGTTTGCCATCGCCTGGTCACCGGTGATTGGTGGCACGGCAAGGTTAATCAGCCGGTCCCGACAAATCTAAGTATAAATGCTTATCCAATCCTTGGCGCCGGCGCCGCTTGGCAGAAATATCATTTTCCTACATGAGCTTGTCATGCCTAATAAGCCTGCCTCAGCTTTAACGTTCGAGGCCGGCATGATTGACGAGGAACCTTACTTTGCCGCACTGGGCCGAATGTTTGCCCCCCGTGGCATCGGCTCTGGCGCGGCGACGGACGCCTGCCCGGCTCCCCTGTCCGCCACCGGCAGGATCGGCCCGGCCGGTCTTGCGCTGATCAAGCAGTTCGAAACCTGCGCCAGAAGGCGCGCCGACGGACTGTACGCCGCCTATCCCGATCCCGGCACGGGCGGCGATCCCTGGACCATCGGCTGGGGTTCGACCGGTCCCGGTATCGCGCGCGGCACCGTCTGGACGCAGGCGCAGTGCGACGCCCGGCTCGAAGCCGATCTCTTGCGCTTTGCCCGCGAGGTTGAACGCGCCCTGACGGGAGCACCAACCAGCGAAGCGCAATTCGATGCGCTGGTCAGCTTTCACTACAACACCGGGGCGATCGCCCGCGCGACGCTGACCCGGCTCCACTGCCGCGGGGACTATGCAGCGGCAGCCGCCGAGTTCGCCCGCTGGACCCGGGCCGGTGGCCGCGTTCTGGCCGGATTGACCCGGCGCCGGGCTGCCGAAGCGAAGCTTTATCGCGATGGAAGCCCCGGAACGTAGGCAAAGCCTACGATTTGCGTCTTGCAATCGTAACCCTGCGCTCCGACATATGGCGGGTTAATCGCACCATTAAGGGAGATTCGAGGATGCGCGAACTGCTGCAACATTACATCGACGGCAAGTGGGTGGACAGCGAAGGCGGCGCACGCCGCGAAGTCATCAACCCTGCTACGGAAGAACCCTGCGCGGTCATCTCGGTCGGCACCAAGGCCGACGTCGACAAGGCCGTTGCCGCTGCCAAGCGCGCGTTCAAGACCTGGAGCCAGACCACCCGCGAAGAACGCCTGGCCGTGTTGAACCGCATCGTCGAGGAATACAAGAAGCGCGGCGCGGACCTTGCCGTCGCGATGGCCGAAGAAATGGGCGCGCCCATTTCGTTCGCCGGTACCGCACAGGTCGGTGCCGGGATCGGCGGTTTCCTGGGCACGATCGACGCGCTGAAGGACTTCAACTTCCTCGAAGACGGCCCGGGCTACAAGATCGCCTACGAACCGATCGGCGTGGTCGGCATGATCACGCCCTGGAACTGGCCGCTCAACCAGATCGCGCTCAAGGTCGCCCCGGCGCTGGCCGGCGGCAACACCATGGTGCTCAAGCCCTCGGAAGAATGCCCGACCAACGCCAAGATCTTCGCCGAGATCCTTGATGCCGCGGGCGTGCCCCCGGGCGTGTTCAACCTGGTGCAGGGCGATGGCCCGACCACCGGCAACGCGATCTCCAGCCACCCCGACGTCGACATGGTCAGCTTCACCGGTTCGACCCGCGCGGGCATCGCCGTGGCGATCGCCGCCGCGCCGACCGTGAAGCGCGTTCACCAGGAACTGGGCGGCAAGTCGCCCAACCTCGTCCTGCCCGACGCCGATTTCGCCACCCACCTGCCGCCCACGCTGATGGGTCCGCTGGTCAACACCGGCCAGTCGTGCATTTCGCCGACCCGCGTGCTGGTCCCGCGTGAGCGCATGGACGAAGCCGCCGAATTCGCCAAGGCGATGTATTCGGCCACCCCGGTCGGTGATCCGATGGCCGAAGGCGGCCACCTCGGCCCGGTCGTCAACAAGGCGCAGTTCGACAAGGTGCGCGGCCTGATCCAGTCGGCCATCGACGAAGGCGCGAAGCTCGTCACCGGCGGTCCGGACCTGCCCAGCAACGTCAACCGCGGTTACTACATCCAGCCGACCGTGTTCACCGACGTGACCCCGGACATGCGCATCGCCAAGGAAGAAATCTTCGGCCCGGTCATCACCCTGATGGCCTATGACAACCTCGACCAGGCGGTCGAAATGGCCAACGACACCGAATACGGCCTGTCGGCGGCGAT
>NZ_JAYSBK010000069.1:0-15864 GCF_041915465.1 Novosphingobium sp. | reverse complement strand
CAGAGCCCACCGCGCGGGCCTGCTATGACGCGGTCGAGCAGGTGCGTTACGAAGCGCTGGGTGCCAATGCCTATGCCGGGGTGCGCGCGAACCTTGACGCGGCACAGTTGGTGCGGATCGGCGGCGATCCGATCACCCGCGCCAGCCGTCCCGACGAAGTGCCGATGCAGGCCGCGCTTGCGCTCTTGCTGCGCGAACACCTCACCGGCCAGCCGGTGCCCGAGGCTGCGCGCGAGGGCGTGGACCTGCTGCGCGGCTGGATCGGCGACAAAGCCGGCAAGGATTTCGAGGCGCTGGCCAGCTCGCTTGAAGACCAGGAAGCCTTTCAGCATGTCGCGCTCGATATGCTCAAGCACCTTGAGCTGACCCGCGCCGACCAGCTCGATCCCGAAACCGAAGAGGGCGAGGATCAGGACCAGGATCAGGAGCAGGACGAAGAGCAACCTGACGACGGTGACGGCGCCGAGGACGAATCGCCCAGCGAAGCTGCCGCTGAGCCCAGCGAAAGCGACGAGGAGGGCGAAAGCGAATCCCAGCGCGAAATGGAAGACGAATCCGCCGAGGCGGAAGAAGGCGACGAGGGCGAGGAAGGGATGCTTCCCACCCGCCCGAACCGCCCGTGGACCGAGATTCCCGCGAACTTCGACTACAAGGCCTTCACCACCCAGTTCGACGAAATGGTCAGCGCCAGCGACCTGTGCGACGAGGATGAACTGGGCCGCCTGCGCGCCTATCTCGACGCGCAATTGAAGGGCCTGCAGGGGATCGTCACCAAGCTTGCCAACCGGCTCCAGCGCCGCCTGATGGCGCAGCAGAACCGCAGCTGGGACTTCGACCAGGAAGAAGGCCTGCTCGACGCCGCGCGGCTCGCCCGTGTGGTGATTTCGCCCGGCCATTCGCTGTCCTACAAGATCGAGCGCGAGGTCGAGTTCAAGGACACCATCGTTACCCTGCTGCTCGACAATTCCGGCTCGATGCGCGGGCGCCCGATCTCGATCGCGGCAATCAGCGCCGACGTGCTGGCGCGCACGCTGGAGCGCTGCGGGGTCAAGACCGAGATTCTCGGTTTCACCACCCGCGCGTGGAAGGGCGGGCAGAGCCGCGAGGCGTGGCTCGCCGGCGGCAAGCCCGCGCAGCCGGGCCGCCTCAACGACCTGCGCCACATCGTCTACAAGAAGGCCGACGAGCCCTATCGCCACGCCCGCAAGAACCTGGGCCTGATGATGCGCGAAGGCCTGCTCAAGGAAAACATCGACGGCGAGGCGCTGCTCTGGGCGCACCAGCGCCTGCTGGGCCGGGCCGAGGACCGCCGCATCCTGATGGTGATTTCGGACGGCGCGCCGGTGGATGACTCCACGCTCAGCGTCAACAGCGCGGGCTATCTCGAACTGCACCTGCGCCGCGTGATCGACTGGATCGAAAAGCAGTCGCCGGTGCAGCTGGTCGCGATCGGCATCGGCCATGACGTGACGCGGTATTATCGCCGCGCAGTGACGATCATGGACGTCGAACAGCTCGGCGGCGCGATGATCGAACAATTGGCACGGCTGTTCGAGGACGAATAGGCAGTCCGTTCCTCGGGCTTGTCGAACCTTGTCCAAAGTGGATGGAACTGCTTGCTTTAATTGTACAAAGCAGCCATCAATTCCTTGAAGCTTAAGGGGAAGCTTCAAGGGGGAATGCTTTGAAGGTCGCGCGTCAATTGGCCCTGGCCTTGGGCCTGCTCGTCGGTGCTGCAAGCGTGGCAAGGGCTGGAACCGAGCCCGCGCCGGGCGCAGATGTACCGGGTAGGCAGTCGCCTGACGCTGGCGCCAGTGGCAGTTCGGCGGCCGCTCAAAGTTATGGACCCAACCAAAGTTCTGGAAAAGGCGCGATTGCGGCCGACGCGTCGTCTGCGGCTCAGGCCGTTGCCCCGGTCGAGGCGCAGGCCGCCGCAAGCCATGTCATCCCCGCGCTGACGCCGATCAGCATCGTCATCGACGTCGATTTGGGAAGCAAGATCAGCAAGACCGGCGAGACCTTTCCGTTCCATCTGGCAGAGCCGATCGTCATCGACGGCGTGGCAGTAATTCCGGCCGGTACGCCCGGACAGGGTGAGGTCGTTCACGCCAAGAAGAGCGGCGGCAGCGGTGCACCCGGCGAACTGGTGCTGGCCGCGCGCTTCCTGCAAGTCGGCGATCGCCAGCTGCGTCTGCGCTCGTTGAAGCTCGACCCCATAGTCGACGACAAAATGGGAACGGTGCAGACCATCAACGTCGCGACTGCGGCAACGATCCCGGCGGTCGCACTGGTCGGCTTCTTCATTACCGGCGGGCAGAAGAACGTCGCCAAGGGCACGATCCTTCCCGCCAAGACCGCCGAGCCATTCGAATACGGACCGAGCGTTGCGTTGCCCGCGCCGGCCCCGGTTGCAGCAGGGCAAGGGGAAACCGGAGAAACAAGACGATGAATTATCGCAAGATGATGATCGGCCTCAGCGCCGTATCGCTGGCGCTGGCCGCTGCGTCGATGGCCTATGCGGGCAACAAGGCTGAAGCGGCAGAGGAGGATGACAACTCTTCAATTCCAGCCGCGCAGATCCAGATTCCCGCGCCGCCTGCGGGCAAGGGGCAGATCGTGTTCTTCCGCAAGGGCGGCCTTGGCGGGGCGGCGGTGGCCTGCTCGGTCCACGAGAACGGCCAGAAGGTCAGCTCGCTGGGCGGTGGCCGCTACTTCATCATGGTGACCGAGCCGGGTCGCCACGAATTTACCGTGGCGAGCGAAGCCAAGGATACCCTCGCGCTCGAAGTCGAAGCCGATGAAACCCAGTTTGCCCAGTGCAAGATCAAGATGGGGATCATGGTCGGCCGCCCGGATATCCGCCCGTCCAGCGAGACCGAATTCCGCGGCATGAAGAAGTTCAAGATGGTCGACGCCGATGACATGGGGCCCGGACCGGGCGCGCTGCGTCCCGATGAAGTGAAGGCCGCGCTGGCCGCAGCTGCTGCCGCTCCCGCCGCGCAGTAATGACGGGATGAGTAACGGTGGTGTGAACTTTGTGGCTTGACCGGCGCGTTTAATCGAACAATTAAACGGGCCATGACCCAAAGCACCACCGTTACCGACGCCGTCCTTTCCCGCCGCTCGATCCGCGCTTTCCAGGACAAGCCCGTTCCGCTCGACCTGATCCGTCAGATCATGGAGACGGCGCGTTGGGCCCCGTCTGGCTGCAATTTCCAGCCCTGGGAAGGTGCGATCCTTACGGGCGAACCGCTGCGTCAGCTCCAGGCGAAGATGCGGGCCTCGCAGCCGCAGGACCCCAAGGAGTACTCGTGGAGCGATCCCGAAGTCCTGCCCGAATGCCTTGCCCGCCTGCACCAGGTCGGGGCCGACATGTATGCCGCGCTGAACGTCGAGCGTGCCGACAAGGAAGGCCGGGCAGACTTCATGGCGCGCAACGTGGTTTCGTTCGACGCTCCGGCCGTGCTGATGGTCTATTTCCCGCGCGTGATGAGCGCGCCGCAATGGTCGGACGTCGGCATGTGGCTCCAGACCATCATGTTGCTGCTGCGCGAACACGGCCTCGATTCCTGCCCGCAGGAATTTCTTTCGCTCTATGCCAAGGTGATCAAGGACTTCGTGGGCGTTTCGGATGAAACCCACATCTTCTTCTGCGGCATCGCCATCGGCTATCAGGACGAGGAAGACCCGGTGAACCACTTCGACCGCAAGCGCGAACCGCTGGACGGGAAGATCAAGTTCCTCGGCTTCGAATAGGGGTACTGTCATGGACGTCACCGAAGCCGTCGCCTCGCGCCGCTCGATCCGTGCGTTCAAGGATCAACCCGTCGACCGCGCCGTCCTGACCCGCGTCCTCGAAAAGGCGCAGAACGCCCCTTCGGGCGGCAACACCCAGCCGTGGAACGCGGTGATGCTGGGCGGCGACGAACTCGCCAAGCTGCTTGCCAAGGTGGCCGAGGTGATCCCGCAGGGGCTGGCGGCCTATTCGCCCGAATACAACATCTACCCGCCCGAACTTGAGGGTGCCTATGCCACCCGCCGGTTCGGCGTGGGTGAGGCGATGTATGCCGCGCTTGGCATCCCGCGCGAGGACAAGGCCAGCCGCCTCAAGTGGTTTGGCCGCAACTTCCAGGCCTTTGGCGCGCCGGTGCTGATGCTGATCCACACGCCCCGCTACATGGGGCCGCCGCAGTGGTCGGACATGGGGATGTGGCTGCAAACCGTGATGCTGCTGCTGCGCGAGGAAGGGCTGGACAGCTGCGCGCAGGAAGCCTGGGCGGTCTATACCAAACAGATCCGCGAATGCGTCGACATCCCGGAAGACCACATCTTCTTTTGCGGCCTTGCCATCGGCCACGGCGACCGCGATCAGCCGATCAACCAGTTCCCGGTGCCGCGCGCACCGCTGGACGAAGTGGTGCGCTGGCAGGGCTTCTGACGCCCTCCCGCTTGACCCGCGCGAGCGGCCCGGTAAGGCCCGGGGAATGACTGATGCCATTCCCCTGAAGCTGTTCAACAGCCTGACCCGCCAGCTGGAACCGTTCCAGCCCGTCCACCCGGGCGAAGCGCGCGTCTATACCTGCGGGCCGACGGTCTACAACTACCCGCACATCGGCAATATGCGCGCCTACGTCTTTGCCGACGTGTTGGGGCGCACGCTGAGCTTCAAGGGCTACAAGCTGACCCACGTCATCAACATCACCGATGTCGGCCACCTGACCGACGACGGGGACGAGGGCGAGGACAAGATGGAAAAGATGGCTGCGGCCCGCGCGCAGTCGATCTGGGACACCGCGAAGCACTATACCGAAGCCTACTGGGCCGACATCAAGGCGCTGAACATCCGCCAGCCGGCGCACTGGTCAATCGCGACCGACTATGTGCCGGCGATGATCGACTTTGCCAAAAGCATTGCCGACAAGCATTGCTACGAGCTGGATAGCGGGCTCTATTTCGACGTTTCGACCGTGGCCGACTATGGCCGGCTTGCCCGCGCGAACACCGAAGAGGGCGAGGGCCGGATCGAGGCTGTCGAGGGCAAGCGCAACGCCGCCGACTTCGCGATCTGGCGCAAGACCCCGCCGGGCGAAAAGCGCCAGATGGAATGGGACAGCCCGTGGGGCCGGGGCGCGCCGGGCTGGCACCTGGAATGCTCGGTCATGTCGGGGCAGCTGCTCGGCTTTCCGTTCGATATCCACACCGGCGGGATCGACCACCGCGAAATCCATCACCCCAACGAGATCGCCCAGAACCAGGCCTTTTGCTGCACCAATGGCCTCGACGTGCCGGCCAATTCCGGTGCGCGGGTGTGGATGCACAACAACTTCCTGGTCGAGCGCAGCGGCAAGATGTCGAAGTCCTCGGGCGAGTTCCTGCGGCTGCAACTGCTGATCGACAAGGGCTATCACCCGCTCGCTTACCGCATGATGTGCCTGCAGGCCCATTACCGCAGCGAACTGGAATTCAGCTGGGACGGGCTAGGCGCGGCGCTGGTGCGGTTGAAGCGGCTGCTGATGACAGTCGGAAACTTGCGCGCGCAGGCGGCGCCTGCGGAAAGCTGGGGGCCAAAGTTCGCGCCCTTCCTTGAACGCTTCGATGCTGCCGTGTCCGACGATCTCAACACGCCGGTCGCGCTGACCGTGCTGGAAGAGGTGGCGGCGCTCAAGAAGGTCGATGCCGGGGAAAAGCTGGCCGTGATCGCGGCGATGGATGCGGTGCTGGGCCTTGGCCTGCTGACGCTGGAACGGGCGGACTTGCGCTTGCGGCCCAAGTCGGCAACCATCGCGGATAGCGAGATTGCCAGACTGCTCGATGCCCGCAAGGAAGCTCGGGCAAACAAGGATTTCGCGGCTTCCGATGCGCTGCGCGATGAACTCGCCGCGCAGGGCGTGGAAGTCATGGATGGGGACGCGCTGGGTTGGGAATGGAGACTTTCATGAAGCCAATGCGCGTTGTTGCCCTGTGCCTGCTGCCGTTCGTCCTTGCCGCTGGCAAACCTGCGCCCGCCGTGTCCGAGCGCGCGGTCGATGCCACGCTGTCAAAGGCATACGGCCCCTATTACAAGGAAAACGGCGGCGACAGCGATTGGTATCGCCCGGTCTTTTCCGCATCGACCAAGAAGCTGATCCGCGCCTGGCTCAAGCACAATGGCGATGAGCTGACCGGGCTCAGCGACTATGGGTGGTTCTGCGATTGTCAGGACTTGGACTGGAAGAGCTTCAGCTGGAAGCGCACCGGGCTCAGCGTGATCGCTCCCGGCCAGATTGAAGTAACGGTCAAGGTCAACGTCGGCTGGGATTCGGTGGTCGAACAACGCCTGGTCATGGTGCGCGAAGGCGGCCGGTGGGTGATCGACGACCTGTTCAGCGACAGCGCGCCGCAGGGCATCAAGGCTGCCATGCAGCAGGAACTGACCGAGGTTCCGGGCAGCTGATCATGACCGTCACCGTGATCAATGCCCTGCTGAAGCCGCTGCTGGAAAGCCGCCTGCCCGCCTGGGTAGAGCCGCGCTGGTATGCCACCAAGCAGGAGGCGCTGGACCTGGCCGCCGTGGCGGAGATCGGCTGGTTCGACATGTATTCGAAGCCGGACCTGGTCGCCGCGATCACCAGTGCAACCGGGCTCAAGTGGCTCAATTCGGTGTTCGCGGGCGTGGAAAGTTTCCCGCTGGACCTGCTTGCACAGCGCGGTGTGATCCTGACCAACGGGGCAGGGATCAATGCCGTGCCGATTGCCGAATTCGTAGTGATGGGCCTGCTCGGCCACTGCAAGGGCTATCGCGAGATCGTGCGCGCGATGGACCGCCGCGAATGGCTGAAGGACGCGCCGGGCAAGCGCGAGCTCTATGCCAGCAAGGCGTTGATCCTTGGGTACGGCGCGATCGGGCAAGAAGTGGACAGCCGCCTTGCCGCGTTTGGGGTCGAAGTCACCAAGGTGCGTCGCAGTTCGGGGCCGGGCACGCTCGGGCCGGATGAATGGCGCGGCCGCTTGGGCGAGTTTGACTGGATCATTGTCAGCGTACCCGCGACGGCGGAAACCACCGGGATGATCGGCGCGGCCGAAATCGCGGCGATGAAGGGCGATGCGGTTATCGTCAACGTTGCGCGCGGCAGCGTGATTGATCAGGCGGCGCTGACTGCCGCATTGGCCGAAGGTCGGATCGGCGGCGCGCTGCTCGACGTCACCACGCCCGAGCCGCTGCCGGCGGAAGATCCGCTGTGGGGGCTGAGCAACACGCAGGTCACCATGCACCTGTCAGGGCGCGCGCAGGACCGGATGTTCGTGCGCGCGGCCGAGCGGTTCCTCGCCAATCTTGGGCGGTATGAGCGCGGCGAACCACTAACCCCGATGGTCGATTACGCCCTGGGGTACTGAGACGAGCGGCTATTTGGCCCGGTGATACCAGATGTTGAGGGCAAAACGGTTGTCCGCGAATTTTCCGCTGGGGCACGACACGCGCGAGACCTGATGCAGCACGGTCGATGAGAAACAGGCCAGGCGGTTCTGCGCAGGCTCGATCGATTGGCAGACATCGCCGCCACCGAACGGGAAAATCTCCAGATTTCCGCCGGAAAATCCCTTGGGCTCGCGGTGATAGTAATAGACCGCGGTCAGCAGCCGGTCGCTTTTCTGATCGCCGCGCCCGCGCCCGGTATAGGTGTCGATATGGGGCAGGAAGTAGGCGCCGTCGCCATGCGCGGCGACTTCGATCTCGATCCAGTCGATCTTGAAGGGCCGCAGTCCAGCGCCTTCGCACAGGCGCTCGAAACTGTCCTCCGCCACGATCCGGAACTTCTTCTTGAGCCGACCAAGGCCGTCCTTGTGATAGGCGGCGATGCGGTAATGGTCCCTGGTCCGCTCCTCGCCACCGATATGCACGCCTGAAGCGACATAGTCATTCTCGCTCGCGAGCGTGTAATCCAGCAATTCGGCACGCAATTCGTCCGCGAGGAAGTTCTCGAAGATTTGCGTGCGCGGTATCAGCCCCGCCATTGTTCGATACCCCTTCCTCGCAGCGCCCGGCTCCGGCCCGTCGCCCGCGAGGATCATAGGGGTAGGCAGGCGGGTCAGCAATCGTCGAGCAGCAGCAGCTCCACTTCGATCGTCAGCCGCTCTTCGGGCAGGGCGACGTGCTCGGCAGAGATGACCGCCGTATCGGCGACGAGATGGCGCGGGATCGTGAATTCATGGTCGGACAGGGCCTCGATCATGGCCTCTCCGGCGGCAACCGCTTCGGCCCCGGTGAAGGCAAGCTGCACGGTGTGGCGGCTGCCCGAAAACGTTACGCTGGCCCAGGCGCGCTCGCTGTGGCGGATCAGTTCGGCCTTGCCCCCGGCCATTTCCAGCAGCGCCGAGAGCAGTGGCAACCAGGGGCCGGAACGCGTGGGCGTTCGGCGTGCAACGGTGCGGGCTGGGCGTTCCAGGGCAACCTGCAAGGCGCGGTGGCTGGCGGGATCAAATTGCACGGGCTTCCTACCGATAAATATTCATGAAATGTTCCACGCGCAATTCCGTTGCGGAACGCGGAGTGCGACCATTGCGGAGGTCTTCGACAAAGCGCGGATCATGCACGGCAAGCCGCCCGAACTTCGTCCAGGGCATTCCGGTTTCGCGCAAGAAACGTTCGATCCGCGTAATCAGCATAGGGGCCCTCCTGTTGGTTTCCTGCGAATCGATGCAGGAATAATCCTGTTTTTGTTCGCCAAATCCTAGGCGTTATTATACAAAGGATACCCAGGCCGGATCGGGGGTGCTGAATGAGCGCCTCTAGTCTAGCTGGAAATTTCAAGGCACTTAGCCTTGATGCTGTCGCACACAATCTTCGCCTTTTGCGTGAAGTAGCGAAGAGCAAACATAACATCTACCGGCTTCGCAAGCCGATGGTCCTTGAGGCATACTACAAATGTGAAATTGTAATCGCCGTCAATTTCGATATCCCCTTTCCACCTTATAAGTTCAGCTTCATTTTTAGCAGGGTCCCATATTGGATTTGGGATGGAAAAGGACTCAATTCTGATTGTCTTGATATTCGGAAAGGTAGTTTCAGCAATAAATCCATTAATGGAGAGTCCGACAGTGTGCTTATTGTTTGCGATGGTGGCAATCGTACGAATCAAGTCGTCACCTCCAACGTGGCTATCAGAAGTGGCGTAGGGCTCATGTTCCCTTATCGTATCCCACAGGCGCGAATCAAAACCGCGCTCGCGCAACAACCTATCAAGGTCAGAGGGATTTCGGCTCCATGGGTAATTGACGCCCTTACGGGATCGTTTGCCCAGTATGTTGCGAGCCGCAAAGGCGGCTTGATCAAAGCTGTGCCTAGCACTGTTCAATGCTTCCGTGGCTTTTCGCCTAAAATCCTTCGGAATATGTGCTTTGAACTTGATTTTTTGGACATTCTCTCCAGTCTTAGGATCAATATCAATGATAATCTCTGCAACATCACGTTTGAAGAACGCCTTAATCAACTGATCAAGTTCCGCGATTGCAGTATTTGCGAAATCGATCGAATCCTGAACTGGCAAGAATTCATCTTCGATTGAAACAGTCATGATGTGTGATCATTCTTCAGTTTCACTGACGATAAAAGCTTGTCCAAAGCATTATCTGCCTCGGTGGGGTTTAGCTCGCCAGCGGCTTTCATGCGCTCGACCTCGGCGGCGAACCTTGCGGCCTGCTGCTTCGGGGTCTCCTTTGGCTTTTTTTGCTTCGGCATTACGCTGCACCAGTTGTTTGGTAGGTGAGACGCTTGCCAATCACACCCTTCAAGAGCGCGTCGGCACGGTCGCTGTCATTGTAGCCGAGCGCGACGCGGTTGGAATACCGGAAGTCAAATTCGGCCAGATAGCGGTGCAGATGCTTCTTCTGGCAGTGCTGATAGACGCCCTTCATGCCGCGCTTGAAGATGCTGAAATAGCCCTCGATGGTGTTGGTATGAGCATCGCCGCGCACATATTCGTTTGCGCGGTGGCTCACGACCTGATGGCCCGCAAAGTGGATGGCCAGGTAGCGATAAACGCCGTGCTCATCGGTCATAAGCTTGGCTTCGCGGCTGATGTTCTCAATCACAATCGGGCCGATTTGATCCGCGTTCACGCCGTCAATCACGAACGAGCGGGCGCGGCCAGAGTGGCGATCGACCAGCGAAAGCACCTTCATCTTGTGGTGGTAGGACTGCTTGACCTCGCGGCCCGGTTCGCGCCCAATAAAGGTCTCATCGACCTCAACCATGCCGCCTTCGCCGCCGAACGGCTCAAGGCCATTCTCGCGCATAGCT
Organism: Novosphingobium sp.; assembly: GCF_041915465.1. GTDB lineage: Bacteria > Pseudomonadota > Alphaproteobacteria > Sphingomonadales > Sphingomonadaceae > Novosphingobium. Next base: position 5,588 of record NZ_JAYSBK010000069.1, on the reverse strand, counting down.
TCGCGGATACGGTGCGACATAAACCAAGCAGTCTTGAGGGTGACGCCAAGGATGCGGTGCAGCTGGTTGCTGGAAATACCCTTCTTGCTGCCAGCAATCAGATACATGGCCTGAAGCCACAGGCGCATCGGAACCTTGCTGTCTTCGAAGATGGTGCCGATCTTGACGGTGAAGGGCTTGCGGCACTGGTAGCACTTCCACAGGCCGGGGCGGGTGGTCTTGCCCTTCAGCTTGCCGACCTTCTCCATGCCACCGCAATGCGGGCAAACGGGGCCATTCGGCCAGAGCCGCGCCTCTACATATTCGTAGGACTTTTCCTCATCGTGGAAATGCGGGGCGGAAAGGTTCGACATGACACTGAAACTCCTTGGATTTAGGAATAATCCTACGGAGTGGGTATGTCAAGTATAATAACGCCAAATCCTACTTGTCTAGGAAAAATACATCGTGTAGGAAGATTTCATGGTTACTCCCGATCCGCGTGCCCGCTTGCTGCAACTGGCCAGTCAGCAGGGCGCCAGCCTGTCTGGTTTGTCCGAGCTGATCGGACGAAACTCCACGTATTTGCAGCAGTTCGTGCGCAAAGGCAGCCCGCGCAAGCTGGAGGAGACCGATCGCCGCACGCTGGCGCGGTTCTTTGGCGTGGACGAATCCGAGCTTGGCGCTCCGGAGGAAAATTCCTCTGTCGGGACTGTCACGCCCAAGCGCGGCGAATGGGTCGACGTGCCGCGTTTGCCGCTTGGTGCATCGGCGGGGTCAGGGGCGCTGGCACTCGAAGAAGCGCCGATCGGCGCGTTCCGCTTTTCGGCGCGCTGGCTGCGGGAACAGGGGCTCGATCCGGCGCAGCTCTCGGCGATCCGGGTGGAGGGCGATTCGATGGAAGGCACCCTGCGCGACGGCGACGAAATCCTGGTCGATCGGTCCCCTCGTCCCTTGCGCGACGGGATCCACGTGGTGCGCACGGGTGATGCGCTGCTGGTCAAGCGGCTCGATACCAGCCGCCCTGGCACCATCGCCCTCGTCAGCGACAATCCCGCCTACCGCACGCTCGAACTGCCAAGCGAAGATGTGCAGGTGATCGGCCGGGTGGTGTGGAAGAGCGGGCGGCTGTGACCGCGCGCTACGACACGATCGGCATCAACTACGCTGAACTGCGCAAACCCGATCCGCGGATCGCCTCGCTTGTCGATGCGGCGCTGGGCATAGCGCGGAGCGTGATCAATGTCGGCGCGGGAACTGGCTCATATGAGCCTGCGGGCCGGCACGTTACCGCTGTGGAGCCCTCGCTGGAGATGATCCGCAAACGTCCGGCAGGAGCTGCCCCGGCTGTCCAGGCCGAGGCTGGGGCATTGCCGTTTGCCGACAAGGCGTTCGATGCGGCAATGGCGATCCTGACGATCCACCACTGGCCGGACAAACAGGCGGGCCTTGCCGAACTGCGCCGCGTGACGCGCGGACCAATCGTGCTGCTTACCTTCGATCCCGCGCACCGGCCGTGGCTGACCGATTACCTGCCCGAACTTGCTGCGCTCGACGAGGCGCAGATGCCCGCGATGGCTGACTATGCGCGCTGGCTTGGCCCGGTGGAGGTGCGTCGGGTCCCTGTGCCGCACGATTGCTCCGACGGCTTCCTCTATGCCTACTGGCGGCGTCCGGGTGCCTATCTCGATCCGCGTATTCGCTCGGGCAGTTCCTCGTTCTGGATGATCGAAGGCGCTGAAGCAGGGCTGTCCCGGCTGGGACGCGATCTGGAAAGCGGAGCCTGGGACAGGCGCTACGCCGATCTTGCCGCGCTAGACACCTACGATGCGGGCTACCGGCTCGTGGTAGCGCCGGGGATTGATTAAACCGCGCGCACCGGCCAAATCGAGGGCATGACCCAACCTTCCACCGAACCGCCGATCCGCGTCGGGATCATTCCCGTCACCCCGCTTGAGCAGAACTGTTCGCTGATCTGGTGCACCCGGACGATGAAGGGCGCGCTCGTCGATCCGGGCGGGGACCTCGACAAGCTTAAGGCGGCAGTCGCGAAGATGGGCGTGACCATCGAAAAGCTGCTCGTCACCCACGGCCACCTCGATCACTGCGGCCAGGCCGGTATTCTGGCCAAGGAACTGGGCGTGCCGATCGAAGGGCCGCAAGAAGCCGACCGGTTCTGGATCGCCAAGCTGGGCGAGGACGGCCAGCGCTGGGGGATGCACGCCGAAGTGTTCGAGCCCGACCGCTGGCTGGAGGACGGCGATACCGTCACCGTCGGCGAATCGGTGCTGCAGGTGTTGCATTGTCCGGGCCACACGCCAGGCCACGTGGTGTTTTATATTCCCGAAGGCCACCTGGCGATCGTGGGTGACGTGCTGTTCGCGGGCTCCATCGGTCGCACCGACTTTCCGATGGGCAACCACCAGCAACTGATCGATTCGATCACGCAGAAGCTCTGGCCGCTGGGCAACGACGTGACCTTCATTCCCGGCCACGGCCCGACCAGCACCTTCGGGCGCGAGCGGCAGGTCAACGGCTTCGTCAGCGATTACCTGCTGAGCTGATCCCCGCCCCGCCGTGCAGGGCGGGGGAGCAGCCTTCACATATGGCCGGTGGCGACGAGTACGCCCACCACGGCGAGGCCCAGCTGGGTCAGCATGGTGATCATGACGCCCAGACCACGGCCCTTTTCAAGGCTTCCGCCATCCATGCCCAGGCCGTGGGCGACGCGGCCGATCATGTAGAGCGCGCCAACGATCGGCAGCCAGGTGCCGCCCTTTCCGGCCAGTTCGATCAGGCCGCACAGGGCCAGGACCCACGGGGTGTTCTCCGCAAAGTTGAGCTGCGCACGCATCCGGCGTTCGAGCAGGTCATGCCCGCCGGTGCCGATGCTGATCTTTTCCCGGGCGCGCACCTGGCCGCAGCGCAGGGCCAGCCAGAAGTTGATCAGTGCGGCCGCAGCCGCGAGGCACAGTGTGGTGGTAAGCAGCATTGTTGTTCTCCCCCGTTGAGGTCTTGCATGGTCAAAGGACGGACGGTGCTTGCAACGCGTGACAAATTCGTTATAGGCGCGCCTTCGCTAGCCGCCGGCCCCAGTGCCATTTGCGCGGCCTTGTTAGACGACTCGAGAATTTTCAGGAACAGGTGCCGCAATGGCTGTCCCCAAAAGAAAAACCACGCCCTCCCGCCGGGGCATGCGCCGCAGCCACGATGCGCTGAAGGCCGAAGCATTCCACGAATGCTCCAACTGCGGTGAACTCAAGCGCCCGCACAACCTGTGCACCGCTTGCGGCCACTACAACGGGCGCGAAGTTATCGCGGTCGGGCTCTAAGCCCGAATTCCCAGGAGTAAGCGCAAATGAGCCTGCCGCGTATCGCTATTGACGCGATGGGCGGCGATGAAGGCGTGCGCGTGATGATCGAAGGCGCGGCGCTGGCACGGCGCCGCCACGATCAGTTCAAATTCCTGCTGGTCGGCGACGAAGACCGGATCAAGGCTGCGCTCGAAGCGCATCCGAATCTGCGCGCCGCTTCCGAAATCCTCCATGCACCCGATGTGGTGAGCGGCGATGAAAAGCCGACTCAGGCGCTGCGCCGCGCCAAGACCACGTCGATGGGCCTTGCGATCAACGCAGTGAAGGAAGGAGCAGCCGGCGCTGCCGTATCGGCCGGCAATACCGGCGCGCTGATGGCCATGGCCAAGCTGGCGCTGCGCACCATGCCGGGGATCGACCGCCCGGCGCTTTCCGCGCTGCTGCCGACACTCGGCGATACCGACCTCGTCATGCTCGATCTCGGCGCGAACACCGAATGCGATGCGCGCAACCTGGTACAGTTTGCGGTAATGGGCGCGGCCTATTCGCGGATCGTCACGGGACATGAAAGCCCGCGCGTGCGCCTGCTCAACATCGGGACCGAAGAAACCAAGGGCACCGAGGGCCTGCAGAACGCCGCTGCCCAGCTGCGCGCCGCGGCCAAGGACCTTTCGATCCAGTTCGACGGCTTCACCGAGGCCGACAAGCTCGGTCGGGGCGATGTCGACGTCGTGGTCACCGATGGCTTTTCCGGCAACATCGCGCTGAAAGCGGTGGAGGGCACGGCCCGGTTCGTGGCCGATCTGCTGCGCCGTGCCTTTGCCTCGTCGTTGCGTTCCAAGTTCGGGTTCCTCGTTTCGCGCCCGGCCACCGAACTGCTCAAGCACCACCTCGATCCCAACAACCACAACGGTGCGGTCTTCCTTGGCCTCAACGGTGTGGTCGTGAAGAGCCATGGCTCGGCCTCGGCGCTGGGCGTTGCGAATGCGGTCGCCGTCACGGCGCGGCTGCTGGAAGAAAACCTGACCGAGCGGATTGCGGCGGACCTCGCCCGGCTCGGCGCTGAAAGCCTGCGCAAGGCTCCGAAGGCTGCAGCCGAATGATTCGTCGCTCTGTTCTCATCGGCACGGGATCCGCCCTGCCGAAGCGTGCCGTCACCAATGCCGAATTGGCGGAGCGGGTCGATACCAGCGACGAATGGATCGTTGAACGCAGCGGCATCCGCACGCGCTATGTCGCCGACGAGACCGAAACCACGGCCTCGCTGGCGACCGAAGCGGCCAAGCGCGCCTGCGCGGCGGCTGGGGTCGACGGCAAGGCGATCGACCTGATCGTGCTCGCCACCGCCACCCCCAACCAGACTTTCCCGGCCACTGCCACGATCGTGCAGGACGCGATCGGCGCGAACGGCGGCATGGCGTTTGACGTCGCGGCGGTCTGTTCGGGCTTCCTCTATGCCGTGGGCGTTGCGGATTCGATGCTGCGTTCCGGCATGGCTAGCCGCGCGCTGGTGATCGGTGCGGAAACCTTCAGCCGCATCCTCGACTGGGAAGACCGCACCACTTGCGTGCTGTTCGGCGACGGGGCCGGGGCGATTGTGCTGGAAGCCCGCGAAGTCGCCGAAGACGGCCCGGGTGTGCTGGCGACCAAGCTCCATGCCGATGGCGCGCACAACGAACTGCTCTATGTCGATGGCGGTCCGTCGACCACCGGAACCGTGGGCCACGTGCGCATGAAGGGCCGCGAAGTGTTCCGCCACGCGGTGGTCAATCTCGCTGAAGTCCTGGCCTCTGTCCTGGCCGAAGTCGGCCTGTCGACCGCCGATCTCGACTGGGTCGTCCCGCATCAGGCCAATCAGCGCATTCTCGATGCCACGGCAAAGAAGCTGGGGCTGCCGGCCGAAAAGGTGGTCGTTACCCTCGATCGCCACGCCAATACCTCGGCAGCCTCGGTACCGCTTGCGCTCGACACCGCGGTTCGCGACGGGCGGATCAAGCCTGGCGACCTCGTCATGCTTGAGGCGATGGGCGGCGGCTTTACCTGGGGCGCCAGCTTGATCCGAATTTAGGGTCCGAAACATAAACTGCACCGAATAATGCGCGGAAATCCGATGGTTGCGTTGCAATTCGGTCGCAAATTAGTATTCTCTGATTCGAGGGGTCGCGCCAACGGGAAGGGAAAGGAGTTGATGCGCTCCATGAGTACTCTCACTCGGGCCGATCTGGCCGAAGCCCTCAATCGCAAGCTCGGCCTGTCCAGGTCGGAATCGCTTGGCATGGTTGAGTCGATCCTTGA
>NZ_JAYSBK010000068.1:0-16153 GCF_041915465.1 Novosphingobium sp. | reverse complement strand
CCAGGCGGCCAAAGGCACGGGCCAGGTCCGGGCGGGTTTCTTCGCCGGAGTAGTGGACGCGCAGTTCCGGATAGCACCAGGCGCGGGTTTCGCGGCGTTCAGCGGGGGGGAGGGTGCCGTCTGCTGCAAAGGCAGCGATGTCCGAACGGAGGGTGGCAACGGCGGTTTCGTAAACGCGGACCAATTCCGCGATGATCGTTTCTGTCTTTTCCATCGCCAGCTTATAAGACCAAAGTCAGAATGTTTCAACACGGCGCATGATGTTGTCGATGCGCGACAAAAAGAAAGGGGCGCCGCAGCGCCCCTTTCCCGTGTCTCTTGCGAGCTATGAAGCGATCAGGCTTCGGCTTCGCCTTCGCCCTCAGCCGGAGCTTCGACTTCGAGCTCTTCACCGTTGCCGGGCGTGAAGTCGGTCGCGGCAGCAGCGGCAGCGTCGTCTTCGAACATCGCGGCAATGACGTCGACGCCCTGGGCCTGCTGTTCGGCTTCGTCCGGCGAGCGGGCGACGTTGACCTTGACCGTGACGGCGACTTCCGGGTGCAGCTGAACGCGCACGTCGAAGATGCCGATGGTCTTGATCGGGCGTTCGAGCACGATCATCGCCTTGGTCACGTTGGCGCCCTCGGCGTTCAGCGCATCGACGATGTCACGCACCGAAACCGAACCATAGAGCTGGCCCGAGTTCGACGAAGCGCGGATCAGGACGACCGACTTGCCTTCGACGTCCTTCGAGTGGACTTCGGCGTCGCCGCGGCGGGCGGCGTTGTCGGCTTCGATCTTGGCGCGGTTGGCTTCGAAGACCTTCTTGTTGGCTTCGTTGGCACGCAGCGCCTTCTTGTTCGGCAGCAGGTAATTGCGCGCGTAACCGTCCTTGACGGTGACGACGTCGCCGATCGTGCCGAGCTTCTCGATGCGTTCGAGGAGGATGATATCCATGGGTATGCTCCTCTCTTACTTCACGAGGTAGGGCAGCAGCCCCAGGTGACGGGCGCGCTTGATCGCCTGCGACAGTTCGCGCTGCTTCTTGGCGGAAACGGCGGTGATGCGCGAAGGCACGATCTTGCCGCGTTCAGACATGTAGTTCTGAAGCAGGCGCGTGTCCTTGTAGTCGATCTTGGGCGAGTTCTTGCCCGAGAACGGGCAGCTCTTGCGGCGGCGGAAAAACGGACGAGCCATGACTTAGAACTCCTCGCGTTCGCGGCGACGGGTGCGCTCGCGGTCCTGCTTGCGCATCTGCACCGACGGGCCGGCTTCCAGTTCGTCGACACGGACGGTCAGCCAGCGGATGATGTCTTCGTTGATCGCGGTCTGGCGTTCAAGCTCGGCCACGACGCCCGCGGGGGCTTCGATGTTGAGCATCACGAAGTGCGCCTTGCGGTTGCGCTTGATCTTGTAGGCGAGATTCTTGAGGCCCCAGGTTTCGGTCTTGGTGACCTTGCCCTGACCTGCTTCGACGATCTCGGTGGCGGTGGCGGCAAGCGCATCGACTTGCGCCTGGCTGAGGTCCTGGCGCGCCAGAAACACGTGCTCATATAGAGCCACGGCAGCTTCCTTTATCTATCTAACCGATCGCTGGCTGATCCGCACCATTGCGGGGCCCCTCCGGCTTTCTTGGTTTCCCGCTAGGTACGGGAAGTGGCGGCCCTTAGCGGTTTGGCCCGCGAATGCAAGGAAAAAGGGGCCATTAATCGGAGTTGGAGAGGGCAATGGTGAACTTCGTGCCGTCTTCCAGGCTGGTCATGATCCCCTGCAGGCTGAATTTCCCCGGCCGCGACGAATCGTTGTAGAACTTCATATCGGCCTTGCTCGGCCCCCAGCTATAGGGACTGGGCAGCGGCGAACCCTCGATCAGGCGCATGTTGTAGATCGAAACCCCGGCATCGTCGCCGATGGTCCAGCATTCCCCGGAAATCTCGAATTTACCGGTGTATGTCGAGTTGTCGAGGTTGAGCTGCTCCATCATGATTCCGCGATAGCTCCAGTCTTCCGCCAGCGCGAATTTCATGCCGATGGCCGAGACGAATTCGCCGCCGACAAACTGATCGCTTCTGGTCCGGGCAGTGCCGATCCAGGTCATGCCCATCACGCGGCGCATCAATGTCTGGAAGCGATCCTGTACGATGGCGGAGGCGGGTGCTGCGGGTGCAAGCAATGCGGCGGCGGCGCTGCCGGCGATCATGGCGCGGCGATTCAAAAGCATCTGGTCAGACCTCGGTTCCGGTGCGGCATCGGCATTGACTAGCGGATAGATCCAGGCGGGACTTGTGCAATCGCGACAAGCATCTTGGCCAAGTAATTCCGCAACCTTGAGCCATATCAACGACTCTCATGCTGCACCTGCTAACACCGTGCCATTGCTTCTGGAGTTAGAGCCATGAACACCGAAACCGTCGAAGCCCTGCCTGCCGTTATCGAAGTGCGCACCCGCTCGGGCGCGGTGATTGCGGTGCGCCCCGTAACCGTGGCGGACGAGCCTCTGCTCGAAGAATTCTTTGACCGGGTGAGCGATGAAGATCGCCGGTTCCGCTTTCTGTCGGCGCACAAGCATGTCGGCCACCAGGTGCTGGCACCGATGGTCGAAGTCGATCACTTCCGCACCGAAACCTGGATCGCTTTCGATGAAGCGAGCGATACCGTGATCGGGACCGCCATGCTGGCCTGCGACAATCCGCTCGACACCGGCGAGATCGCCGTTTCGGTTTGCAGCAACTGGCGCGGCAAGGGGGTGGGCTGGGCGCTGCTGGACGTGATCGCCGATGCGGCGCGCCATCGGGGGCTGCGCCGGGTGATTTCGATCGAAGACCGCGAAAACCACGCCGCGATCGACCTTGAGCGCGAGAAGGGGTTTGTCCCCCACGCCGTCGAAGGCGATGCCACGCTGGTGATGCTGGAAAAGATCCTGCGCGACTAGCGGCAGGACCGGCGCTGGGCTAGGCAGGCTCCTTGCCCTTCAAGGAGCCTGCGTTCATGCCTACTGGTCTCGTTGCCCTGCTTGACGATATTTCGGTCATCGCCCGCGCTGCGGCGGCCTCTATCGACGATGTCGGCGCGGCGGCGGCCAAGGCCGGGACCAAGGCGGTTGGCGTCGTGGTGGACGACGCGGCCGTTACGCCGACCTATGTCACCGAATTCACCCCCGACCGCGAACTGCCGATTATCTGGAAGATCGCGAAAGGCAGCGTGTTCAACAAGCTGGTTCTGCTGCTGCCCGGCGCCCTGCTGATCAGCCAGTTCCTGCCCGCCGCGATGACCCCGCTGCTGATGCTGGGCGGGCTGTTCCTGTGCTATGAAGGCGCGGAAAAGATCATGGAAAAGCTGGGCGGCGAGCACCATGGCACCACGCTGGAAGACCAGATCACCGACGTGCAGGAGTTCGAACGCCAGCGCGTTTCCGGCGCGATCCGGACCGACCTGATCCTGTCCGCCGAAATCATGGCGATTGCGCTTGCGGAAATAGCCTCGACCCCGATTGTCGAGCGCGGGGCGGTGCTCGCGCTCGTCGGGGTGGCGATAACGGCGTTAGTCTATGGCGCGGTCGCCTTGATCGTGAAGATGGACGACATTGGCCTGCACCTGGCCGAAAAGCCGTCAGCCTTCGCCAAGGCTGTCGGGCGCGGCCTGCTCCACGCGATGCCGCGGGTGCTCACCGCGCTGGCGGTGATCGGTACGGCAGCGATGCTGTGGGTCGGCGGCGGCATCCTGCTGCACGGTGCGGAGGTGCTGGGGCTCCATGCCCCCGCCGAATTGGCGCATGGCCTGCAACATTGGGTCGAGGAGGCGACAGGCCCGCTTGGCGGCGTGCTGGGCTGGTTCAGCTATGCGCTGGCCTCTGCGCTGGCCGGGGCATTGTCAGGCGCCGTGGTGGCGCTCATTCTCCACGCCGGACAGAAGCTTTTCGCCAAGCGCGCCTGATTCAGGGCAGCCGTGCCAGCAGGTCGCGCGCGAACAGCGTCAGCGTATCGTCGCGCGCACCCATCACCACGATCCGGTCGCCGGGACGGGCGAGCGTGGCAATCCGCGCGGCACAGTCATCGCGCGAGGGGATATGTTCCGCCTTGCCGCCAGCCTCGCCGATCAAACGAACGATCCGTTCGCTGCCTTCGCTACGATCGACCGTGCCGCCGAAATAGACCGGATCGCACAGGATCGTGAGGTCGTCCGGACCGAGCTTGGCCGCAAAGACTTCGGCCAGTTCGCGGCCCATCTGGCGCAGCGGGCCGTAGCCATGCGGCTGGAAGAAGGCGATCACGCGGCCGGGGTGCGCTTTCAGCGTCGCCAGAGTGGCGGATACCTTGTCCGGGTTATGGCCGAAATCGTCGATCACGGTAATGCCCGAGGGGCTGGAGCCGACGATGTCGAAGCGGCGCGCAAGTCCAGCAAAGCCGCTGAGTGCGGCCACGCCTTCTGTCAGCGGCACCCCGGCGGCATTGCAAGCGGCAAGCGCAGCGAGCGCGTTGTAAAGGTTGTGACGTCCGGGCACTTTCATTCGCAGGGCGTGGACAGATCCATCGCGGCGGTCGATCACGTCTGCCGAAAGGCTCGTCGGCCCTTCGGCAATCGACCCCGGCATCACGCCGATCATCGCTTCCTCGCTGACGACGCCAAACGTGACCAGCGAACGGGCGCGCCCGGCCAGTGCGGCGGTCTCCGCATCGTCGAGATTGATCGCGGAAACGTCCGCTCGGGACAGGAAGTCCCCGAACAGGTCGCGCAGTTCCTCAAGGCTCTTGTGGTCAAGGCTGACATTGCCCAGCACCGCGACCGTGGGGTTGTAGAGCGCGATCGAACCGTCGCTCTCATCCACCTCTGATACGAACACGCCGCCAGACCCGACCCGTGCCGAAGCGAAGGGGGCGTCGGGACGGGCGAAGTTCTTCATCACCGCGCCGTTCATGATCGTGGGATCGCGGCCAGCCTCGGTCATGATCCAGCCCGCCATGCCGGTGACCGTGCTCTTGCCGCTCGTGCCGCCGATGGCGACGCGAGCGGGCGCGGCGTTGAACAGGCGCGAGAGCAATTCGGCGCGGCTCATCCGCGCGCAGCCGAGCTCGCGGGCGCGGACCATTTCTGGCACGGTGTCTTCCACCGCTGCCGAGGCCACCAGCACCTGATCGGCGGAGGTGATCCCGCTGCCGTCCTGTGGGTGCAACTTGAAGCCCAGGCTTTCCAGCCAGGCGAACTTTTCCGGCGTGCGGCCCTGGTCGCGGCTGCGGTCGGACCCTGCCACCCGCGCTCCCGCGCCTTTCAGGATCAGGGCGAGGGGCAGCATGCCCGATCCGCCAATGCCGCAGAAGAACCAGGGGTGCTCGGTAAGGACGCTCATGCTCTCTCCGGTATGCGCCCTTGCGCCGCCGCGCAACCGGGTTAGGAAGCGATATGTCCCGCGTCGCGATCTGTGCTCCGTCCACGCCGTTCACGCCCGAGGATGCCGCGCGCGTGATCGCGCTGGCGCATGAAGAGTATCCCGGCCTCGATTTGCACTTCCACCCGCAATGTTTCGCGGTTTTCGGCCACTTCGCCGGGCCTGACGACCTGCGCCGCGAGGCTTTCGTGGAATGTGCCAACGATCCGATGTTCGATGCGGTGTGGTTCGTGCGTGGCGGCTATGGCGCGGTGCGGATCGCGGAAGACGCGCTTAGCCTGCTGTCGCCCGAGGCTGCGAACAAGACCTACCTTGGCTATTCGGATGCCGGAACGCTGCTGGGCGCGCTTTATCGTCAGCGGATCGGGCGGCAGGTTCATGCGCCGATGCCGGGCGACATTCGCCGGGAAGGGGGCGAAGCGGCGGTGCGCCGAACGCTCGGCTACCTGTCTGGTGACCGCGCTGGCCTCGAGCCGGGGCTGGACGGGCATCCCGTCGCCGCCTTCAACCTGATGACGCTGGCGATGCTCTGCGGCACGCCCTTGATGCCGGGGCTGGCGGGCCATGTCGTGCTGATCGAGGAGGTCAGCGAGCACCTCTATGCGGTCGACCGTCTGCTTTTCCACCTCAGCGCGCACCTTGGCGGGATCGCGGGGCTGCGGCTTGGCCGGGTCAGCGACGTGCCGGAAAACGACCGTCCGTTCGGTGCCGAGGTTGAGGAAATCGCCCAGTTCTGGTGCCAGCGCCACGCCATTCCCTACCTTGGCCGGGCCGACATCGGCCACGATATCGACAACAAGATTGTGCCCTTCGGGCTTGCGGGAGCGGGCGCGGGGCAATAACCGCGCGGCCGACAGGAGGATTAGTCATGCGTGCATTCGTTTTTCCGGGGCAGGGCAGCCAGAAGGTTGGCATGGGTGTCGAATTGGCTCAGGCCAGCGCGGCCGCGCGCGCCGTGTTTGAGGAAGTCGATGATGCGCTCGGGCAAAAGCTCTCCGCAATCATGCGCGAAGGGCCGGAAGACGCGCTGACCCTGACCGAGAATGCCCAGCCCGCGATCATGGCCAATGCCATCGCCGTGCTGCGCGTGCTGGAACAGGAAGGCGGGATTGCGCTGGCCGACAAGTGCGATTTCGTCGCCGGTCACAGCCTTGGTGAATATACCGCGCTGTGCGCCGCCGGGGCGTTCAGCCTGGCGGACACCGCCCGCCTGCTCAAGCTGCGCGGGCAGGCGATGCAGGCCGCCGTGCCGGTCGGCGTGGGCGCGATGTGCGCGCTGCTCGGTGCCGATATCGACAAGGCGCAGGCGCTGGCCGACGCTGCGGCCGAGGGTGAGGTCTGCACCGTCGCCAATGACAACGATCCGTCGCAGGTCGTGCTTTCGGGCCACAAGGGCGCGATCGAGCGCGCGATTGCGCTGGTCAAGGATCACGGGATCAAGCGTGGGGTGCTGCTGCCGGTTTCCGCGCCGTTCCATTGCTCGCTGATGCAGCCGGCTGCCGATGCGATGGCAGAGGCGCTGGGCAAGACTCCGCCCGCCGCGCCGCGCGTGCCGCTGTTCGCCAATGTCACCGCATCGGTGGTCAGCGATCCCGCCGAAGTCCAGCGCCTGCTGGTCGAGCAGGTCTGCGGCCGGGTGCGCTGGCGCGAAAGCGTGATCGCGATGCAGGCGGCCGGTGTGGACCAGTTCGTCGAACTCGGCGGCAAGGTGCTCGGGCCCATGATCGGGCGCTGCGTTTCCGACGTCACCGTTACCAGCGTGGTCGGCATGGCCGATATCGAAGCCCTCATCAAGGAGCTCTAAAGTCATGGAAAATCGCATGTTCGACCTTACCGGCATGACCGCCCTTGTAACCGGCGCCGCTGGCGGCATCGGCTCGGCGATCAGCCATGCACTGGCCCGGCAGGGCGCGCGCCTGGCGCTGTCGGGAACCAATCCGGGCAAGCTGCGCGCCTTCCGCGAGGAACTGAACGACACCTATGGTCACGACCATGTCGAGATCACCTGCGACCTGTCGAACAGCGAGCAGGTGGAGCACCTCGTGCCCGCCACGGTCGATACGCTCGGCAAGATCGACATCCTGGTGAACAACGCCGGGATCACGCGCGATAACCTCGCCATGCGGATGAAGGACGAGGAATGGGATGCGGTGATCCGCGTCAACCTTGAAGCCGCTTTCCGCCTGATGCGCGCCGCCTGCAAGCCGATGATGAAGGCGCGTCATGGGCGGATCATCACGATCACCTCGGTGGTCGGTGCCACCGGCAATCCCGGGCAGGTCAACTATGCCGCCGCCAAGGCCGGTCTCGTCGGCATGTCGAAGTCGCTGGGGCAGGAAGTCGCCAGCCGCGGGATCACCGTCAACTGCGTCGCTCCCGGCTTCATCCGCACCGCGATGACCGACGTGCTGCCCGATGCCCAGAAGGACGCGCTCAACGCCCGCATCCCGATGGGCCGCATGGGCGAGGGCGAAGACATTGGCGCAGCCGTCGCCTATCTTGCCAGCAAGGAGGCCGGTTACGTCACCGGGCAGACTCTGCACGTCAACGGCGGCATGGCGATGATTTCGTAAAGTTGCTTTCCATCCCGCGCCTTATTCGGCATCCTTGTCAGGGTGAGGCGTCGGGAGGTTTGTTATGCGGATGATCGTCAAGGGGCTTGCGGCGACAGCGTTGCTGTTGGCCAGCCCGGCTCTGGCGCTGACCAAGGATCAGATCGATTGCCCCGGCAAGACTGCCCCGGCCAGCCTGGCTCCGGGGCTGATCGATGCCGTCATGAATGGCAACACCAAGGATTCCGACGTCGAAGAGCTGTTTTCGCAGATCGACAAGGTCGCCACCGCCTGTGCCACGCAGACCAATCTGCCCGCGGCTCAGCAGAGCGCCTATATCACCTTCGTCCTTGACATCCTGGTGCGCGACGAACTCGTGCGCCGCCTGACCAAGGCCGGGGTGCCGATGGACGCGCTTAATGCCGTGCTTGGTTATGGGCCGGGAATGCCGAGCCGGGCCTATGGCGATCTGACTGACGCCAAGGTAGCCGAGATCGACCGCGCGCTGTCGGCCAAGGGGTTTTCACTCGCCAACGCGCCGGACGAGGTGTTTGGGCTGATCGGTATCTATACGGGTGCCCAGGACGGGCTGGTTGAGGACCTCGCTGCGCTTGATTGAATGATGAAAGCTCGGTTTTCGGGCAATTTATGCACAGATTCGGGACGTCCTTGGCGCTCCCGGCTTGCCGCATCCCAGCCTTGCTTTAAGGAATATGGACCGTAACTGACGGCGCGGCGGGCGATTCCGCCATCCGCGTCTTGGGGGGACATGAGCTGACCATGAAGGCCACCATCGAACGCGCGACTCTTCTCAAGTGCCTGTCGCACGTGCAGTCCGTAGTTGAACGCCGCAACACCATTCCGATCCTGTCGAACGTGCTGATCGAAGCTTCGGGCGATGGCACGGTACGGATCATGGCGACCGACCTTGACCTGCAGGTCGTGGAAACGATGAGCGCGGTTTCGGTCGAAAGCCCCGGTGCCATCACCGTTTCGGCCCATCTGCTTTTCGATATCGCGCGCAAGCTGCCCGATGGCAGCCAGGTCAGCCTCGAAACCGCCGAGGGGCGGATGGCCGTCAAGGCCGGGCGCAGCCGATTCAGCCTGCCGACCCTGCCGCGTGACGATTTCCCGGTGATCGTTGAAGGCGACCTGCCGACCAGCTTCGAACTGCCGGCCAGCCTGCTCGCCCAGATGATCGATCGCACCCGGTTCGCGATCAGCACCGAGGAAACCCGCTATTACCTCAACGGCATCTTCCTGCACGTCACGGATGAGGATCTGAAGGCCGCGGCGACCGACGGCCATCGCCTGGCCCGCTTCACGATTCCTCGTCCCGACGGCGCCGAAGGCATGCCCGACGTGATCGTGCCGCGCAAATGCGTGGCTGAACTGCGCAAGCTGCTCGAAGAAGCGCTCGACACCAATGTGCTGATCGACCTTTCGGCCAGCAAGATCCGCTTCACCCTGGGCGGGCAGAGCGGCGTGGTCCTGACCAGCAAGCTGATCGACGGTACGTTCCCCGATTACAGCCGCGTGATCCCGACGGGTAACGACAAGCTGCTCAAGCTCGATCCCAAGAGCTTCTATGAAGGGGTGGACCGCGTCGCCACCATCGCCACCGAAAAGACCCGCGCGGTCAAGATGGCGCTCGACAACGACAAGGTCACGCTGTCGGTCACCTCGCCCGACAACGGCACCGCGGCCGAAGAAGTGCCGGCTGACTATAGCTCGCAGCCCTTCGAAATTGGCTTCAATGCCAATTACCTGAAGGATATCCTGAGCCAGGTCGAAGGCGATACGGTGGAACTGCACCTGGCCGATGCTGGCGCGCCGACCCTGATCCGTCAGGACGACAAGAGCCCGGCGCTCTACGTCCTCATGCCGATGCGAGTGTGATCCTTATGCGCAAGTTCCTGATTGCTGCCGCCATTGCCGCTTCGTTTCCGGTTACGGCCAAAGCCGCGCCGGTCAAGACGACGCCCACCGACGATCTGAATTGCGCGATTTGGGCCGCGCAGGTTTCCGGCAACTCCGATGATCCGGAAGTTGCCAACGGCTTTGGTCTGGTGATGACCTGGTTCATCGGCCGGTGGGAAGGTGCAACGGGCAAGAACTTCGAGGACGGGATGACCCCGCAGTACATCTCCTCGATCACGCCGAAGATGGATCAGATCGGCGATGCCTGTCTGACCCGGATGAAGGATTTCGGAGGCCGCATGTCGGCCTGGGGCAACAGCCTGCAAGAGTCCGGTCACTAAGACCCGGCTGTTTTTCGAAAATAACGAAGGGCCTTCCGCCAGAACCGGGCGGAAGGCCCTTTACGTTTAGATGTCGACCACGATCTTGCCGAAGTGGGCGTTGGCGGCCTGATGTTTGAAGGCTTCGCCGAGCTTCGCCAGCGGGAAGTGATCGGAAATGATGGGCCTGATCCCGTTCGCTTCGATCCCGGCAATCATGTCGAGCTGCTGGTTGCGGCTACCCACGGTCAGGCCCTGAACGCGCAGATTCTTGGCCATAAGCAGCGCGGTCTGGACCGGTCCGGCAAAGCCAGCCAGGACACCGATCAACGCGACGTGCCCGCCCACGCGGGTTGCCACCATCGACTGGTCAAGCGTGCCCGAGCCGCCGATTTCAACCACCGTGTCCACTCCGACCCCGCCGGTCAATTCCAGTGCCTTCGCGCCCCATTCGGGCGTCGTCTTGTAATTGATCAACTCATCCGCGCCGAGCGCCTTGAGCCGTTCCAGCTTGGCATCCGACGACGAGGTCGCGATCACTCGCGCGCCCGCAGCCTTGGCAAATTGCAGCGCGAACACCGAAACCCCGCCGCTGCCCTGGATCAACACGGTCGAGCCGGGCTTGACCGCACCATCGACAAACAGCGCGCGCCATGCGGTCAGCCCGGCGCAGGTGAGCGTGGCCGCCTCTGCGGCCGAATAGCCCGTGGGGACGCGGGTGAACCAATGCTCGGGCGTGACCACGGCTTCGCGGGCATATCCGTCGATCCCGTCGCCAGGAACCCGGGTGAAGGCAGTTGCGGGCGGCGCGCCATCGATCCAGTCGGGGAAGAAGATCGAGGTAACGGTGTCGCCCACCTTGAACTGTGTGACTCCTTCGCCCACCGCTTCGACCACGCCAGCGCCGTCCGACATCGGAATGCGGCCCGCCTCGGCCGGGATCATTCCCATGACCACGGCAAAGTCGTGGAAATTGAGCGAACTGGCCTGCAGCTTCACACGGATCTCACCGGGGCCCGGCTGGCCGGGATCGGGCAGGGTGCTCGCGACGAGATTGTCGAGCCCGGCAGGCGAGCCGACGCGGATTGCGGCAATGCTCATTCGGCGGCCTCCAGCATGTCGGCGCGCTGCGGGCCGCGGATCAGACCGCCCGGGGTCGCACCTGTCCATTCACCCTTGCGGAAGGTAACCACGCCGCCCTTGATCGTGCAGTCATAGCCTTCGGCCTTCTGCAACAGACGCTTGCCGCCAGCAGGAAGGTCAAAAGCCAGCCACGGGCGCAGCAACTTCAGGTTTTCAAAGTCGATCACGTTGAGGTCGGCGATGTAGCCCGGCGCAATCACGCCGCGATCATCCAGGCCATAAAGCCGCGCCGTATCAAGGCACTGGCGCTTGACCGCGTGTTCAAGCGTAAGGCGATCACCGCGCTTGCGGTCACGCACCCAGTGCTGAAGCATGAAGGTCGGGCTGGCAGCATCGCAGATCGTGCCGCAATGCGCGCCGCCGTCGGACAGGGCGTTGACGCAGTCATCGCTTGCCTGGAGTGCTTCGAGGAAATCGAGGTTGCCGTCGGCGTAGTTCAGGATCGGCAGGTAGATGAAGCCCGTGGCACCGTTGGCGCAGAGCAGGTCATAGGCATATTCGTCCGGCGTCACGCCCTTGGCCGCGGCGCGCGCGGCGATGGTTGCGTCGGTGCCCGGCTCGTAGTCGAAATCGTCGTCCATTTCGAACTGCATGCCCCAGCCGGCGCTGATTGCCACGGCGATGCCCATGATGCCTTCGGGAACCTGGCTATAGTCGTTGGCTTCCGCAAGCAGTTGGGCCTTGAAGGCCGGATCGAGCAGTTTGGCGCGCTGCTGGTCCCACGGCAGCTCGGCGATGGTCTGCCAACTGGGCCGCATCCGGAAGGGATGGACCGTGCCCTGCCAGGCCATGATGATGCCGTTGCCGCGCAACGCGATCGCGGCGACGATATTGGCGCCATTGTCGTTTTCTGCACGCATGTTGTCGATCTGCTCGGAAAGCGGCTGCTCCTTGGCGATCGACTGAAGCGCGGCGAAGACCACCGGCAGGCCGGTTTCACGGCTAAGCGCACCCATCCAGCCGAATTCGTTCCACTCACGCTTGAGGTCGCTGGCGAGCTCGAACACCCCGTGGCCGACATTGCCCATCGCTCGGCCAATCGCGATCAGCTCTTCGGCTGTGGCAGTCGTGCCGGGAACCAGTTCGCCGTCGACCGAGCGGTGCAGCACGGTACGGCTCGTCGAAAAGCCAAGCGCACCGGCGCGCACGCCTTCCTCTACGATCTGGGCCATTTTCGCGATGTCTTCGGCGGTGGGAATGGCGCCGGGCTGTTCGCGATCACCCAGCACATAGGCGCGCACCGCGCCGTGAGGGACGTGGGTGGCCACGTCGACGCTGCGGGGCAGACGTTCGAGCGCATCGAGATATTCGGGGAAAGTCTCCCAGTCCCACTTCATGCCTTCGGCAAGGGCGGTGCCGGGGATGTCTTCCACCCCTTCCATCAGGCCAATCAGCCAGTCATGCCGGTCTGGCGCGGCAGGGGCGAAGCCGACGCCGCAGTTGCCCATGACGACCGTTGTCACACCGTGCCAGCTCGACGGAGCCATTTCCTGATCCCAGGTGGCCTGGCCATCGTAATGCGTGTGAATATCGACCCAGCCCGGAGCGACGACCCGCCCGTTCGCGTCGATTTCCTGGGCGGCATCGCCATGGACCGTGCCGACCGCGACAATCAGCCCGTCCTTGATCGCCACATCACCAGCAAATCGTGGAGCCCCGGTGCCATCGACGATGGTACCGCCGCGAATGATCAGGTCGTAAGCAGGCATGGGTTCTCTCTCCAGATGCGCGACTCTCACGCCGGGTCACGCTTTAATTGTCCGATTAAATCACGGAGCTGGAGAGTGGGCAAGGGGCAGCAGGAAGCTGCCCCGACAATTGCGTTCAGCTACCAAACCTGTCGAAGATCCCACGCAAGCGTGCCGGTTGAACTTCCAGCCGCTTGAGCGGCGGTGCTTCGGGCTCCACGCCCGCCGCCCGGAGCTGGCGTTCCGGCAGGCGCATCGCCAGGCGCGCGCCAAGCCAGACCAGTCCTGCGGCGGTAACCACGATGAGCAGAATTATCGCAAGCGGGATCGCAACCGGCTCTTCCACCTTCGTGCGGCGATAATATTCGAGAAAGGCAGCGATCAGCGCAATGCAGCCAGCGGCTCCGCCACCGAAAATCCAGCGCAAGGTGTTTTGCCCGGCCTTGCGAAAGGCGTCCCGCTGTTCGCGGCTGACGGCAAAGGCCGGACCCCTGCGCAGGAAGCGGTATCGATACTCTTTGCCGCTTACCTCGAATTGCGAATTGAATTCTTCGAACAGCGGCGGAAGCCTCAGGATATTGTCGAGGGTGCGAAGTATTGGATTAGGGTTAGGCATCAGTTTGGCTAGTCCTTTGCACACTACCCACATCATTGTTACGTAATGAATTAGGCGCCCTCCGGAATCGAAGGCCGGTCGAGCCATCGGTCCGGAAGTCTCCACCGATTTTTTTACAGTTTTGTTTAAGCCAGCATAGCGCTGTCCCGACGAGCCGCACCTGTGATGCGACGAAACCATGCCTGGATGGGGCGATCGTAGAAGCGATCGAACAGCATGGCGACGGCGACCAGCACGCCGCACATGATGGCGATGGTAGCCGGTGAGCCGCGCCCGAGCGCAATGATTGGCGCGTGAATGCAATAGAGCGGAAACGAAATTCCGCCGATCCGGTCCGCAAGGGCGCCGGAGGAGACTTCCCAGCGTGCGCCGAGCCAGACGATCAGGGGCAGGGCCAGGCACAAGGTTGCGGCATCGGCAAGCGCGCGGACATTGGTCGCCGGGACAAGGATCGCGATCAGCAGCGGCAGCAGCAGCCACCCGCGCGCGCCATATTGGCGGACACTGCCGCTGCGTTTGAACAGCCGGAACAGGATCACGCCGAACGTGAAGGAAAAGCAGGTTCGCGCCAGACCGATCAGCGCCGTCGACCAGAATGCGCCGAGGTCCGCGTGCCCCTCGATGAAGACGAAGGGCAGGAAGAGCGCGCCAGCTGCTGTCAGCACGATCGCAAGCCGCCGCAAGGGCAGGTTGATTGCCAACTGCGCCCAGGCAAGGTTGACGACCAGTTCGAACAGCAAGGACCAGAGCGGTACGTTGTTGCTGAACAGCATTCCGCCTTCGGACGGGGTCGGGATCATCAGAAAGACGAGGACACTGCCCGGCCACAGCAAATAGCCGGTCAATGCTCCCAGCCAGAACATCGGATAGATCCGGCGCAGCCGCGCCTTGAAGAACGCACTCACGCTCATGCCAGCTGCAAGCCGCGCCTCATAGGCATTGGCCAGGACAAACCCGCTGAGCGCAAAGAACAGGTCGGCGGCAAGATAGCCGCGCGCCGTAACCAGGGGCGAGTCAGCGCCCGCGTGATAGAGCATCACGGCGATCGCCGCGGCACCGCGCAAGGCATCAAGCGTGTGAAAGCGATTTGTCTGCATCTGGTCCCCGTCAGGAACCCTAGCTGCGGCATGGTGAAGAATTGATAAGCGCGAGCCGTCCGGCCGCAGTTTAGCCTTCGCGCGCGCGGATCATTTCATCTACCACGACGAACTTTTCACGCGGAGCGTCATCGCGGGCCCGGCGTTCTTCCTCGGCTTCGATCTTCTTCCAGTCGCGGAAGGTGACGACGTCGAGTCCGCGCGCGGCGGCCAGTTCGTCAAAGCCGGCGCGGCCCTGCTTGCCGCCATGACCCAGGATGCCGGCCGCAATATCCTCGCCGATCTTTTCGATCACCGAGAACCCATCGGGCCGATTCGTGCCGATCGTGCCCGAGGGGCCGCGCCGCGCCCAACCGACGCAGTACAGCCCGGGGAGGATCCGCCCCTCGTCATTGGCGAAGCGGCCAGCTCGTTCGTCGAACGGCACATCGGGAATGCGAGAGGTCTGGTAGCCGATGCAGCAGACGATCAGCCCGGCCGGGATCGTATAGGTGTCGCCCGTGCCGACCGCGCGGCCGGCTTCGACCTTGGTGCGTTCCACCTCGATCCCCTCGACCTTGTCGGTGCCAAGGATCGCCTTGGGACTGGCGAAGAAATCGAATTCGACCTCGATCGGGGTGTCACCATAATGGCTTTCGGGGATCGCGGCGAAGCTGCGCAGGTGGCTGACCGACTTGCGCAGGCCCGGCTCAAGGAAGGCGTCCTCGCCTTCCTCAGGCAGGTCGAGCGGATCGACGCGCGGCGCGGCGCGGGTCAGGTGCGAAAGTTCGCCCAGTTCCTTGGGCGTCATCATGATCTGGTGAGGCCCGCGCCGGCCCAGGATCACGATCTTGCGCAGTTTCGAGGTCTGCAGCACATCGAGCGCGTGGGCGACGATATCGCTACCGGCAAATTCCTCACGCGTCTTGGCCAGGATGCGCGTCACATCGAGCGCGACGTTGCCCATGCCGATGACCACCGCCGTGTCGCCCGACAGGTCAGGGTCGAGACCCGCAAACATCGGATGGCCATTGTACCAGCCAACGAAGGCCGCGCTGCCATAGACGCCCGGCAGGTTTTCGCCGGGCAGGTCCATCTTGCGGTCGTGCGGAGCTCCCGTGGCGAGCACAACCGCGTCGTAAAGTCCCTGCAGCTCCGGGACGGAGACGTCCTTGCCGATCATGACATTGCCGACGAACCGGACGTTGTCGGACAGGGCGGTTGCCTCATACCGCCGCGAGACCCCCTTGATCGACTGATGATCGGGCGCCACGCCCGAGCGGATCAACCCGTAGGGGACGGGCAGCATGTCGAATATGTCTACGCGAACTTCGTCGCCCCACTGCTTCTGCGCGGCCTCGGCCGTATAGTACCCTGCGGGACCGGAGCCGATGATCGCGATGTGGCGCATGGTTCAGGCAGCCTTTCTGCTTGGTGGGCAATATGCCGATTTGCGCTCCGGCTCGTCCAGGAAGG
>NZ_JAYSBK010000067.1:0-16487 GCF_041915465.1 Novosphingobium sp. | reverse complement strand
GAGGATCAGCCGACCGCAGAGGGGCTGATGAAAACCACGCCGCAGGCTGTGCCGGAACGCAGCGTCGAACTGCGAAAACGTTCGGAAGAGCGCACGCAAGACCCGTTCGACCTGCCCCCTTCCGACTGAAAGAATTTCGACCATGGACCATTTTGATTACAAGGGCGGTGTCCTCTACGCCGAAGACCTGCCGCTGAGCGCGATTGCCGATGCGGTTGGCACGCCCGTTTACGTTTATTCGCGCGCCACGCTGGAACGCCACGCCCGCGTATTCCGCGATGCGCTTTCGATCCTGCCGCGCGTCCACATCGCCTTTGCGATCAAGGCCAATCCCAACCTTGCCGTGCTGCGCGTGATGAGCCGCGAAGGGTTGGGGGCGGACGTCGTTTCGGGTGGCGAGATGGCCCGCGCGCTCGCCGCCGGGATGCCGGCGGAGGACATCGTGTTCTCCGGCGTCGGCAAGCAGCGCCACGAAATGATCGCTGGCCTCGAAGCCGGGATCGGCCAGTTCAACCTTGAAAGCGAGGAAGAAGGCATCGAGCTGGCTGAGCTCGCCGCCGCAATGGGCAAGCGCGCGGCCTGCGCGCTGCGCGTCAACCCGGACGTCGATGCGCGCACCCACGCCAAGATTTCCACCGGCAAGGCCGAAAACAAGTTCGGCGTGCCGATCGACCGCGCCTGCGGGATCTATTCGCGCCTTGCCGCGCTGCCCGGTCTCGATATGCGGGGCGTGGCCGTGCACATCGGCAGCCAGTTGTCCGAGCTGGAACCGTTCGAGATCGCCTTCGGCAAGGTCGGTGACCTGATTGCCGAACTGCGCGCCGCCGGGCAGAGCGTGACCCATGCCGACCTCGGCGGCGGGCTGGGTGTGCCCTACAAGGCCGGCGATGTGTTCCCTTCGCCCGAGGCCTATGCCCAGATGGTTGCGCGCGCGACCGAAGGCTGGGACGTGACGCTGATGTTCGAACCGGGCCGCGTGATCTGCGGCAATGCCGGAGTGCTGCTGACCCGCGTGGTGCGCGTGAAGCGCAGTTCGAACCGTCCGCCCTTCGTGATCGTCGATGCGGCGATGAACGATCTCGCGCGCCCCGCGATGTATGGTGCCTGGCACGATTTCGACGCGGTCGAGCCTTCGGGTGAGCGCATGGTCGCCCATATCGTCGGCCCGATCTGCGAGACCGGCGATACCTTCGCGATGGACCGCGAAATCGATGCCGTTCAGGCGGGCGATCTGGCCGTGTTCCGCACCGCCGGGGCTTACGGCGCGACGATGGCCAGTTCCTACAACAGCCGCGGTTTCGTGGCCGAAGTGATGGTCGATGGGGATCAGTTCGCCGTGGTGGCGGACCGGATCCTGCCCGAGGCGATCAGCGCGGCCGAACGGGTGCCGGACTTCCTCAAGGACTGATTGGTCAGCGCCAACTGCCCACCCCGCTGCGACTAACCGGGCCTGTTGCCCGGCAAGTTTCGCTCCCCTCCCGCAAGCGGGAGGGGTTGGGGGTGGGCGCGGCGCGCTTGCTCTGCTAGCCAGACACAATGCACAGCCTGCCCCTCTTCCATCGCCTTGCCGGACAGCCGGTGATCGTGCTGGGCGAGGGGGAGGCGGCCGATGCCAAGCGCCGCTTGCTGGAGCGTGCCGGAGCGCGCGTGGTGGGTGAGGACGATCCACAGGCGCGGCTGGCCTTCATAGCGCTCGACGCGCCCGAAGCGGCTGCGGCCCGGCTCAAGTCGCGCGGGCTGCTGGTCAACGTCGTGGATCGGCCGGAACTGTGCGATTTCACCACACCCAGCGTGCTTGAACGGGGGCCGGTGCTGGTTGCCATCGGCACGGGCGGGGCTTCCGCCGGGCTGGCCAAGGCGCTGCGGCTGCGGTTGGAGGCGCTGCTTCCGGGCACGCTCGGCGCGCTGGCCGAGGGGCTCTACGTTGCGCGCGCCAGATTGCGTGCACGCTTTCCCGATGCGGGCGAGCGCCGCCGCGCGCTCGATGCGGC
The DNA here is from genome assembly GCF_041915465.1 of Novosphingobium sp. GTDB lineage: Bacteria > Pseudomonadota > Alphaproteobacteria > Sphingomonadales > Sphingomonadaceae > Novosphingobium. Next base: position 14,496 of record NZ_JAYSBK010000067.1, on the reverse strand, counting down.
GCTGGGCGAGGGCGGGGCGCTCGATCCGCTTGGCGCGGATAGCGCCGCGGCATTGGACGCCTGGCTCGATAACGCCGCCAATGAAGCGGGCGGTCTGCGCGAGTTCACCTTGCTCTCGGACGATCCCGACGACCTGACGCTGCGGCAGCTGCGCTGGCTCGGCAGCGCTGATCTGGTGCTGCATGACGCGGACATTCCCGCAGCCGTGCTGGCGCGCGCCCGCGCCGATGCCGTGCATCGCCGCCTGGCTGACGGCGCAATGCCTGTTCCTGCGACGAGCGGCCTGACCGTTATTATTCGGCGGGGCTGAGCAGGATCTTCATTTGCGCCAGCGCGATCGGCTTTGACCGATCATCCTGCCACGCCTCTGCATTGACCAGCGCCACGCGCCGTCCCGCGCGGGTAACCTTGCCCATTGCATAGGTACGCCGCTCGGTGCCGCCGCGCATATATTCGACCTGGACGTTGACCGGCTTGAGTTTCATCTTCTCGCCGCGCCGTTCCATTTCCGCGCGCAGCGCTGCCATGGCCGCCATTTCCATCAGCCCGCCCATGGCACCCCCGTGGAGGAAGCCCGGGCGGCCCTGGATGCGGTCGGAAAAGTCGACGAACAGCACCGGATTGCCGTCCTCGTCATGGTCGATTTCGATGCCAATGCCCTTGGCATAGGGGGGAAGCGTGCCGCCGATCACAGGTAGGTTCCGTGGGTTGCCATGAAGGTGCCGGTCACGTGCGCCACCGGATCGTCGGGATCGCCGTCGTAAGCGATGCCGCGGATGAACGAGATCGTGCGGGTCAGCTTGTAGCATTCCCCGCGCCCGATCACCGTGCGCCCGGGAACCGCCGCGCGCATATAGTCGATCCGCAGGTCCAGCGTGGCGTGCGGCACGAAACGCTTGACCAGTGTCCACACTGACATCGAGGTGGCGTTGTCCATCAGGCTGATGATCGGCCCCGATGCCAGCACGCCGGTTTCCTCAACCCCCACCAGTTCCTCGCGCCAAGGGAGCGCGAGTTCGAACCAGTCATCACCGTGGGCATGGTATTGCAGCCCAAGCCAGCCGCCGTGGCCGTGCCGCGACATCAGGCGCGCACCGCGCGGAGGGTCGAATTCAAAGCCGGCTGGCAAGTCGTGCAGGCTCCTGGGCTCGTTTGAAGCATCGCTCATGCGATCATCTCTGCTGGCACGGCGGGCCGATTACAATCTTTTAATTCGTCCTGGCCGCCTGCGCTCGCGATGGTTTTTCGGCGGAGCACTGGGCTCCGCTCCAACTTGGGGAAAGACCATGAACCTGCCGCAGATCGACATTTCGACGCTGCCCGACCTCCACACCCTGACCGGTGTGTTCGGGAGCCTCGCAAATCCCGAACAGGCGCTGCTTTCGAATGACTCCATCGTGATCCTGATGGTGTTCATCTACGACAGCCTGCCGCTCTGATCGGGACGGTTCCGGATGTATATCAGACCGGAGCTGCAAGCGTTGCGGGGTGACGATACCCCGCAGCGCCTTGCGCAGGCCCGCCAGAACGCCCTGATCGCCGATTGGCGCGCCGGGCCGATCATGGCCAATGTCGAGGCAGAACTGGCTCACTTTGCGGCAGGTACACCGCTGGACGAGCTGTCGCTGCTGAGCGACCTGTTTACCGCCGGTGAAGGCGCCGCTCGCCGGTTGGTCGACGAACTGATCGGGCTGGTGAGTGCGGGACTTTGCGCCGATCCGCTGGGGCAGGTGCCTTTGCAGCATTTTACCGACGATTTCATCACCTCGCTGATGCTGGCGCGCTGCGGCGATGCGGCGCTCTCGCTCGAGGCGATCGACGGTGCGGTCCTGGCGCGCCGCGCCGCGCCCGTTTCGGCCAGCTTTTCCCCCAGCGAGACCTACGAACACGTCCTTGCCGGGAGCGCCGAGATCGAACGGGTGCGGATCGCTTCGCTGCGACCGGGCGGAGCAAACCTGGCTTTCGAGACGGTGCAGCTTGACGAGGGCAACGTCAGCTATCGTTCGGGCGCGTCCGAAGCCCTGGTGCTGCGCCGCGCACCGCGCAGCCTTGTCACGCTCAAGCTGCAGCGCCGAGCCGGGATGGGCGCGGTGACCCGCGAATATCGCCTCAGCGACGGCGAATTGCTCCACCAGGCGGCCGGCAACCCGCACGACAGCCTGCTCGAGCTGACCAGCGCGCTGCTCGGGCGGATGGGGCGCAAGGACGCCGCGCCGCTGCTTGCCTCGATGGCCGAGGAGACCGGCAGTCAGTCGCTGCGTTGGCAGGCGCTGCGCGAATGCCTCGGGCTAGATGCGGCAGCCGGGTTTGCCGCGCTGTGCAAGCTGGCCACGCGGGCGGACGATCCGCTGGCGGCCCCGGCGGGAGCACTGCGCGCGCAGCTCATCGAAAAGTACCCGCAACTGGCGGAGATCTCATAATGCCCCACGTGATTGATTGCGAGGACCACGCCGTGGCCTCGCTGGCCGAAGCGACCGACGCGATTGCCGGCTCCGGCTTCGACCCCCACGACGAGGAGAGCCTGGCGCACAGCGCGCTGTGGCTGCGCCGGCTGGGCAACGACCGCGAATTCCTTGGCGATATCCTGATCCAGCAACTGGCCCAACGCCACCGCGAGGACGTGCTCGACAATGCCTATGGCCCGCAGGTGATCATGCTCGCGCCGCCCAACGGCCAGTTCTTCGTTCGCGCCAACATCTGGCCCTCGGCCGACGAATACATGGTTCGTGCATCGGGCGGGGATGCCTTCGTGCTGGGCCTGCCGCACGATCACAACTTCAACTTCCTGACGCTTGGCTACTTCGGTCCCGGCTACTGGTCCGACTACTACGAGTTCGACTACGAGGCCGTGGCCGGTTGGCGCGGCGAGCTGGTGCCTTCGCTGCGCTTCATCGAACGCTCGCGGCTCGAACCGGGTAAGCTGATGCTCTATCGCGCCCATGTCGACGTTCACGCCCAGGGCGCGGCGGATTCCCTGTCGGTCTCGCTCAACGTGATGCAGACCACCGGGGCGCAGGGCTGGTTCGACCAGTATCGCTTCGACCTTGAACGACGCGAAGTGGGGGCAATCGTCTCGCCGGGGCCGACCGATGCCTTCATCAAGCTGGCGGTCGGGCTGGGCAGTCCCGAGGCGCTGTACCTGGCTCACCGCTTTGCCCGCCAACATCCCAGCGACCGGTTGCGGCTGGCGACCTGGTCGGCCCTGGCCGCGCGCGAGGAAGATTTGGCCGCGCGCGAGGCCGTGTGGCGAGAGGCCGAAGGATCAGGCAGCCGGCTGGTGGCGATGGAGGCCAGGGCCCGGCGGGCCGAACTGGTCGGTTAGGCGAATCCGCCCGCCAGCGCGTCGATCGCAGCCTGGAGGATCACGGCTGCGGCGGCCGAATCGATCCGGTCCTTGCGCTTGGCGCGGCTCATGTCCTGGGCGATCAGCGCGCTTTCGGCGCTGGCGGTGGACCAGCGTTCGTCCCACAGCAGGATCGGCAGGCCCAGCACTGCAAGATTGCGGGCATAGGCGCGGCTCGACTGGCTGCGCGGCCCTTCGCTGCCGTCCATGTTGAGCGGCAGACCGATGACGATGCCCTTGATGCCGCGCTCGGCGATCAGGTCGGCCAGTGCCGCCTTGTCCGCGCCAAATTTGCCGCGCTTCAATGTCTTGCCGGGCGAGGCGAAGCGCCAGCCGGCATCGCAGAACGCTGTGCCGATGGTCTGCGTGCCAAGGTCGAGCCCCAGCAGTGCCCCGCCGCCGGGCAAGGCATCGCGCAGTTCAAGCGCGCTGGCGGTGATCAGTGCTTCGCTTGCCATGCCACGACCCGGCGCGAGAAATCATCGCGCAGATTCACCCAGAACAGCGGGATGTCATAGACGTGGTAGTTGTTGCCGGGCATCAGGATTGGCCCCATTGCAGGTTCGCCGCCGAGGCCAAGCATGCCATCGCTGCGGCAATTCGCGGCGGCAAGGCCGGGCTTGATCGTGCCGCCCGTGAACTTCGCGTCGAGCACCAGCGAGCCGAGGTTGGCGCTGGCCGGCGCCGATCCGCCCTTGGCCCCGGTCAGCGGGTTAGAGCAGAGGAAGTGTCCGCCCGCCAGCGCTTGCCCGTCGAGCCCCGGCATCCGCTCTGCCGCACGCAGCATCATTGCAGGGTCGGCCGGATCGCCAAAGCTCAGCCAGCTCATCACGCAGCCCGCTTGTCCCGGTGCGGCGCAGGCGGGCAGGCCCATCTTCGGCAGGTCATGCTCGATCGAGATTGGCCAACCGATCAGGTAGACCGCCGCGATTCGGCCTTCCAGCGGGGTTCCGGCGATGCGCTCGGCCAGCAGGCGGCGCAGGTGATAGGCTCCCTGGCTATGCCCGACGAGGACGATCGGCATGGTCGGCGGAATGCCTGCCACAAAGGCATCGAAGGCCTGGGTCACGTCGTGATGCGCAAGGTCCAGCGCCTTGCTTGCATCGGCGCCATCGCTGAGGAAAGTGCCGAGCGATGCCTGGCGATAGCGCGGCGCCCACAATTGCTCCGCCCCGCCAAAGGGGCTGGCCATGGCGCGGGTAACCGTGACCGCCAGTTCGTTGGCGCGCGCATTATCGTCCGGGGCGTTCCAGTGGTCGCGCTCGAGGTAGGTGGTGGGATGGACGAAGAACACCGCGGCGTGAACCGGCTGACCGGCCGCCGCGCCGGGCGGGTTCCAGCGCGCCGGATTGGATGGCGCACCCGGCCGCGTCAACCAGCGCTTTGGCTCGGCATAGGCATTGGCGGGCAGGTCCGGCTGGGCCTCGAACGCGGCCGTGGGGGCAAAGGCCAGGCGGGTGAACGTCTCGGGGTAAAAGGTCAGCGCGATCCGGCCGAAGAAATAGACGATCACGCAGAATGCAAAGACATACAGAAACTTGCGCGCCATTTTTACGCCGTTCCCTCATTGCGCAGCGACTGGCGTTCCAGCGCGATCTTGATCATGGCGACCAGCGGATCGGCCAGCATCAGTCCGATCAGGCCGAACAGCGCGCCCATGATCAGCTGCATGCCCAGTACCAGGGCGGGGGCAAGGTCGGCCGTCTTCTTGGCGATCATCGGCACAATCACGTTGCCGTCGATGGTCTGGACGATGAAATAGACCGCGATGCAATAGAGCCCGGTGGTGGTGTCGACCGAAAAGCCGACCATCACCATCAGCAGACCCGAAATCGGCGCGCCGATATTGGGCAGGAATGCCAGCAGCCCGGTTAGCAAGCCCAGAAGACCGGCCATTGGCACACCGTAGAGCGCGAGGCACACCCAGGTGCCCACGCCTTCGACCGCCATGCCGACAAGCCGTCCGAACATCAGCATCCTGAGCGTGCGGCCCATCGCAACCGCGGTGCCTTCGAAATGGTCGCGCTCGCTAACCGGCAGCATCCAGCCCACGCCGCGCCGATAAAGCTGCGGTTCGGCGGCGAGATAGATCCCCAGAACGATGATCAGGAAGGCCGTTCCGACCCCGCCGATCAGTCCGCCGACCGCGCTGGTCAGCTGGCCGATGCCGCCAAGGAGCTTTTCCGCCAGGCCCTGGACCTGACCAACATCGATAGCGAAGCCCTGGTGCTTCAGCCAGCTCAGGAAGCGCAGTGCCTGCGCCTCGATCGTCGCAGGCAGCGCGGCGGCCTGTTCGGCGATCTGCGTGCCGGCGAAATAGAACACCCAGAGCGCGAAAGAGACTGCCAGCAGCAGCACCAGAGTAACGCGAAGGCCGCGCCCGATCGGCAGAACCCGCCCAAGCAGCCGGGCCCCGCCGTCGATCATCGCGGCAAAGACCATGCCGCCGAAAATCACCAGCAGCGGCTGGGCCAGCAGGATGACGAGGCCGACCAGTGTCGCCATGCCGATCCAGACTGCCGCCTTCTTGACCTCGGCCCGCATCAGCGGATCGGAAAAATCGGTGGGGCCGGGGCCGTGCTTTACCGGCTGAGCCGCCACGGCGCTCTTGCGAGCGCGGCGCGCGGGTTTGCCGGGCGATTGGGCGGGCGCATCTGCGGGCGTTTCGGCCATTATTCCCCCTTGGCTACATGAACCGGGCGCAGGCTGCTCCAGGCGCGGCCTTCGCGCAAGGCATTCCACCATGTCAGTGGGTTAAGCCGCTCCGAGCCGTTGAGCGAAAAGGTGATGAATTCGGCCCGTCCACCCACATCCGACAAGGGCACCGGCCCGCCCAGGCCGTTTTCAGCCAGCGAGGCGCGGCTGTCGGCCGAATGGTCGCGGTTATCGCCCATCAGGAAGACGTGGCCGGGCGGAACCACCGTTTCCGGGTAGTTGTCGAGCGGCTGGGTGCGGTGATCGATGATCAGGTAGCTTGCCCCGTTGGGCAGCGTCTCGCGGTAGGTTGGCAGTTCGTAGACGATCCGGCCCGACTGGGTGCGCACCCGGTACATCGCGAAGTCGTCATAACACGAATAACCGTTTTCGCAGGTCAGTTCCGGATCTTCGGGGATCTGGACCGAGGGCACCATTTCCTGCGGAACCGGTTTGCCGTTGAGGATGATCTGTCCGTTGCGCACCGCGATCCGATCTCCCGGCAGGGCGACGACGCGCTTGATCAGGTCTTCGGTGCGGTTGCGTGGCACCACGATCACGATATCGCCGTATTGCGGCGTTGCGGGCTGGATGCGGGTGGTCGAACGGGGCAGGACGTGGAAGCTCGCCGAGGCCCAGTTCCAGCCATATGGGAACTTCGAGACAACCAGCCGGTCACCCACCAGGAGGTTCGGCATCATCGAGATCGAGGGGATGTAGAACGGCTTTGCAATGAAGCTATGGAAGGCCAGCACCGCCAGGAGCATGAGCGAAAGACCGCGGATCTCGCCGATCCAGTCAATCGAGCCGCCCGCCGCGCCGCCTGCGCTCTTGAGTTCGGCCTGCGTGTCCACGTCCTCGCCCGACTTGGCGGCCGCTGCCTCGCGCGGCTCGTCATGCTCCGGCGGCTGCGGGGCCACGGGCTCGTTCGGGGCGGACTGATCGGGGGTGTCGTTCAATTCGTTCACAGCTTGCGCGCCTCGATAACGATGAAGGCCTGCGCCCATGGGTGGTCGTCGGTTAACGTCAGATGGACCACGGCTTCGTGACCAGCGGGGGTCAGTTCCTCAAGCCGGGCGCGCGCCCCGCCATATAGCGCCAGCGTCGGCGCGCCGGAACGCATGTTGACCACGCCGATGTCCTTCATGAACACTCCGCGCTTGAAGCCGGTGCCGACCGCCTTGGAAAAGGCCTCCTTCGCGGCGAACCGCTTGGCCAGGGTGCCGGCCTTGGTGAAGGGGCGGCTGGCGGCCTTGGCGCGCTCGACATCGGTGAACACGCGGTTTTCGAAGCGTTCGCCAAAGCGCTCCAGCGAGTTCTGGATGCGCTCGATGTTGCACAGGTCAGACCCGATCGCGATGATCACCGGGCGGCATCCATCAGTGCGCGCATCCTCAGCACGGCCGACTCCAGCCCTTTAAAGATCGCCTCGCCGATCAGGTAGTGGCCGATGTTGAGCTCGGCCAGTTCGGGGATCGCGGCGACCGGCTGGACGTTGTCATAGGTCAGGCCGTGCCCGGCGTGGGGCTCGATGCCGTGACTTGCGGCCAGCGCCGCCATTGCGGTCAGGCGCGCAAGTTCCGCCTCGCGCGCTGCGCCTTCCACATGGGCATATTCGCCGGTATGCAGTTCGACCACCGGTGCGCCGAGGCGCAGCGCGGCCTCGATTTGCACGGCTTCGGGCGCGATAAACAGGCTGACGCGGATGCCCGCATCGCTCAGCCGCTGGACAATCGGATAGAGCCGATCGAGCTGTCCCGCCGCATCGAGCCCGCCCTCGGTGGTGCGCTCCTCGCGCCGTTCGGGGACGATGCAGGCGGCGTGCGGCATGTGCCGCAGCGCGATTTCGACCATTTCGTCGGTCGCTGCCATTTCCAGGTTGAGCGGCAGGCTGGTTGCCGCCTGTATCCTGGCGATGTCCTCGTCGCGGATGTGGCGGCGATCTTCGCGCAGGTGCGCGGTGATCCCGTCGGCGCCGCAGGCCGCCACGATTTCGGCCGCACGCACGGGATCGGGATGGTCCCCGCCGCGCGCGTTGCGGATCGTGGCGACGTGATCGATGTTCACGCCAAGGCGCAGTCTCATCTTCCGATCATCCTGAGCTTGTCGAAGGATCACGGCTTGGCGCGGCTCCCGGGCTTTACCGCCGGAGTGGCGGCAAGTTCCGGCGGAAGCTCGTCTTCGGCGTAGGTCGGGAAGGTGAGGGCGATCAGCGGATAGAACGGCACGCCGAGATCGACGCTGCCGCCCGACCGGTCGACCAGCGCGGCTGCCGCGATCACTTCGCCGCCGGCTTCCTCGATCGCGCGAATCGCCTCGCGGCTGGAAAGACCGGTGGTGACCACGTCTTCGACCATCAGCACCTTGTCGCCCGGTTCGAGCGCAAAGCCGCGGCGCAGTTCGAAAGTGCCTTCGGGACGCTCGACGAACATCGCCTCGACCCCGAGCGCGCGGCCCATTTCGTGGCCGATGATCACGCCGCCCATCGCGGGCGAGACAACCTTGGTGATCTCCTTGCGAACTTCGCGGGGAATCGTTGCCGCAATCGCCGCCGCGAGGCGCGAAGCACGCATCGGGTCCATCAAGACGCGCGCGCACTGGAGGTAATGCGCGCTGTGCCGACCCGACGAAAGAAGGAAGTGGCCTTCAAGCAGTGCCTTGCTGGCGCGGAACTCGGCCAGCACTTCTTCATCCTGCATTGTCAAACAAGCCTTTCACGAAATCGTGGACTACCCGATGGGGCTGTCATTGAACTATGTCAAAAATATCCCCTAGAGGCGCTTGAGGTGGCCCGCAAGCGCGCGTATAGGCCCCCTGAAAATCTGACTCCCAAGGGGCGGGAGGGGGCTTCGTGTTCTTCCGCCACACAAGGAAAGCGAAAGCACAGGAACGATGAAATTCGGCCAAACAGCCCGCGCTGCGGGACATGCGATCAAGGCAATCGGCCTGACCCTGGCGCTGCTCGCGGCTCCGCAGGTCGCCCATGCCGCCCAGGATGCCGCTGCCGCCACTGAGGCTGCTGCCACCGAAGCCGCCGCCGCGCCGGCTGCTGCCGCGCCGGCTGCCGACAAGGCTGCTGCTCCCGCCGCGGCTGCCCCCGCTGCTCCGGCAATCGATCCCAATGATCCGCATTTCAAGGTTGCGCCGGGTGGTTACACTCCGATGAAGCCGACCGAAGGCAAGGGTATGCCGGTTCCGGGCGGGCTCGATGTCCAGACGCAGTATTCGCCGGTCGGCAACACTGCGATCAAGCTGCACGACGCGCTGGTCTATGTGATGTTCGGGATCACGGCATTCGTTCTCGTGCTGCTGCTCTTCGTGATGATCCGTTTCAACAAGCGCGCCAATCCGGTGCCTTCGAAGACCAGCCACAACACGCTGCTCGAAGTGGTGTGGACCGGCGTTCCGATCCTGATTCTCGTCGCAATCGCGGTGCCCTCGATCGCGCTGATCGCGAAGCAGTACAAGCCGGCTCCCGAAAAGGCGCTGACCGTGAAGGTTACCGGTAACCAGTGGTTCTGGACCTACAGCTATCCCGACAACGGCGACATCAAGGTCATTTCCAACATGCTGCCCGATGACCAGGCCGTCGCCAACGGTGAGCCGCCGCAGCTCGCTGTCGACTATCGCATGGTCGTGCCCGTGGGCGAACCGATTCGCCTGCAGACCACCGGGGCCGACGTGATCCACTCGTTCGCCGTGCCTTCGCTGTGGTTCAAGCTCGACGCTGTTCCGGGCCGCATCAACGAACGCGTGCTGACCATCAACGAGCCGGGCGTCTACTACGGCCAGTGCTCGGAACTGTGCGGCGCCAAGCATGGCTACATGCCGATCGCGGTCGAAGCCCTGCCGCGTGACAAGTTCAACGCCTGGGTCATCGCCAACGGTGGCAAGATCGACGGTGCACCCGATGCGCCGGCGGCTGCTCCCGCCGCTGCCCCTGCCGCTGCCGCAAAGGCTGCGGCTTCCGAAAAGCCGGCCCCGGCCGCTTGAGCCCGATAGAACAAGGATAAGGTTCGCATCATGGCTACCACTGCCGAACATTTCCAGGCTCATGACGAGCATGGCCACGCCGATCACGGTCATGATCACAAGCCGGCGTTCTTCGCCCGCTGGTTCATGTCGACCAACCACAAGGACATCGGGACGCTGTACCTGATCTTCGCGATTTTCGCGGGGCTCATCGGCGGCACGATCTCGGGCGTCATGCGCCTCGAGCTCGAACACCCCGGCATCCAGTATCTGGGCACGATCGCGCAGTTCCTCAATGGCGGAAAGGCCGTTGAATTCAATGACGCGCTCCACCTGTGGAACGTCCTGATCACCGCTCACGGTCTGATCATGGTGTTCTTCATGGTCATGCCCGCGATCATCGGCGGCTTCGGCAACTGGTTCGTTCCGATCATGATCGGCGCGCCGGACATGGCCTTCCCGCGCATGAACAACATCTCGTTCTGGTTGACCGTCGCCGGCTTCTGCTCGCTGATGACCTCGGCCTTCGTGCCTGGCGATGCCACCGGCAACGGCGCCGGCATCGGCTGGACGGCCTATGCCCCGCTGTCGACCTATGGTTCGAACGGCCCGGCGACCGACTTCGCGATCTTCTCGCTGCACCTTGCCGGTGCGGCCTCGATCATGGGCGCGATCAACTTCATCACCACCATCTTCAACATGCGCGCGCCGGGCATGACCCTGCACAAGATGCCGCTGTTCGTGTGGTCGGTGCTGGTCACCGCGTTTCTGCTGCTGCTGTCGCTGCCGGTCCTGGCCGCCGCGATCACCATGCTGCTGACCGACCGTAACTTCGGCACCACCTTCTTCGACCCGTCGGGCGGTGGCGATCCGGAACTCTACCAGCACCTGTTCTGGTTCTTCGGTCACCCTGAAGTGTACATCATGATTCTGCCGGCCTTCGGCATCATCAGCCAGATCGTTTCGACCTTTTCGAAGAAGCCGGTGTTCGGCTACCTAGGCATGGCCTACGCCATGGTCGCGATCGGCGTAGTCGGCTTCGTCGTGTGGGCCCACCACATGTATGCGACGGGCCTGAGCGTGAACACGAAGATGTACTTCACTGCCGCCACGATGGTCATCGCGGTGCCGACCGGCATCAAGATCTTCTCGTGGATCGCGACGATGTGGGGCGGCTCGATCGAGTTCAAGTCGCCGATGGTCTGGGCGATCGGCTTCATCTTCCTGTTCGTGGTCGGTGGTGTGACCGGCGTCTATCTCGCCAACGGCGGCATCGACGACGTGGTGCACGACACCTACTTCGTGGTGGCGCACTTCCACTATGTGCTGTCGCTGGGTGCGGTGACCGCGCTCTTCGCCGGGTTCTATTACTGGTTCCCGAAGATGAGCGGCCGCTGGCACTCGGAACTGCTGGCGCACATCCACTTCTGGGTGTTCTTCGTCGGCGTGAACCTGATCTTCTTCCCGCAGCACTTCCTTGGTCTGCAGGGGATGCCGCGTCGCTATCCGGACTATGCGCCAGCCTACGAACACTGGAACACGCTCTCGACGCTGGGCTACAAGATCATGGCCGTCTCGATCGGGATCTGGTTCGTCAACATCATCTATGCCTTCACCATGGGCAAGAAGGCGGAAGACAACTATTGGGGCGAAGGTGCCAACACGCTCGAATGGACCCTGTCGAGCCCGCCGCCGTTCCACCAGTTCGAACAGGTCCCCGTCATCGAAGACGACGGCCATCACTGATAGAACGGCCTGAATGGCTGCAACGAATCCGCCCCGGCCCGCAAAGCCGGGGCGTTTTCGTGAAGGGAGAAAGCAATGCCTGAATTCCGCACCATCGACGTGGGTGAAGTTTCGCTGCGCTGCGCGATCAAAGGCTCCGGCCCGCTGGCGATCATGGTCCACGGCTTTCCCGAAAGTTGGTATTCGTGGCGTCACCAGATCGGCCCGGTGGCCGGGGCGGGCTTTACCGCCTGCGCGATCGACGTGCGCGGTTACGGCGGCTCGGACAAGCCGCAGCCAGTGGCGGCCTATGCGATGGAGCGCCTGATCGGCGATCTCGTCGGGCTGGCCGATGCCCTCAGTCCGGGCGAGCCGGTGGTGCTGATCGGGCATGACTGGGGCGCACCGATCGTGTGGAATTCGGCGTTCACCCGGCCGGACAAGTTCCGCGCGGTGGCAGGGCTTTCGGTGCCGTTCAGTGGCGCGCCGCAGCGCCCCTTCACCGACATCTTCCGCGAGAATTTCACCTTGAAGGGCCGGTTCTTCTACCAGGAATATTTCCAGGAACCCGGCGTGGCCGAGGCCGAGGCCGAAGCCGATCCGCGCGCTTTCGTGCGGCGGATGATGTATTCGATCTCTGGCGACGTACCCGAAGGCGATTACTGGTCGAAGCCGCTTGGCGCGACCTTCCTTGAAGGGCTGCCCGATGTTGCCGATCCGGATGGCCTGCCGGTCTGGCTGTCGGACGAAGACCTTTCGTTCTACGAGCGTGAGTTCAAGGCCTCGGGTTTTCGCGGACCGCTCAACCGCTATCGCAACCACGAGGCGGACTACGAATATTTCAAGGCCTGGGCGGGCAAGCAGCTCGAGCAGCCGTGCCTGTTCATCGGCGGCAGCCGCGATCCGGCGACAACGCTGTTTGGCGCCGTGGCCGATCCGGTTGCGCTGATGCGGATGTTCGCGCCCAGGGTCGAAGGGCACGTCCTTGAAGGATGCGGCCACTGGACCCAGCAGGAACGACCCGATGAAGTGAACGCGTTGCTGGTTGACTGGTTGAAGCGGCTGTAAAGCGCGCCTATAGCCCGCCCGAGATGACTGCCATTTCCGCCTCCGCACACCCATTGCCCGCTGACTGGCGCGATTTCTTCGCGCTGACCAAGCCGCGGGTGATGAGCCTCGTGATCTTTACCGGGCTCTGCGGGCTGCTGGCTGCGCCCCAGGCCGTCGATCCGGTTCTCGGCTTTACCGCGATTCTGTGCATCGCGGTCGGGGCGGGCGGTAGCGCCGCGCTCAATCAGTGGTGGGAAGCCGACCTCGACGCCAAGATGAAGCGCACCGCGTCGCGGCCGCTCCCGGCCGGCCGGATGGACCGCAAGGCCGCGCGCGATTTCGGTATCGCGCTATCGGTTGGCTCCGTGCTGGTGATGGGCATTGCCGTCGGGTGGCTGGCAGCGGCGATCCTGGCGTTTTCGATCATCTACTATTCGGTGATCTACACGATCTGGCTGAAACCGCGCACGCCGCAGAACATCGTGATCGGAGGCGGGGCCGGGGCCTTTCCGCCGATGATCGGCTGGATTGCGGCGACCGGCGACATCACGCTGATGCCGGTGCTGCTGTTTGCGATCATCTTTTTCTGGACCCCGCCGCATTTCTGGGCGCTCGCCCTGTTCGTCGAGACCGACTACGCGGCGGCTGGCATTCCGATGATGCCGGTGGTGGCCGGACACAAGTCCACCCGCCGCCAGATCCTGATCTATGCCGTGCTGCTGCTGCCGATCACCCTGATGCCGTTCTGGCTCAAGGTCGCCGGCTGGCTCTATGGTGCCAGCGCGCTGGCGCTTTCGGCCGTGTTCCTGCTGCTTTCGCTTCGTGTTGCCGTGTTCCGGGGGGATGCCGGCGATATGGATATGCGCCCTGAAAAGCGCCTGTTCGCCTATTCCGTGCTTTACCTTTTCGCGCTGTTCGCCGCTCTGGTGGTGGATCGCCTCATCCTTGGGTGACCTGAAATGCAACTTACCCCCGAACAAGAAGTCGAACGCAAGCGCATCCAGCGTGGCCGCAACCGGGTGATGGCCCTGGTGCTCGGCGCGATGGCGATTCTGTTCTTCTTCATCAGCATCGCCAAGATGACGCACTAGAGCCATGGACAACACCGCTCAGCAGACGAACCGAAATCGCCGCGTCGCGCTCATTGCGCTGGCGGGTGCGCTGGCAATGCTGGGCCTGGGCTATGCCTCGGTCCCGCTCTACCGCCTGTTCTGTCAGGTGACTGGTTACGGCGGCACCACCCAGCGGGCCAGCCTAGCCGAAGCGGGGAGCGTGAAACTTGGCGCACAGACGATCTCTGTGCGTTTCGATGCCAATATCGACCGCGACATGCCCTGGCGCTTCGAGCCTGAACAGACCACGCAGGACATGCGAATCGGTGCGCGCAAGATGGCCTATTTCAAGGCCGAGAACATGTCGGACCATCCGATCACCGGGGTGGCAAGTTTCAACGTCACGCCCGAGCAGGCGGGCAAGTATTTCAAGAAGGTGCAGTGCTTCTGCTTCAACCGGCAGACGCTTCAGCCCGGTCAGTCCGTGGATATGCCGGTGATCTACTACGTCGATCCGGCGATCCTCGACGATCCCGATGCCAAGGACGTGCAGCAGATCACGCTGAGCTACACTTTCCACATTGCGCCGGATGACGGCGCAAAGGCACTGGACCGGGCCGATCCGGCACGATAAGGGCGAAACGAATTTTCCGCCTGCGG
>NZ_JAYSBK010000066.1:0-16557 GCF_041915465.1 Novosphingobium sp. | reverse complement strand
CCGTCACGCAAACCAGCACGGATCAGGCCAGCGCCCCGCAGGCCGATGCCTCGCCGCCCATCCCGCAGGGCGGGCTCGAAGTGATCTCGATCGCCAAGAGCTATGACAAGCGCGCGGTGCTGACCGACATTTCGCTGTCGGTGGGCAAGGGCGAAGTGCTGGGCCTGCTGGGGCCCAACGGCGCGGGCAAGACCACCTGCTTCTATTCGATCATGGGTCTGGTCCGGCCGGACAGCGGCCGCATCCTGATGGACGGGATCGATGTCACCAACCTGCCGATGTACCGCCGCGCGATCCTGGGGCTGGGCTATCTGCCGCAGGAAACCTCGATCTTCCGCGCGATGACGGTTGAACAGAACATCAACTGCGTGCTCGAACTGGCCGAACCCGATCCCGAAGTGCGCGCGGCCGAACTGGAACGCCTGCTCGACGAATTCGGGCTGACGCGCTTACGCACCAGCGGGGCGATGGCGCTGTCGGGCGGTGAACGTCGCCGCTGCGAAATTGCCCGTGCGCTGGCGGCCAAGCCTTCGATCATGCTGCTGGACGAGCCGTTCGCCGGGATCGACCCGCTCTCGATCGCCGACATCCGCCACCTCGTTATCGACCTCAAGCAGCGCGGGATCGGGGTGCTGATCACCGATCACAACGTGCGCGAAACGCTCGACATCGTCGATCGGGCCTGCATCATCTATGGCGGCCAGGTGCTGTTCGCAGGCAGCCCCGAGGCGCTGGTCGCGGATGAGAACGTGCGCCGCCTGTACCTGGGCGAAGGCTTCACGCTTTAACGCGTAGCTGGGATGGCGCTCGGCCCCCGCCTCGATCTAAGGCAAAGCCAGTCACTGGTGATGACGCCGCAGCTGCAGCAGGCGATCAAGCTGCTGACGCTGTCCAACCTCGAGATCGAGGCCTTCATTGGCGATGCGCTGGAAAGCAATCCGCTGCTCGAAATTGGCGACACCGCGCCGCCGCAGGTCGAGGCGATCGGCGGTGACGAGGCCGACCTGCGCCGCACCACGCTTGAAACCTCGCCTGCCGATCAGCTGATCGCGGAAGGCCGGGCCGAGGACGACCGGCCGCTCGATATCGATGTCACCGCGCTCGACCGGGACCGCGACACCGGGGACTGGAGCGCAGACCTGCGCAGCGCGGGCGGCGAGGACGGCCCCGGCATCGATGAGCGCGGCGAGGGCGAGAAATCGCTGGCCGACCACCTCGACGCCCAGCTTGGCCCGGCCTCGAAGGACCCGCGCGAGGCGTTTGTTGCGCGCCACATCGTCGGCCTGCTCGACGATGCCGGTTACCTGCCCGTGACCTTGCGTGAAGTGGCTGCGGATCTCGGCATTTCGCTGGCCGAGGCGGAGGCCGGGCTGGACCTGGTCCAGTCGCTCGACCCCACCGGGGTCGGCGCGCGCAGCCTCTCGGAATGTCTGACGCTCCAGGCCAAGGAAGCGGACCGCTACGATCCGTGCATGGCCCGCCTGCTCGATAACCTCGATCTGCTGGCCAAGGGCGAACTTGCCCGATTGAAGCGGATGTGCGGCGTCGACGACGAGGATTTCGCCGACATGCTGGCCGAACTGCGCGGCTATGATCCCAAGCCCGGCCTGCGCTTTGGCGGCGGCGGCGGCGATCCGGTCACGCCCGACATCCTGGTCACGCCGCGCGCCGATGGCGGCTGGGACATCCGACTCAACGAGGCGACCCTGCCGCGCCTGATCGTCAACCGCAGTTACTATGTCGAGATGCGCGGCGCCTGCGACGACAAGGCCGCGCGGGGCTGGCTGTCGGACAAGCTGGCCGATGCCAACTGGCTGGTCAAAGCGCTCGACCAGCGGCAGAAGACAATCCTGAAGGTTGCCGCCGAACTGGTGAAGCAGCAGGACGGCTTCTTCCGCCACGGCGTTTCGCAATTGAAGCCGCTGACCCTGCGCGCCGTGGCCGAGGCGATTTCGATGCACGAATCGACCGTCAGCCGCGTCACCTCGAACAAGTACCTGAGCTGCGAGCGCGGTACCTTCGAACTGAAGTACTTCTTCACCTCGGGCGTCGGCGCGGTCGATGGCGAGGGGGGAGCATCGGCCGAAGCGGTCAAGGCGGCGATCAAGCAGTTGATCGATGCCGAGGATCCCAAGGCGATCCTGTCCGACGATGCGCTGGTCGATTTGCTGAAAGCCAGGGGCTATGACCTCGCCCGCCGCACCGTGGCGAAATACCGTGAGGCAATCGGGCTTGGCTCGTCGGTGCAACGGCGCCGGCAAAAGGCGCTGGCGGGAGTGCGCTAGAACTAAAGCAGGAGGGGCAGAGCATGGAAGGTTGGATGATCTGGGGCGGCGCGCTGGCGCTCTATGTGCTGTTCAGGCTCTGGTACGATAACTGGCGCGGCCCGCTGACCAAGGCCGAGATCGATGCCTTTTTCGAGGCCGTCCAGGGCAAGTTCGGCGGCAACAACGATCCAGCGGTGCTGCGCGCATTCCTTGAAGCCGATGATGGCCGCGAATTCGTGATGCTCAACCTGGTCAAGATCGCACCCGGCATGGTGGCCGATCCCGATACCGGCGCGCAGGTGCCGGGGGAGACGATGATGCGCCGCTATTCCGATCCGTTCGTGCGCCGCCTGCTGGGGCGCGGCGGACATCCCGGCATGGTCGGGCGCAAGGTCGGCCCCTATGTCGATGCCTGGAATGTCGAGGCCGATCCCGGCTGGTCGATCTTCGGGTTGATGCGTTATCGCAGCCGCCGCGACATGATCCGCATGGCCGCTGACCCGCTGTTTGCAGAGGTGCACCCCTACAAGCTGCTGGGGATTCCGGTGACCTTCAGCTTTCCGACCCAGCGGCAGGTATCGGTCTATGCCGGGCCGCGGGTGACCGTGGCGCTGGTCCTGGCACTGGCCGCGGCGCTGCTGCACCTTGCGGCCTTGACCGTGCTGGCCTGAGGGGTCAGCCGCCGGCGAGGGCCT
Source organism: Novosphingobium sp. (assembly GCF_041915465.1). Taxonomy (GTDB): domain Bacteria; phylum Pseudomonadota; class Alphaproteobacteria; order Sphingomonadales; family Sphingomonadaceae; genus Novosphingobium. The sequence goes on along the minus strand of NZ_JAYSBK010000066.1, from coordinate 13,595 downwards.
TGGCCCGCTGCCGCCACGGTTCTGCCAGCAGTGGCTCACTCGCCAGGGCGCGCACCGCCGCCGGATCGTCCTTGTGTGCGCCGCCAACCAGCAGGGCAAAGCAGCGCGCGACGCTCCATTCCGGCAGAGGGCGGCTGACCAGTTCGATGCGGTCGCCGACAGTGACTTCGCCCAATTCGATCACGCGGTAATACCAGCCGCAGCGGGCGGTTCGCACCACTTCTGCCAGAACGCCCTTGTGGCCGAAGCGGTGATCGAGCTTCCAGCACGGCTGGCGGCCCTGGCTCACTTCGATCAGCGCGGTGCCGAGGCGGTAGCGATTGCCCAGGCAAACGCCCGTTTCGGTCATCCCGACAGTCGAGATATTCTCACCGAACGCACCGTCGCCGCCCAGCAGCGGGTGGTCGCCCAGCACGCCCAGCCAGTGCGGATAGTGATCGCGCGGGTAGTGGTGGATTGCCTTGTCGCGCCCGCCGTGATGGACAAGGTCGGCCTGCTCGTCGCCCGCGATCCCGGTCCAGCCGATCGTTACGGCGTCGCGGGTCGGCGCCTTGCCGATCGCGCTGCCCTCGCCATCGCGAAACGGGACGACCTTGCCAAGATTGACGGCACGAACTTTGGCTTTCACGGGGCACCTCAGGCTTCGAGTTCGATGTCCCAATAGAGCCAGTCTCGCCAGGTTTCATGCAGGTAATTGGGCGGGAAGGCGCGGCCGCGTTCCTGCAGCTGCCAGTTGGTCGGCCGGATCGGCGCGACCAGCAGCGGCATCGCGGCCTGCTTTGGCGTACGCCCGCCTTTCTTGAGGTTGCACGGCGAACAGGCCGTGGCGACGTTTTCCCAGCTGGTCATGCCGCCCAGCCGCCGGGGCACGACGTGATCGAAGGTCAGCTGGTGCGGGCTGCCACAGTACTGGCAGGTGAACCGGTCGCGCAGGAACAGGTTGAAGCGCGTGAAGGCCGGAAATTCGCTGGACTTCACATATTGGCGCAGCGCGATGACCGAGGGGATCTGCATCGTCCAGGTCGGCGAATGCACTTCGCGCGTGTAGCTGGCGACGATATCGACCCGCTCGAGGAACACCGCCTTGATCGCCGTCTGCCAGGGCCACAGGCTGAGCGGGTAATAGGACAGCGGGGTGTAATCGGCATTGAGCACAAGGGCAGGGCAATCGGACAGGTGCCGGGAGGGATCCTCCTCCGCGCTGCGGAACCGGGCCGCGCGCTCGATCAGCTCGCTCTTGAGCATGGCCTCCGGTAACCGACTGGCATTACGGTTTTGCGACTGTCCATGACCCGCAATGAACATCCCTCGGCGGCCTACGTCAACCCTTGCGCGCGCGCGCAATCCACAGGACAAGCGCGGCGCATGATCCGCACCCGCTTCGCCCCCAGCCCCAATGGCCTGCTGCACCTTGGCCACGCCTATGCTGCGGTGGTGGCGCACGATCTGGCGCGGGCGCGGGATGGCGAATTCCTGCTCCGGATCGAGGATATCGACGGCACGCGCAGCCGGGCGGAACTGGTGGACGAGATCCTGGCCGACCTTCGCTGGCTGGGCCTTGGCTGGGACGGCGATGTGGTGTTCCAGTCCGGCCGTCTCGCCAGCTACGGCGCGGCGGGAGAGCGGCTTAAGGCCATGGGACTGCTCTATCCCTGCACCTGCACCCGTGCCGATATCGCTGCTGCCGCAACCGAAACCGGGCCTGACGGACTGGTCTATCCGGGGACTTGCCGGGGGCGCAGCGTCGATCCAGCCAATGCGGCGTGGCGGCTCGACATGGCGCGCGCAGCCCAGCTGGCGGGGCCGCTCGAATGGACCGACGAGGTCGCCGGCGTGCAGCGCGCAAGGCCCGAGTTGTTCGGCGACGTCGTGCTGCTGCGCAAGGAAGCCCCGGCCAGCTATCACCTCGCCGCGACGCTGGATGACGCGGCGGACGGGATCACGCTGGTGACGCGGGGGCTGGACCTGTTCGCCGCCAGCCATGTTCACCGCCTGCTGCAGACGCTGCTCGGCTTGCCGGTGCCGGTCTGGCATCATCACCCGCTGCTGGTGGAGTCCGACGGGCGCAAGCTCGCCAAGCGGCGCGGCTCGCCCGCGCTGGCCGATCTGCGCCGGGCAGGCGAGGACGGGCATGCGCTGGCGGACCGGCTGCGGGCGGGGCGCTTACCGGCTGGCATTTCTCTTGGTGGCGGCGTAATAGGAATTCCATGAACCCGTTTCTGATCCTCGTTCTCGTCGTGCTTATGGGCATGGTCGTCGTCAGCCTGGTCCGCGGCATCGCCACGTTCCTCAAAAGCACGCGCACCGATCTGGAAAGCCCGAACAGCAGCGGGCCGAGCGAGATGCAGCTCAAGCAGAACAAGCTGATGTTCCAGCGCATCCTCTATCAGGGTGCGGCGATCCTGCTGGTCGCGCTGGTCCTGTTCTCGAAACGCTGATCGATCTTGGTCAAGCTCAACAAAATCTACACCCGGACGGGTGACGACGGCACCACCGGGCTGGTCGATGGTTCGCGCCGCCCCAAACACGCCGCGCGCATGGAAGCGATCGGCGCGGTGGACGAAGCCAACAGCGCGATCGGGCTGGCCGTGGTCGCACTTGGCGATAGCGATCATGCCGGCGCGCTGGTGCGTATCCAGAACGACCTGTTCGACCTTGGTGCAGACCTTGCGACGCCGCTGGGTGCGCTTGGGGGCACGGATTTCGCGCCGTCCGAAATGGTGCTGCGGATCGTGCCGGGACAGGCCGAATGGATCGAGCAAACGATCGATTCGCTCAATGAACACCTGCCCCCGCTCACCAGCTTCATCCTGCCAGGCGGCAGCGAGGCAGCGGCGCGCGTCCACGTCGCCCGCGCCGCCGTGCGCCGCGCCGAACGCGCGATGACCGCCATGGCCGAGGCGGAGCCCACGAACCCGGCTGCGCTCGCCTATATCAACCGCCTGTCGGACTATCTGTTCGTGCTGGCCCGCAGCATCAATGCGGCGGGCGCGGGCGACGTGCTCTGGGTGCCGGGGCAAAACCGCTAGCCAAGCCCCCATTTCGCCGCTAACCAGCCGCTCTTGCTGCAAGTGCGAAGGGATGGGAAATGCGGACAGTCGCGGTTATCGGTGCAGGGTAGATGGGTTCGGGCATTGCCCAGCAGGTCGCCCAGTGCGGGATCAAGGTGCTACTGTCCGACATCGACATCGCGGTTGCCGAAAAGGCCAAGGCCGGGATCGACAAGGGGCTGGCCCGCCTTGTCAGCCGGGAAAAGCTGACCCCCGACGAAGCAACCGCGGCGCTCGCGCGGATCACGCCGGTAAGCGGCTATGAAGCCATGGGCGATGCCGACATGATCATCGAGGCCGCGACCGAAAAGGAAGCCGTCAAGCGCACGATCTTCGAAGCCGCCGGCAAGGTGCTGCGCAGCGATGCGATCATGGCTTCGAACACCAGTTCGATCCCGATTACCCGCATGGCGACCTCGTCGCCCGACCCGGCGCGGTTCATCGGCCTGCACTTCTTCAATCCGGTCCCGGTGATGGGCCTGATCGAAGTCATCCCTGGCCTTGCCACGAGCGCCGATCCGGTTGCGCGCACCCGCGCCTTTGCCGAAACGCTCGGCAAGCAGATCGTTCAGGCGGAAGACGAGCCCGGCTTCGTCGTCAACCGCATCCTGCTGCCGATGATCAACGAAGCGGTGTTCGTGCTGGGACAGGGCACCGCCAGCATCGTCGATATCGATAAGGGTTGCCGCCTGGGCCTCAATCACCCGATGGGCCCGCTGGAACTGGCCGACTTTGTGGGCCTCGATACCTGCCTCGATATCGTCAAGGTGCTCTACAACACCACCGGCGACAGCAAGTATCGCCCCGCGCCGCTCGACATTTCGCCGAGCAACACGTTGAACAGCTGAGGCAGCTCGTCGATCGAAGTGCGGCGGATGAACCGGCCGACGCGGGTGATTCGGTCATCCTCGCGTCCGGTCGAGCGCGCACCGGCCGCATCGCTGCGGTCAGAGCGCATTGAGCGGAATTTATACATATTGAAGAAGCGGTTACCGCGTCCGACCCGGCGCTGAACGAACAGCACCGGGCTGCCGTCTTCCAGCAGAATCGCCACGGCCACGGCGATCAGCAGCGGGGATAGCAGGATCAGGCCAACCCCCGCGCCGGTAATGTCGAACAACCGCTTGATGACCCGCGAGCGCAGTTCCAGCGGGCCAAGGGAGACCCGCAGCCAGCCTTGCTGCGCGGCAATCCGGGCCCCATGCGCGCCCAGTTCGGCAACCGCGGCGTCAATGACTTCGCCAGAGATATTCGCGCCCTTGAGGATCGTTGCCCAGGCCCAGCGGCGCTCAGGCGGACAGGAAACCATCACCCTGTCGGCAGACTCGAGAACCAGGCCGATCCGGTGCAGGGCGTGCGGATCGTCGAGGGCCGGAACGAGTTTCAGTTCGCTTGCCGAAATGCGCTGGACATTGGGCAGGTCGATCGCGGGACCGCCGTCGTCGATCAGCAGCTCGTTAACCACCTGCGCGCCGCAGCGCCAGGCGACGAAGGCCCGCATTTGCAGGCGCATCCAAGTTACCCCAAGCAGTGATGCCAACATGCCTATGGTAAAGATGATGCGCGAAAAGTCCGAACTGGACTTGGTATAGAAGGCAATGAAGACCACTGCGGCCGATGACAGTAATACGGCAGTGACAGCTTGCAGAATGCCCCGGCGCTGATTGTGCAAGGCGTCGATCGAATAGGCACCGTTATAGAGCGCGATGGTCAGGAAGACTGGCAAAAGCAGCTGTGCGAGTACCACCGCCTGTCCCAGGCCGGCGATCCCGCGATAGAGATAGCCGACCGCGCCGAACCCCGCGAAAACCGCGACGATATCGCCAATCATGAAAGCCAGGTAGCATTGCAGGCGACGCCGTTCGAGTGAACGCATCTGCGGCAGTTCAAGACCTGCCGCGAGGGCTTGCGCCTGCTTGGAGCCCTGCGCCATCAGCATAGCCCGCCATACGCAGCTTTACTGCACTTCATGAAGTGAAGTCCCTTGTTGCCCCGAGCATGTGCTGAGTCTGAGGTCGCTTCCTATTTAACTATCGCAAACAACATGCGGTCAACGGCCAATTACGAAAAATTATGTAATTGGACTTGTTTCACGCACGCGGCGCCGCCGCCCGCGTGATCTCGGCCAGGCCCTGGGCGAGCAGAAGCTCGGCATTCTGGCTGTTGGCCAACAGGGCGCGGTGCAGTTCCATCAGCCGCTCGAGCAGCCGGGTGAGCTTCTTGCCGCGCCAGCGGCGCAGTTGCACGCCAAGGTCGCGCTTGTCCTTCCAGAATACGCGCCGGGCAGCGGATTCCGCCTCGAGCAGCGCCATGATGTCGCCGCGCGGGCCGAGCTTGCCGGCAAGCTCGGCCAATTGTGCCGCGCGCCGCTCGATCGCCAGCAGCAGCCCGACCGGGCTCATTCCCAGCTCGCGCATCCGGTGCAGTTCGCCCGCCAGCTTGCCGGTTTCCCCGCCCAGCACGGTGTTGACCAGCGACATGAAGCCATCGTCCTCGGTGCTCGCCCCGATCGCATCGAGCGCCTCGGCATCGGCGCGACGGGGGGCCTGAGGGCTGGCGTCGAGATAGAGCGCAAGCTTGGTCACTTCCGACAAGGCGAGACGGCTGTCGAGCGCGCTTGCCCGGGCGATTCGCTCGGCCAGATCGCCGTTCAGCGTGACCCCGGCAGCATCCGCCATGTCGCGCACCGTGCCCGCCATCGAGCGCAGGTCTGGTGGATAGAACATCGCAACCAGCGCATCGGGGCGGCTGGCGAGCAGTTTGGCCGTGCGCGACTTGTCGGTGGCATTGGCGGCGACGATCAGCACCGGGCAGGCCTCTGCCTCGCCTGACAGCAGGTTCTCGACCGCGTCGTGGGCATCATCGCCGCTGGCGCGCACCCAGATGTGCCGCGCATCGCCGAACAGTGAGGTGGAGCGCGCCTCGTCGCCCAGCCGCACCGGGTCCTTGCGCAGTTCGGCACCGGACAACTCCACCCGCTCGCCCGCCTCGGGCAGCAGCGCGGCGATGTGATTCGCCGCATCGTTCGCGCCGGCCTCGTCCGGGCCGCAGAAATAGAAGATTCGCGCCTCGCGCGCCGCGCGCACCGCCAGGCCCCGAAAGTCCTTCTGGCTGGCTTTCACTGGCCCTTCGCGCCGCTGCGCAGAAAGACGGAAATCCGGGTCACGATCCGGTCCGAAACTTCGCGCGACAGGTTTTCAAGCGCGGTCTGTTCGGCGGCGATGGTGGCATATTCGGAACTGACCACGTCGATCCCGGCGTCCGACCCCGCCGTTGCATCGAGCACGATCTCACCGGTCGTCAGATCGACCAGCTGATAGCGCGCGCGCAACGTGCGGCGTTCGCGCGCGATGGTGTCGTCCGACAGCAGGCCAAGCCCTTCGAGCCGGTCATCGAGCCGCACGTCGAGCCGGTAGCGCGCCGTGCCGGGCCCAGCGGCGCCCAGCCGGTCGACCAGCGAATTGCGCACCAGCCAGCCGGCCTTGCCCTCGATCGGCGAAACCTCGATCCCGGCAAGCCCCTGCGCCACGGTGCCCGAGGCGCCGCCGGCATACATCGGCTTGAGCCCGCAGGCGGCGAGCATCAGCATGGCGAACAGGGCCAGAAGACGCTTCATGCGACGAGATTCACCAGACGGTCGGGCACCACGATCACTTTCTTGACTGGCTTGCCATCGAGCGCACGCTGCACCTTGTCGGAGGCAAGGGCAAGGGCCTCGACCTGATCCTTGGGCAGGCCCTTGGCGACGGTGATGGTGTCGCGCAGCTTGCCCAGCACCTGGATGGCGATCGTCACTTCGTCCTCGACCAGCAGCGCGGGATCGACCGGCGGCCAGGCGGCATCTGCGGCAAGACCATCTGAGAACCTGCTCCACGCCTCTTCGGCAAGGTGGGGCATCATCGGGGAGACCAGCAGCAGCAGCGCGCGGATCGCGGCAGAACGGCTGGCGGAAGGTGCGGCCTTTTCGATCGCGCTGGTCAGCTCGTAGATCCGCGCCACGGCCTTGTTGAAGCCGAGGCCCTCGATATCTTCGGCGACAGCGGCGACGGTCTGGTCGCGCTTGCGGTCAAGTGGCTTGTCCTCGCCGGCCGCGGCGGCATCGTACTGGCCGAACAAGCGCCACAGGCGCTGGACGAAGCGGGCGCAGCCCTCGATGCCGGCTTCCGACCACGGCAGGTCGCGCTCGGGCGGGCTGTCGGAGAGCATGAACCAGCGCACCGCGTCGGCGCCGTACTGGTCGATGATGTCGTCGGGATCGACGACGTTCTTCTTGCTCTTCGACATCTTAATGACGCGGCCGATCTCGACCGACTGGCCGTCTGCCTTGAGCGTGGCACTGTCAGCGCCGCGCTCGACATCGCTGGGCGCGTAGTAGATCGGCTGGCCATTGCCCGGATCGATACGGCTGTAGGTCTCGTGCGTGACCATCCCTTGCGTGAACAGGCTGGCGAACGGCTCCTTCACGTCGATCAGGCCGATATGGGCGAGTGCGCACGTCCAGAAGCGGGCATAGAGCAAGTGCAGGATCGCGTGTTCGATCCCGCCGATGTATTGTTCCACCGGCAGCCACTGCTTGATCGCTTCGGGATCGAACGGCCGGTCTGCCGGCTGGCTGGCAAAGCGCAGGAAGTACCACGACGAATCGACGAAGGTGTCGAGCGTGTCGGTCTCGCGCTCTGCCGGCTTGCCGCATTTCGGGCAGTCCACGTGCTTCCAGGTCGGGTGACGCAGCAGCGGGTTGCCGGGAATGTCGAAGCTGACGTCCTCGGGCAGGCGCACGGGCAGCTGGCTCTTGGGCACCGGCACCACGCCGCAGGCCTCGCAGTGGATGAACGGGATCGGGGTGCCCCAATAGCGCTGACGCGAAACGCCCCAGTCGCGCAGGCGGAACTGGGTCTCGCCCTGGCCCCAGCCTTCGTGCGTGGCCTTGGCGATGATGTCGGCCTTGGCCTGCTCCACGGTCATGCCGTCAAGCCACTCGGAATTCACGATGCGGCCCGGCCCGGTATAGGCTTCGTTGCCGGAGAAGGTCGGGCTGGTTTCATCGCCATCAGCGACCACGCGGGTCACGGGCAGGTCATACTTGCGCGCAAAATCAAGGTCGCGCTGGTCGTGCGCAGGGCAGCCGAACACGGCCCCGGTGCCATAGTCCATCAGCACGAAATTGGCGACGTAGACCGGCAGGTGCCACGCCTTCTTGAGCGGGTGCTCAACCGAATAGCCGGTGTTGAAGCCCTTCTTTTCCGCCGTTTCCAGTTCCGCCGCGGTGGTGCCGCCCTGCTTGCATTCGGCGATGAAGGCGGCCAGCTCGGGCGAGTTGGCGGCCATCGCCTGGGCAAAGGGATGATCCGCCGCGATCGCCACGAAGCTCGCGCCGAACATGGTGTCGGGCCGGGTGGTATAGACCTCGATCCCGTCGGTGCTGTCGACGAAGCGGAAGGTGCAGCGCAGGCCTTGCGACTTGCCGATCCAGTTTTCCTGCATCAGCCGAACCTTTTCGGGCCAGTTCTCAAGGCTGCCGAGCCCTTCGAGCAGTTCGTCGGCGAACTGGGTGATCTTGAGGAACCACTGGCTGAGCTTGCGCTTTTCCACCAGCGCACCCGAGCGCCAGCCGCGCCCGTCGATCACCTGTTCGTTGGCCAGCACCGTCATGTCGACGGGGTCCCAGTTGACGGCGCTTTCCTTGCGATAGACGAGGCCCGCCGCATAAAGATCGAGGAACAGCGCCTGTTCGTGGCCGTAGTATTCGGGTTCGCAAGTGGCGAGTTCGCGGCTCCAGTCGAGCGCGAAGCCAAGGCGTTTGAGCTGCGCCTTCATGTTGGCGATATTGTCGCGGGTCCAGCCGCCGGGGTGGACGCCCTTTTCCATCGCCGCGTTTTCCGCCGGCATCCCGAAAGCGTCCCAGCCCATCGGGTGGAGCACTTCGAAGCCCTTCATCCGCTTGTAGCGGGCCAGCACGTCGCCCATCGTGTAATTGCGCACGTGGCCGATGTGGATGCGCCCCGAAGGATAGGGGAACATCTCGAGCACGTAGGAGCGCGGCTTCGCGCTGGTATCGTCCGCGCGGAAACTCTGGCGTTCATCCCAGACGTGCTGCCAGCGCGGATCGGCACTGGCGGGGTCAAAGCGTTCAGTAGTCATGTTCGCCCCTCTAGCCGGTCCATCCGGCTTGTCGAGGGGGCAGCTATGCCAAGCCTGGGCGGCAGGGCAATTACTTGGCGCCGGACTACGTGGTGCAGGGTTACTTGGCGGCCGAAGCCTGGCGGCGCAGATCGCGGGCGCGGGTCAGGATGATGTCTTCCAGCTTCTGCACGGTCGCGGCCTGGACCGGGGCATCGACCCACACCCCTGCCTGCATCACCTGGCGGCTGGCGGCGACGCGCAGCGCGTCGGCGCGCAGATCCTGGTCGAGGATCGTCACGGTCACCTTCATGCGCTCGTTCGGGTTGTTGGGATTGGCGTACCAGTCGGTCACGATCACGCCGCCGTTGCTGTCGGTCTGGAGCAGCGGCATGAAGCTTAGCGCTTCGAGGCTGGCGCGCCACAGATAGCTGTTCACGCCGATGGTGGTGATCTTCGAGGCGGCAAGATCGGCCTTGGGGCGTTCCTTGTGTCCACAGGCAGTAAGCGCCAGTGCGGCGAAACCGACAAGTCCGGCCCGGACGATAAAGCGGATGGTCGGAAGGCCGGTGGAAGTGCTGCCAATCATGTGTGCGTCCAGATCCTGTCTTGTCGGGCGATATGCCGTGCGGGCATTGCGCCCGTCGCTGCCTCTATAACCGAGGCGGCGAAGGCGGCAAGCCCGCTTTGCCCGAAGGCAAGGCCCGTGTTGGAGGGCCTAATGCGCGCCCGAGCGGTGAACCCGGGCTGAATGATGGCGCGCCGGGCCGACCGTTAAGCCGGAATTCAGCGATACGGCCTTAAGTCGCCCCTTGGAAAAATGGGACATAGTCACCAGATTTGGTGTATAGGCACCGAGTGGGGACTCGCCCCGCCAGTGGATCAGGGTTCGGATCAGGGCAACGGTACGTCATGCGTTCTACGCAGCAGACCACCAAAAAGCGGAGCGCCGGAACGGCAGCAGTGATGCTGGCCGGGGCCGTCGGACTGCTGGCACTGCCCAGTGCCGTGCTCGCCTTTTCCAGCAGTTTCGACATCCAGAGCGAACCGACCAGGGACGAGGTCCACGGATCCGGGTTCATGCCGACCAATGTCGATCCGCGCCTGGCTCGCTCTGTTACCGTTCGGGCGCTGTCGAAGGGGCGTACCTTCCGCTTTACGCCAGCGGCATCGGGCACCCGGATGGATCGCTCGCTGACCGTGGCGGTGCGACTCGACGCGAATAGCACCCGCTCGCGCAGCGGTAATGTGGCGACCCTTGCCAGCGTAACCTCGCCGCTGCGGATCGCGCCGACCGCCTATAGCCTCGGCACCACGCGCGGCTATCGCGGCTTTGCCCAGAACAGCAAGGTCCCGGCGCCAACGATCCGGCGGATCGAAATGCCCGATCTGGCCTCCTTCCAGCCCAAGTCCGGCACGGCGGCGGCAGGAGATCCCTCGCGCTTTGCCCCGCGCATCGCGCTGGACGAGCGTGAAAAGTCCGGTCGTTCGCCCCGCACCTTCGAGCAAAGCGATCAGACCGTCGACGTCGGCGGCTCCTACCGCGTGACCGGCAACCTCAATGTCACGGCGGGCGTGCGCTATACCTCTGATCGTGACCGGCTGGTGCCGCTCACCGATGGCCGACAGGACAGCCAGTCCGTCTATCTCGGCACCCAGTTCCGGTTCTGACGAACTCCCACATATTAAAATTTCTACGTATGTAGGCACCTTGCCGCGCGGCCAGGGTCTGCGTAGCATGCCGCTACGGAATTGATCCGATTGGAAGGGGCATTGCATGGCACGCGTGGCGATCGTTACCGGTGGTACCAGAGGCATTGGCGAGGCGATCAGCCTGCGTCTGCAAAAGCAGGGGCACGTGGTGATCGCGAACTATGCCGGGAATGAGGAAAAGGCCCGCGCCTTTTCGCAGGCCACCGGCATCCCCGCGCGCAAGTGGGACGTGGGCGATCACCAGGCCTGCCTTGATGGCTGCGCTTCCGTGGCCGAGGAATTCGGACCCATCGACATCGTGGTCAACAATGCGGGCGTGACCCGCGACGGCGTGCTCCACAAGATGACCTTCGAGGACTGGAACGAGGTGATGCGCATCAACCTTGGCGGGTGCTTCAACATGGCCAAAGCCACCTTCCCCGGCATGCGCGAGCGGGGCTGGGGCCGGATCGTCAACATCGGCTCGATCAACGGGCAGGCGGGGCAATACGGCCAGGTCAACTATGCCGCCGCCAAGAGCGGCATCCACGGCTTCACCAAGGCGCTGGCCCAGGAAGGCGCGAAATATGGCGTTACCGTCAACGCCATCGCGCCGGGCTATATCGACACCGACATGGTCGCCGCCGTGCCCGCCCCGGTGCTGGAAAAGATCGTCGCCAAGATCCCGGTCGGCCGCCTCGGCCACGCCGAGGAAATCGCCCGCGGCGTGGCGTTCCTCACCAGCGAGAACGGCGGGTTCATGACCGGCTCGACCATGAGCATCAACGGCGGCCAGCATATGTATTGATGGGCAGGGGGCGGCTGCCCGCGGTTTGCTGCCCCCGTCTGACGTCTCGGATGCGGCTTTGCCGCCGCCGGTTTGCGGCGCTACAATCCCGCCATGACCACGCCCTATCACCCCCCGGTCAAACGCTCGGTCGAGATCGCTGGCCACAAGACCTCGATCAGCCTCGAGCCGCTCTACTGGGAACTGCTGAAACAGGCCGCCGCGCTGGAAGGGCTGCCGATCAACGCGCTGGTCGCGCAGATCGATGCCGAGCGGATCAAGTCGCCCACCCCGCCGGGGCTGGCGGGGGCGATCCGGTTGTGGCTGGTGGGCTGGCTGGCCGGGCGGCTGGGGTAAGCGCTCCGCACCTTCCCACCCCGCTGCGACTAGCCGAGCCTGCGCCGCGACAAGTCTCGCTCCGCTGGCGCTTCGCGCGTCTGCGACTCCCCGCTTGCGGCAGGGGTTGGGGATGGGCGGCTTAAGCCCGCCTCAATCCCCGCCGACGCGCTCGATCTGCGCGCCGACCAGGGCCAGCTTTTCTTCCAGCCGTTCATACCCACGGTCGAGGTGGTAGAGGCGGTGGACCTGGGTCTGGCCTTCGGCGGCAAGGCCGGCGATCACCAGGCTCATCGAGGCGCGCAGGTCGGTGGCCATCACTTCGGCGCCGTGGAGCTTTTCAACCCCGTGGACGATCGCGGTGCGGCCCGAGGTTTCGATATGTGCGCCCATGCGGTTGAGTTCGGGCACGTGCATATAGCGGTTTTCGAAGATCGTCTCGGTCAGCACGCTGGTGCCCTTGGCGAGGCACAGCATGGCCATCAGCTGGGCCTGCATATCAGTGGCAAAGCCGGGGTAGGGCGCGGTCGAGACGTTGACCGGGCGCAGCGGGCCATCGGCGGCGAAATAGATCCCGGCGCCGCCGTTCTCGTCCTTGCGCGGTTCGACATGGACGCCCGCATCGCGCAGCGCCTGGACGGTGGCGTCCATTTCCTCGATCACGGCGTGCTTCAGGAACACCTCGCCCCCGGTGATCGCAGCGGCACAGGCATAAGAGCCGGCCTCGATCCGGTCGGACATCACGCGGTAGGTCGCGCCGTGCAGACGCTCGACCCCGTGGATGGTGAGGTCGGAGCTGCCGATCCCTTCGATCTGCGCGCCCATTGCGACCAGCAGATTGCACAGGTCGACGATTTCCGGTTCGCGCGCGGCATTGTGCAGCACCGACTTGCCCTTGCATAGCACGGCGGCCATCAGCGCGTTCTCGGTCGCGCCGACCGAGACCACCGGGAAGGAATAGCGCCCGCCGGGCAGGCCGCCATCGGGCGCGATCGCCTTTACGTAACCGGCGGCCAGTTCGATGGTCGCGCCAAAGGCTTCGAGCGCCTTGAGGTGCAGGTCGATCGGGCGGTTGCCGATGGCGCAGCCGCCGGGCAGCGACACCGTCGCCTCGCCCATGCGCGCCAGCATCGGACCGAGCACCAGGATCGAGGCGCGCATCTTGCGCACCAGTTCATAGGGCGCGACGGTGGAGGTCATGCGGGTGGCGGCCAGCGTCATCACCCGGCCGAAATCCTCCGGACGGCTGCCCGCGATGGTAGTCGAAACGCCGAACTGGTTGAGCAAGTGCTGGAATCCGTCGATGTCCGCCAAGCGCGGCAGGTTGCGCAGCGTCAGCGGCTCGTCGGTCAGCAGCGCGCAGGGCAACAGCGTGAGCGCGGCATTCTTTGCGCCAGAGATGGGGATGGTGCCGGAAAGGCGCTTCCCGCCCTCGATAATGATCTTGTCCATGTACTGCGATTTAGCCGGATTCTTACAAGCAGCAAGCGCCGTGCATCGCTATGCACATGTTGCGGGGATCTGTTGTGCACTGTTGCATCGCAGCATCGAACCGGCTTTAACAGCACTGCAACAGGGACTGGTTAGAACAACAGCAATGACAAGCACTT
>NZ_JAYSBK010000065.1:0-16658 GCF_041915465.1 Novosphingobium sp. | reverse complement strand
AGGCCCGTTTCCTCGCAATCGCGCCCGGTGATGTCGACCACCAGCACCGATCCGGGCAGGAACCGCCCGCTCTCGTAAACCGCCAGCACCTCGTGCTGGCGCAGCCGCTTGCCGCGCGGCACGCCGCACATGTTGGTGAAGATGATGTCGATCGCGTCGATATCCGGGTTCGCGGCGAAGAATGCCTGCGCTTCTTCCAGAGTGGCGCGGTGGTTCGAACTGTAGGGCGGCTGGGTCATAGAGTCATCCGATCAGGGTCTTGAGGCAATCGTCGAGCACTTGCGCCAGACGGTCAACCTGCGCGCGCGTGGTCGCGGGGCTGACAAGGGTCATGTTGTGGAACGGCGCGATCAGCACGCCGCGGTTGATGAGGAACAGGTGCAGCGCGTGTTCGAGCGGTCCGGCCATCGCGGCGCGGGCCTCGGTCCCGTTGCGCGGGGCCTTGGCCGAGCAGATGAACTCTCCGCGCGAGCCGACGTGGGTGACGTGCCAGTCAAGCCCGTTGGCCGCGATCACTGCGCGCAGGGATGCGGCCAGTTCCTCGGCCAGCGGCAGCATGTGGGCATAGGCGGCGGGCGTCATCACCTCGGTCAGGCAGGCGCGCATCGCGGCGAGGGCAAGCGCGTTGGCCGACAGCGTGGTGCCGATCCCGGAATGGCCGGTTTCCCCTTCCGCGCGGGCTCGCTCCATCCGCCGCGCGACCACTTCGCTGAAGCCATAGACCGCGCAGGGGACGCCGCCCGCCACCGGTTTGCCCAGCACGAACAGGTCGGGCAGCGGTCCGTGCGCGGCGGTGTGGCCGCCATAGCCGGTGGAGATCGTGTGCGTCTCGTCAAACACCAGCAGCGTGCCATAGCGGCTGCAGAGCGCGCGCATCGCCTCGAGATAGCCCGGATCGGGCAAGACCATGCCGACATTGGTCAGCGCCGGTTCGGTCAGCACGGCTGCGATGTCTCCGCCTTCGAGCGCGGCTTCGAGCGCGGGCAGATCGTTGAACTCGATCACCACCGTATGTTCGCGCACGTCATAGACTTGGCCGACCAGGCTGCGGCGCAGTTCGGGCAGGCCATCGCGCAGGTCGACGAACACATCGTCCACTGCGCCGTGATAGCAGCCATTGAAGACCAGGATCTTCTTGCGACCGGTAATCCCCCGGCACCAGCGGATCACCGCGCGGTTCGCCTCGCTCGCGCTGGAAGTGACCTGCCAGAACGGCAGCTTGAAACGCGCGGCCAACTCGTCCGCCACGACCACGGCATCGGGGGTGGGGAGCATATAGGTCAATCCGCGGCTGGCCTGCCGGGCGATTGCCGCCGCGACCGGGGCGGGGGCGTGGCCGAACATCGAGCCGGTGTCGCCAAGGCAGAAATCGTCATAGCGATGCCCGTCGACGTCCCACAGCTCGGCCCCCTCGGCGCGTTCGGCAAACAGCGGGAAGGGCGTGCCCCAATCGAGCATCCAGTGGAACGGCACGCCCCGGTGCCAGTGCCGCGCCGCGTCCTTCGCCAGCGCCGCCGAGCGCGGGTTGGCAGCGACATAGCGATCCTGTTCGGCCTTCAACATGGCGGCGATGGCGGTGTCGGTGATCATCGGTGGCCCCCCGTTACAGCCTGTCTCTCAGCGCATACCACAACATGCCCAGCACATAGAGTGGATGACGCAGCAGCGGGCCGCCGGGGAAGGGGCGGGTGGGCAGGTTCGCGAACAGGTCGAACTTTTCGGCATGGCCCTGCATCGCCTCGGCGATCAGGCTGCCCGCCAGCGTGGTCAGAAGCGCGCCATGGCCCGACCAGCCGTGGGCAAAGAAGCTGTTCCCGATCCGCCCGAAGTGCGGCAGGCGGTTCAGCGTCACGCCGACCAGCCCGCCCCAGGCATAGTCGATCTTGACCCCGGCAAGCTGCGGGAAGACCTGCTCCAGATAGGGCCGCACGAAGGCGGCGGCATCGGCGGGCGGGCGCGGCGAATATTTCTCGCCCCCGCCGAACACCAGCCGGTTTTCGGCGCTGAGGCGGTAGTAGTTGAGCACGAACTTGCTGTCCGAAACCGCCGCGCCCGATGGGATCAGCGCGGCGGCGCGATCGGGCGAAAGCGGTGCGGTGGCGACGTTGTAGTTGGCGACCGGCATAGTTATCCGCCCCAGCGCCGGGTCGAGCGTGCCCATCAGCGTATCGCAGGCGAGCACGCCGTGGCGCGCGGTAACGCGGCCCTCAGCGGTCATGGCAAGCACCGGCGCGGCGTGGTCCATCGCGGTGACGGCGCTGTCCTCGAAGATCCGCACCCCAGCATCCAGCGCAGCTTGCGCCAGTCCCAGTGCGTAGTTGAGCGGGTGGAAATGCCCGCCCGCCGCGTCGAAATAGCCGCCGTGGTAGAGCGGGCTCGCGACATAGGCTTGCGTTTCGCCCGGCTCGACGATCCGCGCACTCGCATAGCCGAGCAGGCGCTCAAGCACCTCCAGTTCGCGGCGCATGTCGTCCAGGTGGCCGGGCTTGGCGGCGGCGTAAAAGTGCCCGGCGCGCAGGTCGCAAGCGATGCCGTGCCGCGCGATCCGGCCGCGCACCATGTCGCACGCGGAATTGGCGATGCTGACCAGCTGGCGCGCCCTATCGTCGCCGAACTTTGCGGCAAGGTCCGCCGCGCCCCAGCGCATGCCGGGGATCAGTTGGCCGCCATTGCGGCCTGAAGCGCCCCAGCCGATCCGCGCGCCTTCGAGCAGGATCACCGAATACCCCGCTTCCGCCGCATGGAGCGCCGCCGACAGCCCGGTGAACCCGCCGCCGACCACCACCACGTCGGCGCTTTCCTCACCGCGAAGCTGCGGCTGGCCGGGAAACGGATTGGCTGTCGCCGCGTAAAGCGACGGCGCGTGGCGCTGCACGGCCTAGACCTTCAACAGCAGGTGTTCGCGCTCCCACGAGCTGATGACCGACTGGTAGGCGTAAAGCTCTGCGTCCTTGATCGCCCAGAAGATTTCGAAGAACTCCTCGCCCAGCAGGTTCTTGACCGGCTTGCATTGATAGAACCGGTCAAGCGCGGCCTCGAGCGTGCGGGGCAGGGTGCGCGCGCGGTTATAGGCGTTGCCCTCCAGCATCTTGGGCGGAACCATGCGCTCCACCATCCCGACATAGCCGCAGATCAGCGAGGCGGCGATGGCGAGGTAGGGGTTGGCGTCCGCCCCGGCGAGGCGATTTTCGACGCGGCGGTCCTTGGCATCCGAAATCGGCACGCGAAACCCGCAGGAGCGGTTGTCGCTGCCCCAGTGGACGTTGATCGGGGCGGCGGTATCGGGCCGCATCCGCCGGAACGAGTTCACGTTGGGAGCGACCAGCGGCAGGATCTGCGGCATCAGGCGCACCAGCCCCGCGATATGGCTGCGGAACAGAGCTGTTTCCTTGCCGTTGGCGGTGGAAAAGACGTTGCGCCCGGTCTCCATGCTCAGCACCGACTGGTGGATGTGCATCGCGCTGCCCGGCTGGTCGGCCATCGGCTTGGCCATGAAGGTGGCATAGACCCCGTGTTCCAGCGCAACCTGCCGGACGATGCGCTTGAACAGCAGCACCTGATCGGCCAGCGTCAGCGGGTCGCCGTGGATGAAGTTCACTTCAAGCTGGGCGGCCCCGGCCTCGTGAATCATCGTGTCGATGTTCAGTTCGGCCTTTTCGCACCAGTCATAGATCTGTTCGATGATGTCCTCGAACTCGCTCAGCGCTTCGAGCCCGAAGGCCTCGCTCGCGGTCTCCGCGCGGCCGGAACGGCCCGGCGGCGGTACCAGCGGGAAGTCGGAATCGAGGTTCTTGGAAACCAGGTAGAATTCGGCTTCCGGCGCAATCACGGGCTGCCAGCCCCTGGCTTCGTAGAGCGCCAGCACCTTCTTCAGGATCTGACGCGGGGCAATGTCGACCGGCTTGCCGGACAGCGCGCCCGACGCGTGATAGGCGTCCGCGATCACATAGGCGGTGGGCGTCCTGTAACCCGGTGCCTCGCGGATTGTTGCCGGATCGGGGACCAGGATCAGGTCCGGGTCATAGTCGGGCACGATGTGCTGGATATCTTCGGGATAGCCGCCGGTCACGGTGACGATGAAGACGCTGCCCGGAATGCGCAGTGTGCGATCGGTCACGCTCTTGAGGAACTTGCCCGCGGGCAGAACCTTGCCGCGCTGAATCCCGTTCATGTCCGGGACAATGCATTCCACCTCGCTGATTCCGCGGTCCTTGATCCAGCTGGCGATGTCGATGGTCATGCAAATCACGTTGCGGCCCGGGGCGCGGTGGCCCCGGGCGCGCACTCCTGTCAGAAGTCGAAGGTCAGGCCGCCCACAACCGTGGCATCGCCCAGCGGGGTCAGCGCATGGGCCGTGTCCACGTAGTCGAGGCTGGCGGTGAAGCCCGAACCGAGGTCATAGCTCATGCCGACCTTCCAGTCCTTCTTGTGGTCGCCGAAAGCGCCGTCTTCGATGCCGAAGGTGCCGTGGGCCGACCAGCCGGTTTCACCGAACGGCACATCGCCCGAGACGTAGTAGTACAGGTTATCCTGGCTGCCGATGTTGCTCTGGCTGGGAGCATAGGCCACGCCAACCTTCACGTCGGCCGGGCCAACCTTGGTGCCGAGCGAGCCATAGGCTTCGACGTAGTTGAAGCCGCTGTTGTTGGCATAGGTGTAATAGACCGCGCCGACATCGACCGTGACCGGGCCGACGTCCTTGGTGAAGCCCGCGGTCCAGTCCATTTCGACGTTCTTTGCGCCGCCGTTGCCCAGATCAACGTTCGAGGCCCAGAGGCTGGCATAAAGGCCGCTTTCGTGGCTGACGGTCACCGATGCGGTCACTTCGGGGTCCTTGCCCGACAGCGAGATGCCGCGGAAGCGGTAGTCGCTGAAGGCGCCAACCTGAGCCGAAATGTCGATCGGGCCGGCTGCGGCTGCTTCGTCCTGGGCAAAGGCCGCGGTCGGAATAGCTGCAAGCGGCAGTACGGCTGCAGCCAGGAGCATGCGATAGTTCATGGTATTTCCCTCACTCAATTGGCCCACGAAGGGCCGGTTGGGCCGGTCCGTGCGCGGGTGCTGCATGGCTCCCGCGTTCCGTCCGGTCCTCTCCTACCATCCGGCATAGTGCCTTGAACCGGACTGAAGGCCAATGGAATTTATCTTGGCTATGGCTATCGGCTTTTCCGATAGGGCGGCGCCACGCGATCCGAATAGCGCCCCGGCGGTCATCCCGCTAACCTTGCAGGCCTAGCAGCTGGAGCCCCTTGCGATGCACGAACCCAACGATCTTTCGGCGTTCTGGATGCCGTTTACCGACAATCGCGGCTTCAAGCAGCATCCGCGCATGTTCGTGGCGGCCGAAGGGATGCATTATACCGCCGCTGCCGGGCACCAGGTGCTCGACGCGACGGGTGGGCTGTGGTGCGTCAATGCCGGGCACGCCCGCCGCCCGATCATCGAGGCGATCAAGCAGGCGGCGGAACGGCTCGACTTTGCGCCGACCTTCCAGCTGGCCCATCCCACCGCCTTCGAGGCTGCCGCGAAGCTCGCGCTGCTGATGCCCGAGGGGCTCGACCGCATCTTCTTCACCAATTCGGGCTCGGAAAGCGTCGATACGGCGCTGAAGATCGCGCTGGCTTACCAGAAGGCGCGCGGAATGGGCGGCAAGACGCGGCTGATCGGGCGCGAGCGCGGCTATCACGGGGTCGGCTTCGGTGGCATTTCGGTGGGCGGGATCGTCGGCAACCGCCGCCAGTTCGGCACGCTGCTGACCGGTGTCGATCATATGCGCCACACTCACGATCCGGCCCGCAATGCCTTTACGCGCGGCCAGCCGGCGCACGGCGCGGATCTGGCAGAGGACCTGGAGCGGATCGTGGCGCTGCACGGCGCGGAAACCATCGCCGCTGTGATCGTCGAGCCGGTCGCCGGGTCGACGGGCGTGCTCGTCCCGCCGGTCGGTTACCTAGAGCGGCTGCGCGCGATCTGCGACGCGCACGACATCCTGCTGATCTTCGACGAGGTCATCACCGCCTTTGGCCGCGTCGGCAAGGCGACCGCGGCCGAACGGCTGGGCGTGACGCCCGACATCATCACCATGGCCAAGGGGCTGACCAATGCCGCCGTGCCGATGGGCGCGGTCGCGGTGCGGCGCGAGGTGCACGATACCATCGTGAACGGCGCTGCGCCGGGGATCGAATTGTTCCACGGCTATACCTATTCCGGGCACCCGCTGGCCGCCGCCGCCGCAATCGCCACGCTGGACATCTATGCCGCCGAAGGTTTGTTCGAAAAGGCGATCGAACTGGGCGATTACTGGGCCGACGCGGTTCATTCGCTGAAGGGCGCGCGCCACGTGATCGATTGCCGCAACTTCGGCCTGATCGGCGGGATCGAACTGGAACCGCGCCCCGGCGCGCCGACCAAGCGCGCGATGGAGGTGTTCCACCGCGCGTTCGATTCCGGCCTGCTGATCCGCGTGACGGGCGATATCATCGCTCTGTCGCCGCCGCTGATTCTCGAAAAGAGCCATATCGACGAGATCTTTGGCCGGATCGGGGAAATCCTGGCGCAGATCGACTGAGGCGCGGCGCTTTTCCCACCAACCGATTGCGGCAGGTCAAGGCGTGCGGCAAAAGGGTGTGGGAGATAGCGGAAATGACCAGCGAACTGACCCTTACCCTGCACGGCGCGGCGCGCACCGTGACGGGATCGTGCCACGAATTCGTCTGCGGCGGATCGCGCGTGCTGGTCGACTGCGGAATGTTCCAGGGTTCGCGCACCTTGGAAGGGCTCAACCAGGGCGCCTTCGGGTTCGATCCGCGCAAGGTCGATGCCGTGGTGCTGACCCATGCCCACATCGACCATTCGGGCCTGCTGCCGCGCCTTGTGGCCGAAGGCTTTACCGGGCGTATCTGGTGCACCCAGCCGACCGCCGACCTGCTTGAATACATGCTGGCCGATGCGGGCCGCATCCAGGAAGCCGATACCCAGCGCCGCAACCGCCGCCGCGACCGCGCAGGCGAGGAGGAGTTCGCCCCGCTCTATACCGAGGCCGATGCGCTGGCCGCCTGGGGCCAATGCGCTTCGGTCGAATACGAAGAGTGGTTCGAACCCGCCCCCGGTTTCCGCGCGCGGTTCTGGAATGCCGGACACATCCTGGGTTCCGCTTCCGCCGAACTGCAGGCCGGCGGCACCCACGTGCTGTGCTCGGGCGACCTCGGGCCGGAAAACAAGGCGTTCCATCCCGATCCCGAAGGGCCTGCCGGGTTCGACCACGTGCTTTGCGAAAGCACCTATGGCGACCGTGAGCGCGAACCCGTGACGATTGAAATGCGGCGCAAGCTGCTCGAGGCGGAAATTCGCGGGGCGCTGTCACGCGGCGGCAACCTCGTGATCCCGACCTTTGCGCTGGAACGCACGCAGGAACTGCTGCTCGACATTGCCGAATTGATCCGCGCCAAGGCCATTCCCGACGTGCCGGTGTTCATCGACAGTCCGCTCGCCAGCCGGGCAACCAAGGTCTTCGCGCGTCATGCGGACGAACTGGAAGACGTCGATCCGGACTGCACTTTCAACTGCCCCAATTTCCATTTTACCGAGAGCGTAGCGGAATCGATCCGGCTGAACTCCGTCTCGGGCGCGATCATCATGGCGGCATCGGGAATGTGCGAGGCCGGGCGCATCCGCCACCACCTGATCCACAACCTGCACAAGCGCGAATCCACGGTGCTGTTCGTCGGCTATCAGGCCGAAGGCACGCTGGGCCGGGTGATCCTGGAAGGGGCGGGCCGGGTGCGCATTTCGGGCGAGGACGTGATCGTGCGCGCCGCGATCCGCCGGATCGACAGCTATTCCGCCCATGCCGATCAGGGCGAGCTGCTCGACTGGATCGCCGCGCGCGCGCCGATCGGCGGCACGCTGTTCCTGGTCCACGGCGAACAGGGCGCGCTCGATACGCTGCGCGGCATGGCGGCGAACCGCGTGCCGGGCACCAATATCGCGACGCCCGAGATTGGCGAGACCTATGCCCTGCCGCCCGGCGCGCCTGCGCGCCGGCTGAAGACCGGGCGCAGCGACCTGACCCGCGCGCTCGGGCATGACTGGCAGAACTCCTATGCCGAATTCGTCACCGGCCTGAAGCGCGACCTGTCGCGGATCGACGACCAGCGCGAACGCGAACGCGCGATTGCCGAAATGCGCAAGGTGCTCGACAGCTACACCCGCTTTCGTGCCGATCACAAAGGCCGGGGGCGGCACTAGTGGACGAAGGCCGGGTCATCTACCGCACGGCCGGTCTGACCAAGTCCTATGGCGAAGGGCCTGCCGCTGTCCACGCGCTGCGCGGGGTGGACCTGACGGTCCACGCCGGGGAACTGCTGGTGCTGCTCGGCCCGTCGGGATCGGGCAAGTCCACCCTGCTCAATATCCTTGGCGGGCTGGACCGGGCGACATCGGGGCAGGCCTGGTTCGAGGATTTGGAACTGACCGCGCTCGATGAGGACGGCCTTACCGAATACCGCCGCCGCTCGATCGGCTTCGTGTTCCAGTTCTACAACCTGATCGCCTCATTGACCGCGCGCGAGAATGTGCAGCTGATCACCGACATCGCCGAAGACCCGATGACCCCGGAAGAGGCGCTGGCGCTGGTGGGGCTGGAGGACCGGCTCGATCACTTTCCGGCGCAGCTTTCGGGCGGCGAGCAGCAGCGCGTCGCCATCGCCCGCGCCATTGCCAAGCGCCCGCAGGTGCTGCTCTGCGACGAGCCGACTGGCGCGCTTGACAGCAAGACCGGGATCCGTGTTCTCACCGCGCTCGAAACGATCAACCGCGAGGTCGGGACGACGGTCTTCATCATCACCCACAATGCCGTGATTGCCGAAATGGCCGACGAGGTGGTGCGCTTTGCCGATGGCGCGATCGCCAGCCACGGCCGCAACCCCGTGCGGCGGTCCGCGACCGGGCTGGAGTGGTGAGCAAGCTTCCGCCGCTGACGGTCAAGCTGCTGCGCGACGTCTGGCGGCTGCGTGCCCAGGCGCTGGCCATCGCGCTGGTCATGGCGGCGGGGGTGGGCATGGTGGTCGCCTCCTATGGCATGATGCGTTCGCTGGAGGCGACGCGCACCGCCTATTACGACCGTTATGCCCTGGCCGATGCCTGGGTGCCGCTGCGCCGCGCACCCGATAGTCTGGGGCGCGAGCTGGCCCGGCTGCCGGGGATTGCGGCGCTGGAAACGCGGGTGACTGCTGCGGCGACGCTCGATATTCCCGGCGTCGCCGAACCGGCCTCGGCGCGGCTCCATTCGCTGCCGGTCTCGATCAATCGGCTGGTGCTGCGCTCGGGCCGGATGCCGCAGGAAGGGCGCGGCAACGAAGTGGTGGTAAGCGAGATGTTCGCCCGCGCCGCGCGGCTCTCGCTGGGCGATACCCTGCCCGCGCTGGTCTATGGCAAGCGGATCGACCTCAAGATCGTCGGCACCGCGCTGTCGCCCGAATATGTCTATGCGGTCGCGCCGGGGCAGATCTTTCCCGACAACCGCCGCTTCGGGATCGTCTGGATGGCGCGCAAGCCGCTCGCCGGGCTGCTCGATATGCGCGGCGGCTTCAACGAGGCGGTGGTGCGGCTCACCCCCGGAACCTCTGTTGAAGAGGCAATCCGCCGGATCGACAACGCCAGCTCGCATTACGGACCGACCGGGGCCTATGGACGCGATTTGCAGACCTCTGACCGGTTCCTGACCAACGAGGTCGACCAATTGAAGACCACGGTGGAAATCCTCCCGCCGATCTTCCTGGGCGTGGCGGCCTTCCTGCTCAACATCCTGCTTGCCCGGCTGGTCGATACCGAGCGCGAGGTGATCGGCCTGCTCAAGGCATTCGGTTATCGCAGCGGGGCGATCATGCGCCACTATGCCAGCCTTGCGCTGCTGCTATCGGCTGGCGGCGTGCTGGCGGGTTGGGTGCTGGGGGCGTGGATGGGGCGCGGGATGACCGCGATGTATCAGGACTATTTCGTCTTCCCGTTCCTGAACTTCGTCGCCGGGGCCGACATCTATTTCGGCGCGGCGGCGCTCGCGTTGCTGGCGGTGCTGGCGGGCGCGGCGAGCGCGGTGTGGCGCGCCCAGCGGCTCGCCCCGGCCGAGGCGATGCGCCCGCCCGCCCCGGCGCGCTTTTCCTCGCGCGGAGTGGGGGACCGGTTTGTGCGGCTGTTTCCCGACGAACCGAGCCGGATGATCCTACGCGGCTTCGTGCGCCGCCCGCTGCGCTCCGCCGCCAGCGTGCTGGGGCTGGCCATGGCGCTGGCGCTCTATGTTGCCTCGGCCAGTTCGACCGACAATGTCGACAAGATGATCGCGCTCGCATTCGAACGCGGCCAGCGCGCGGACCTTGCCGTGGCCTTTGCCGAACCGCGCGATGGCCACGTGGTGCGCGAGCTTGAGAGCCTGCCGGGGGTGCAAAAGGTTGAAACCTATCGCAGCGTCGCCGCCGAGCTCAGCCATGGACCCTATCACGAGCGCGAGGCCCTGCTTGGCCTGCCGCAGGGTGCGGACCTGATGCGGATGGTGACGCTGGACGATCAGGTGATCCAGCCCCCGCGCGAAGGCGCGATCGTGTCCAGCCAGCTTGCCCGCAAGCTGGACCTCAACGTGGGCGATCGGATCGACGTGGCCGTGACCGAGGGCGAGCGCCAGCGCTTTTCCCTGCCCGTGGTGCAGGTGATCGACGTGCCGCTGGGCGCGTCCGTAGTGGTGGAGCGCGGCGCGCTGGCCCGGCACCTGCGCGAAGGCGATGTGGCGAGCGGAGCCTACCTGCTGGCCGATCCGGCGCAGTCGGGCGCGCTCTATGCCGCGCTCAAGCGCACGCCGATGGTCGCAGCCGTCAACGTGGCCGAGGCGGCGGTGCGCGGCATCCGCGAAACCGTGGCGCAGAACATGGGGATCGTCACCCTGTTCAACACGATCTTCGCAATGCTGATCGTGGCGGGCGTTTCCTATACCGGGGCGCGGATCAGCCTGTCCGAACGCGCGCGCGATCTTGCCTCGATGCGGGTGTTGGGCTTCCGCAAGGTCGAGGCGGGCTTCGTGCTGGTGGGCGAACAGGCGCTGCTCACGCTCGCCGCGCTGCCGCTGGGGCTGGGGCTGGGCATGGCGCTGTCGCGCTATATCGCGGCCTCGTTTTCGTCCGATATGTTCATGATCCCCTATGCGGTCAGCGCGCGCACGCTGGCCGAAGGGGTGGTGGTGGTCGCCTTCGCCAGCGCCGCCACGACCTGGCTGATCCGCCGCAGCGCGGACCGGCTCGATCTGATAAGAGCCTTGAAGACTCGGGAGTGACCATGCAGGCCAAACGCTTCACCGGACAACGGATTATCGGCATCGCGATCCTGATCGCGGCGGCGCTGACGGTCTGGTTCATGCTGCGCACGCCCGCGCTTGAGGTCGACATGACCGAAGTGACGCGCGGGGAAATGCGCGTGACTGCCGATGACCTTGGCGAAACGCGGATTCACAACCTCTATGCCGTCAGTGCGCCGGTGACCGGCAACCTGCTGCGCGTGGCCTTCAAGCCGGGGGCGCAGGTGAAGGCGGGCGAGGTGCTGGCCGAGATTCAGCCGGTCGCACCCAGTCCGGTCGATGCCCGGTCCTATGCCCAGACGACCGCGAATATTGCCGCGCTCGAAGCACAGGTCGCCGCCGCGTCCGCTCAGGTGCAGGAAGCGCGCGCGGCCGAACAGCTCGCCCGATCGAACTTCGCGCGCGCCGATGCGCTGTTGGGCAAGGGCTTCGTTTCCAAGGCGCAGCACGATGCCGCCAAGGCCGAGCTCGCCCGCAGCCGTGCAGCGAGTGCGGCGGCGGTGCAGGCACAGAATGCCGCGCAGCACAGCCTGCAGGCGGCGCGCGCCAGTCTTGCCACCACCGCCGCCGTGCCCAAGGGGCAGGTGGTGCGGGTGATCGCCCCGGTTTCGGGATCGGTGCTGCGCGTGCTGCAGGAAAGCGACCGCGCCGTGGTGGCCGGGACCGCGCTGGTCGAGATCGGCGATCCGGCCGATCTCGAGATCGTCTCCGATATGCTGTCGGCCGATGCGGTGCGGGTCAAACCGGGCGCGGAGGTAATCGTCGATGGCTGGGGCGGCGATGCGCCGCTGAAAGGCAAGGTGCGGCTGGTGGAACCTTTCGGCTTCACCAAGATTTCCGCGCTTGGTGTCGAGGAACAGCGTGTCAACGTGGTGGTGGACCTTACCGATCCGCGCGCCAGCTGGGGCAGCCTTGGCCACGGCTACCGCGTGATCGTGCGGGTCGCGCTGTGGTCTGCGCCCGATGTGCTGCGCGTGCCGGTGGGCGCGCTGTTCCGGCAAGGCGCGAACTGGGCGGCCTTTGTCGTGGGAGCGAACGGCAAGGCGCGGATGGTTCAGGTCAAGGTCGGGCACATGAGCGATGAATACGGCGAAGTGCTGGGCGGCCTCTCTGCGGGCGACAAGGTGATCCTCCACCCCGGCGACAAGGTGAAGGACGGCGTGAAGGTGAAGGCGGCAAGCTGAAGCGATGCAAGCGGGCGACGATCAGGACCAGTTGCTGCGAACCCCGCGCCGCACGCGCCTTGCCGCGTTCGTCGGTGCGGCGCTGCTCCAGATCGTGGTCGTGTTCGGGCTGGTTCGCGCTTTTGCGCCGCAGTTTGCCGAGCAGGCGATGAAGGCGGTGGTTTCGACCTTTTCCGTCACGGTCACCACGCCCCCGCCGCAGCCGGAACCCGCAAAAGAGATCGACGCCGCCGGCGCCGCTGGCGAAGCGGGGCGCAAGGCCGTGGCCCGCGCCGAGAATGCGCCGCCACCAAAGGTTCCGATCGCTGCCAAACCCGCGCCGCGCGCTGCCAGAACCGGCGATGCCAACAGCTCTGGCGCGAAGGACGTGGGCGAGGGGACGGGCGCCGCCGGTGCGGGTCTTGGAACGGGCAACGGCAATGACGGCAACGGACAAGGCGGCGGCCTTACCCGCAAGGCCGAGAAGATTTCGGGGACGATTGCCGAGAAGGATTACAATAAGGCGAACCGCGCGCTCCGACTGGGCAATTCGGTGACCATCGCGATCACTGTCGGCGCCGATGGCAAGCCAACCGGCTGCCGGGTGGTGCGCCGCAGTCCCGACCCGGAAGCCGATGCGCTGACCTGCCGTCTCGCGGTCGAGCGGTTCCGCTTCCGTCCCGCAACCGATACACAGGGCAACCCTGTAGCGTCGGTTTATGGCTGGCAGCAGCGCTGGTTTTATTGACCTTCGCACGGCTGCGCTTCTAACTGCCGGGCAAACGAATCCCGGAGAGAACCTGCAATGGCCACCAATCATCCCGTCCCCGCCGAATGGGCCGCTCGCGCTTATGTCAACGCGGGCCGCTATGCCGAGATGTACCGCCGTTCGCTCGAACAGCCCGAGGCGTTCTGGCGCGAAGAGAGCGCCCGGCTGGACTGGATCAAGCCGTGGACCAAGCTCAGCCAGTGCAGCTATGACGAAGCCGATTTCGGGATCGAATGGTTTTCCGACGGCACGCTCAACGTTTCGGCCAACTGCCTTGACCGCCACCTTGCCGAAAACGGCGAGACGACCGCGATCATCTGGGAAGGCGATGACAGCGAGCACCAGCGCCGCCTGACCTATCGCCAGCTCCACGCCGAAGTGTGCCGCATGGCCAACGTGCTGAAAGACCTCGGCGCGAAGAAGGGGCAGCGGATCACCATCTACCTGCCGATGATCCCCGAAGCGGCGGTGGCGATGCTGGCCTGCACCCGGATCGGGGCGATCCACTCGATCGTGTTCGGCGGCTTCAGCCCCGAGGCGCTGGCGGGCCGCATCCAGGACTGTGACAGCAATATCGTCATCACTGCCGACGCCGGGATGCGCGGGGGCAAGCAGGTGCCGCTGAAGGCCAATGTCGATGCCGCGCTTGATCACTGCCCCTCGGTTGAGGCGGTGCTGGTGGTGCGCCATGTCGGCAATGCCGTGACCATGGCCGCGGGCCGCGATCACTGGTGGGACGAGGCCAAGCAGACCGTTTCCGCCGACTGCCCGTACGAGGAAATGAACGCGGAAGATCCGCTGTTCATCCTCTACACCTCCGGTTCCACCGGCAAGCCCAAGGGCGTGCTGCACACCACCGGCGGCTATCTCACCTGGGCGGCGATGACGCACCATTACGTGTTCGATTACCGCCCCGGCGAAATCTACTGGTGCGCGGCCGACGTGGGTTGGGTCACGGGGCACAGCTATGTCGTCTACGGCCCGCTCGCCAATGGCGCGACGACCGTGATGTTTGAAGGCGTGCCGAACTATCCCGATCACAGCCGGTTCTGGGAAATCGTCGATCGGCACGGCGTCAACATCTTCTACGGCGCCCCCACGGCGCTGCGCGCGCTGATGCGCGAGGGCGATGAATGGGTGAAGAAAACCAGCCGCAAGAGCCTGCGCCTGCTCGGCTCGGTCGGCGAGCCGATCAATCCGGAGGCCTGGGAATGGTACTGGCGCGTGGTCGGCGATGAGCGCTGCCCGATCGTCGATACCTGGTGGCAGACCGAAACCGGCGGGGCGATGATCACGCCGCTGCCCGGCGCGACCGACCTCAAGCCGGGTTCAGCTTCCAAGCCGATGTTCGGCGTGGTGCCGCAGTTGGTCGATGCCGAGGGCGCGGTGCTGGAAGGCGCGGCGGAAGGGAACCTGTGCATCACGCAAAGCTGGCCCGGGCAAATGCGCACCGTCTGGGGCGATCACGAACGCTTCTTCCAGACCTATTTCACCACCTATCGCGGCAAGTATTTCACCGGCGACGGCTGCCGCCGAGACGAGGATGGCTATTACTGGATCACCGGCCGCGTCGATGACGTGATCAACGTCTCGGGCCACCGCATGGGCACCGCCGAGGTCGAAAGCGCGCTGGTCGCCCACACCAAGGTGGCCGAAGCCGCCGTGGTGGGCATGCCGCACGAGATCAAGGGGCAGGGCATCTATGCCTATGTCACGCTCAACGTCGGCGAGGAGGGCAGCGAGGAGGTGCGCAAGGAGCTCGTCCAATGGGTGCGCAAGGAAATCGGCCCGATCGCCACGCCGGACGTGATCCACTTCGCCCCCGGCCTGCCCAAGACCCGCTCGGGCAAGATCATGCGCCGCATCCTGCGCAAGATCGCCGAAGGGGACGTCTCGAACCTGGGCGATACCTCGACGCTCGCCGATCCGAGCGTAGTCGATACGCTGCTGACCAGCGGGCGCTGATCAGGGCTGCTGGGTGCGGCGCAGCATGGTGGTGTCGTAACCCAGCGCGCGGGTCCGCGCGATCAGGGCTTCGACCGCCGCCTCGCCGGGGTTCGCCTCGCGCGAGAGGATCCACAGGTAGCGGCCCGAAGGCTCGCCAATGATGGCCCAAGAATAGTCGTCGGCGCGGTCGAGCACCCAGTAATTGCCATAGAATGGGCCGAAGAAGCTGACCTTCAGCTTGGCCCCGGTGGCGGTGTCGACGACTTTTGCCTTGCCCTTGGCCTGCGTCACCTTGCCGTTGGGTTTGCGGCAGCTGTTCAGCACGGAAATCGTCCCGTCCTCGCGCAAGGCATAGTCGGCGGTCACACCCTCGCAGCCCTTCTGGAAACCCTGTTCATAGCGGGCCAGTTCGTACCAGCGGCCAAGATAGCGTTGCAGTTCGACCGGCTTGGCCGGCTGCGGCACTGCCCGGTTGCCCACCGGGTGCTTGTCGAACACTGCCGCGCATCCGCCCAGAACGAGCGCGCCAAGCGCAATGATGGCAAGCTTTGAAAGCGATCTTGGCATGATGTCGTGGTCCTTCAGCTGGCGGCGGCAACCACTTGTATTTGGGAACGCTTGGCCGATAATCCAGCCCCATGATCGCACAGACCATCCAACTCGCCCTTGCCCCGGTGTTCGTGCTGGTGGCGATGGGCAACATCCTCAACCTGCTGTCGACCCGGCTGGGCCGCGTGGTTGACCGGGCGCGGGCCTTGCAGGACCGCCACGTTGCGACCGAAGGGCCGGAGCACGATATGGTCGTGACCGAAATCCGCATGATCGATCAACGGATCACTCTGGTTACCCGGGCGATGCGCCTGCTGGTGGTCAGCGGCCTTTCGATCGGGACGACCGTGGCGGTGCTGTTCTGCGAGGAACTGTTCGCGATGAACCTGCAACGCCTCGCGGCGGGTACGTTCCTCTTGGCGATTGCGCTGTTGATGGTCGCGCTGGTGCTGTTCCTGCGCGAGACACAGATCGCCGCCGAGCAGCTCAGAATTCCGCGCGAATACCTGGAGGGCTAGGCTCAGGCCTGGCCGAGCAGCTTTTTTGCCTTGGGCTCGATCGCCGAGCGGATCATCGGCCCTACGAAGGACAGTGCCATCGGCAGGTCGAATTCGAAGGCGAGGGCATCGTCCGAAATGTCGACGCAGCCTTCGATGGTCTTGCCCATGGCTGTCACCGACAGCGCCATCTTGTCTTCCGAAGGCCAGCTGGTGGTGACTTCGGCCATGCCCGCCGGGGCGATCTGGGCAATCTCGCCCTCATGCTCGCGCACGCGGCGCCGCACTTCCTCGCGGCCAAGGCTGTGGGGAAAGGTCATGCGCATCACTGGTGTCCTTCGGCAGCGTCCATGGCATCGCCATATTTGTAATCGAGGTAGCGGGTCTTGATCGCCAGA
>NZ_JAYSBK010000064.1:0-16904 GCF_041915465.1 Novosphingobium sp. | reverse complement strand
CCACGCAGATCAGGATGAAGCCGATCGAGACTTCGTAAGAGATCATCTGCGCCGAAGCGCGCATGGCCGAGAAGAACGGATACTTCGAGTTCGACGACCAGCCCGCGATGATCGTGCCGTAAACCCCCAGCGACGAGATCGCGAGGATGTAGAGCAGGCCGACGTTGATGTCGGCGAGGATCGCGGCCGAATTGAACGGGATCACCGCCCAAGCCATCAGCGCGACCGTGAAGGTGATGATCGGCGCGATCAGGAACAGGCCCTTGTTGGCCGCCGAAGGAATGATCGTTTCCTGCAGCATGACCTTGAGGCCGTCGGCGAACGATTGCAGCAGGCCCCAGGGGCCCACCACGTTCGGCCCGCGGCGCAGCGCCATCGCTGCCCACACCTTGCGGTCGACATAGATGATCATCGCCACGGCCAGCATCAGCGGCAGCGCGATCAGCAGGATGCCGCACAGCGTCGAAAGGGCCCAGGCCCATTCGTAGGACATCCCAAGGGTTTGGAAGAACTCGGTCATTCCGCGGCCTCCGCAAAGTCTTCGCCGTGGAGCAGTTCTGCCGAGCAGCGCTGCATCACCGTGCTGGCGCGGGCGATCGGGTTAGTCAGGTAGAAGTCCTTGATCGGGTAGCCCGCGATCACGCCTTCGGCCGTGGCCTTCACGCCCTTGGGCAGCGCGCCGTAATCGGCGAGGCCCTCTTGCCCAAGCGCAGGAACCGCCTTGGCCATCGCGGCGCGCAGCTCGTCAAAGCTGTCGAAGCCGACCGAAACGCCGAGGCTGTCCGCCATGGCGCGCAGGATCGTCCAATCCTCGCGTGCGTCACCGGGGGCGAACACGGCTTTGTCGGCCATCTGCACGCGCCCTTCGGTGTTCACATAAGTGCCCGGCTTTTCGCTGAAGGCGGCGGCCGGCAGGATGATGTCGGCCGCGTGGGCGCCCTTGTCACCGTGGTGGCCGATATAGACGATCATCGAACCGGCGAACTGGGTGTAGTCCACCTCATCCGCGCCAAGCGAAATGACCACCTTGGGCTTGGCCGCGACGAGGTCGGCCAGGCCGCCCGGCTGCGCATAGCCCAGCATTAGGCCGCCCATGCGGCTTGCCGCCATGTGCAGCGCGTTGAAGCCATTCCAGCCGTCACGGACCATGATGTAGGTGTCGGAGAGCGAGAGGCACGCGGCAAGCGCACCCTTGCCCAGCCCCGCCCCGCCGATGATCAGCGCTGGACGCTGCGCGGCCTTCAGGGCCTCGTCGGCTTCCTTGGGCAGCTTGTTCAGCACGGACAGGTCTTCGCCGAGGAAGGTGGCGGGGAACGTCGGATCCCACTCAGGCCCGACGATGAAGAACTTTGCGCCCTTCTTCGCGGCCTTGCGCAGGCGGGCGTTCAGCAGCGGCGCTTCCCAGCGCACGTGGCTGCCCACGATCAGCACCGCGTCGGCTTCCTCGATGCCCGCAAGGGTCGAGTTGAAGTTCACCGCCGCAAGGTTCGTGCAGTCATAATCGAGGCCGGTCTGGCGGCCTTCGAGCAGGCTCGATCCCAGCGCGCCGGCGAGCGACTTGGCGGCGAACATGGTCTCGCAATCAACCAGGTCGCCCGCGATCACGGCAACGTCCTTGCCGGGGTTGATCTTGGCCACGGCGGCAAACGCCTCCGCCCAGGTCGCGGCTTGCAGCTTGCCGTCAACGCGCAGCCAAGGCTTGTCGAGGCGGCGGCGGGTCAGCCCGTCGACCTGGAAGCGGCCCTTGTCGGACAGCCATTCCTCGTTCACGTCGTCGTTCACGCGCGGCAGGATGCGCAGGACTTCACGGCCGCGCGCATCGAGACGGATGTTTGCGCCGACCGCATCGGAGACGTCGATCGACAGGGTCTTCTTCAGCTCCCACGGGCGCGCTTCAAACGCATATGGGCGCGAGGTGAGCGCGCCGACCGGGCACAGGTCGATCACGTTGGCCGACAGTTCGTGCTTGGCGGCGTGTTCGAGATAGGTGGTGATCTGGGTGTTTTCGCCGCGATAGAGCGCGCCGATTTCGTCCACGCCCGCGATTTCCTCGCTGAAGCGGACGCAGCGCGTGCAGTGGATGCAGCGGGTCATCACCGTCTTGATCAGCGGGCCCATGTACTTTTCGGTGACGGCGCGCTTGTTTTCATGGAAGCGCGAGCCGCCGCGGCCATAGGCCACCGACTGATCCTGCAGGTCGCACTCGCCGCCCTGGTCGCAGATCGGGCAGTCGAGCGGGTGGTTGATGAGGAGGAACTCCATCACCCCTTCGCGCGCCTTCTGCACCATCGGGCTGTCGGTGCGGATCACCTGGTTGTCGGCAGCGGGAAGCGCGCACGAAGCCTGCGGCTTGGGCGGTCCGGGCGAAACCTCGACCAGGCACATGCGGCAGTTGCCGGCGATCGAGAGCCGCTCGTGATAGCAGAAGCGGGGGATTTCCTTGCCGGCAAGCTCGCAGGCCTGCAGGACGGTCGCGCCCTGCGGAACTTCGATCTCGACGCCGTCTACGGTAACCTTTGGCATCAGTTCGTAACCTTCCCACCCGCGGGCGGAGCATCAAAAAGGCGGTGATAATAGGCCTCGGCCAGCGCGGCGCGCAGGCCGGTCGGGCCGGTATTCAGTTCGAACCCCTTGGCCAGACACGCGCCGAGCGACGGGCTGAGCGCCTGCAGCGCGGTGTTCTGGGCGCGGCTGCCGGGCTTGGTGGCGAGCACGGCTTCAATCCCCGCTGGGTTGGATTCGGCAACGCAGACCGCCATTTCGTCAACGGCGCGCACGCGGCCCGTGGTCCAGAACCAGGGGCGCAGCGACACCTTCGGGCTGACCGGCAGCGCCTTGAGCTGGCGCTTCGGGGCGGTCTTGATCAATTCTTCGGCAACGACGCCGCGCACGAAGGCGCGCTTCGGCCCCATCGCGCCAAGCATCGGCGCAGCGGCCTCGACATCGTTCTCGCTGGCGCAGCGATCGACATCGGTCAGGGCCTTGACTGCCTGGCTGTAATCGTCCTCGTTCGTCGCCGAGAGGAGTTCCACCATCTGATCGTGACGGCGACTGGCCGCGCAGCTGAAGTAGTTGCGCAGCACATCGTTGCGCATCGCGCCTTCATCGGCCGGGGCACCCGCCATCAGGAGCAGGGACAGAGCAAGCGCACTCATTCGGCGGCCTCCTTCATGTTCTCGGCAATGCGGCGTTCGATTTCGGGGCGGAAGTGGCGGATCAGGCCCTGGATCGGCCAGGCGGCCGCATCGCCCAGCGCGCAGATGGTGTGGCCTTCAACCTGCTTGGTCACATCCCACAGCATGTCGATTTCGCTGACATCGGCATCGCCGGTGCGCAGGCGTTCCATCACGCGGTACATCCAGCCGGTGCCTTCGCGGCACGGCGTGCACTGGCCGCAGCTTTCATGCATGTAGAAGTGCGACAGGCGGCTGATCGCGCGGACGATGTCGGTCGACTTGTCCATGACGATGACGGCCGCGGTGCCAAGGCCCGAGCCGACCGCGCGCAGGCCGTCGAAGTCCATCGGGGCGTCCCAGATCTGCTCGGCCGGAACCAGCGGAACCGAAGAACCGCCCGGGATCACGGCCAGCAGGTTGTCCTTGCCGCCACGGATGCCGCCGCAGTGCTTTTCGATCAGTTCGCTGAACGGGATCGACATGGCTTCTTCCACGACGCACGGCTTTTCGACGTGGCCGCTGATCTGGAAGAGCTTGGTGCCCTTGTTGTTGTCGCGCCCGAACGAGCTGAACCAGGCCGCGCCGCGCCGCAGGATCGTGGGGGCAACCGCGATCGATTCGACGTTGTTGACGGTGGTCGGGCAGCCATAGAGGCCTGCACCTGCCGGGAACGGCGGCTTCAGGCGGGGCTGGCCCTTCTTGCCTTCGATCGATTCGATCATCGCGGTTTCTTCGCCGCAGATGTAGGCGCCCGCGCCGCGGTGGACGAAGACGTCGAAATCGTAGCCCGACTTGCAGGCGTTCTTGCCGATCAGGCCCGCGCCATAGGCTTCCTGTACGGCTGCCATCAGCGTTTCGGCTTCGCGGATGTATTCGCCGCGAATGTAGATGTAGGCCGCGCGGGCGCGCATCGCGAAGCCCGCGACCAGCGCGCCTTCGATCAGCTTGTGCGGATCGTGGCGGATGATTTCGCGGTCCTTGCACGAACCGGGCTCGGATTCGTCAGCGTTGATGACCAGGAAGCTCGGACGGCCGTCCTTCGATTCCTTGGGCATGAACGACCATTTGAGGCCGGTCGGGAAGCCTGCCCCGCCCCGTCCGCGCAGACCCGAGGCCTTGATTTCCTCGATGATTGCGTCCTGGCCCAGTTCGAGCAGCTTCTTGGTGTTGTCCCAATCGCCGCGCGCCTTGGCGGCGGGCAGGTTCCACGGCTGATAGCCATAGAGATTGGTGAAGATGCGGTCCTTGTCTGAAAGCGACATGGCTTACCACTCCTTCCGGTAATCGTGATTGGCCTTGACCATCTCCTGAAGAGTGGTCGGCCCGCCCGAAGGCTCAACCGTGTGGCGGCCCGGTTCCTGCGTCCCGGCCTTGGGCGTCTTGCCGGCGGCCAGTGCATCGAGCACCACATCGAGGCGCTCGGGCGTCAGGTCTTCGTAGTTGTCGTCGTTGATCTGGACCATCGGCGCGGAGGCGCAGTTGCCCATGCACTCGACTTCGGTCAGCGTCCACAGCCCGTCATCGGTGGTGTGGCCCTTGTGCATGCCCCGGCTCTTGCAGGCGGCCATGATCGCGTCCGAGCCGCGTAGCATGCACGGCGTGGTGCCGCAGACCTGTACGTGGAAGCGGCCCACCGGCACGAGGTTGTACATGGTGTAGAAGCTGGCAACCTCGACCACGCGGATGATCGGCATGTCGAGATAGGCGGCGACATATTCCATCACTGGGATCGGCAGCCAGCCCTGCGTGTTCGTTTCAGCACCAACCTGACGCTGGGCGAGATCGAGCAGCGGCATCACCGCCGAGCGCTGACGCCCGGCCGGATAGCGCGCGACCACTTCCTTGGCCTTGGCCTCGTTTTCGGCGGTCCAGGCGAAATTGCCCCAGCGCGCGCGCAGCTCGGGGCTATCGGGTTCGAGATGACGATCAGCCATTAGCGGATGAACTCCACGCGAGAGCACTTGTCGCCCTCGAACGAATAGACGGCGACGACTTCAAAGGGTTCGACCAGTTCAGATCCATCGCTGGCCGGGCCGCGGGTAACGAATTCCCGGAACAGGACATAGTCGCCAATGGCCTGCTTTTCGCGGATTTCGGCCTTATTCTGCGGCCACTTGGCAAAGGCTGCGGCAAGGCCCGAACGCGTGCCTTCCTTGCCCTCGCGGACAACGGCGCCGCGATAATTCGCCTCGCAGGCATCGTCGGTCATGTACGAGACGTAGGTGTCTACGTCCTGCGCGTTGTAGGCCGCGATCATCGCTTCGGCGGTTGCAAGATTGCTCACCGGTCGCACTCCCCGAACACCACGTCGATCGCGCCGAGGATCGCGGTTGCGTCGGGCAGCATGTGGCCCTTGCACATGAAATCCATCGCCTGAAGATGGCTGAACGCAGTCGGCCGAATCTTGCAGCGGTACGGCTTGTTCGAGCCGTCCGAGACGAGATAGACCCCGAATTCGCCCTTGGGGCTTTCGGTGGCGACGTAAACCTCGCCCTCGGGAACGTGGAAGCCCTCGGTGTAGAGCTTGAAGTGGTGGATCAGGCTTTCCATCGACTGCTTCATTTCCGCGCGCTTGGGCGGGGAAACCTTGCGGTCGGTGCTGGCGACGGGGCCTTCGGGCATATCGCGCAGGCACTGGCGCATGATCCGGGCGGACTGGCGCACTTCCTCGACGCGGACCATGAAGCGGTCATAGCAGTCGGACCTGGTGCCGACCGGCACGTCGAATTCGACGCGGTCGTAAACGTCGTAAGGCTGGGCCTTGCGGATGTCCCACGGGATCCCGGCGGCGCGGATCATCGGGCCAGAGAAGCCCCAGGCCAGCGCGTCTTCCTTGCTCACGTGGGCAATATCCACGTTGCGCTGCTTGAAGATGCGGTTGTCGACCACCAGGCTGAGCGCGTCTTCGTACAGCTTGGGCAGGCGCGTATCGAGCCATTCGGCCATATCGTCGAGCAGCTTTTGCGGCACGTCCTGGTGCACGCCGCCGGGGCGGAACCAGGCCGAGTGCATCCGCGCACCCGAAGCGCGTTCGAAGAAGTTGAGGCAATCCTCACGGATTTCGAACAGCCACAGGTTCGGCGTCATCGCGCCGACGTCCATCACGTGCGAACCCATGTTGAGCATGTGGTTGCAGATGCGGGTCAGCTCGGCGAACAGCACGCGCAGGTACTGGCCGCGCAGCGGAACTTCGAGGTTGAGCAGCTTTTCAACCGCCAAAACGTAGCTGTGCTCCATCCCCAGCGGCGAGCAATAGTCGAGCCGGTCGAAGTACGGCAGCGCCTGAAGATAGGTCTTGTGCTCGATCAGCTTTTCGGTGCCGCGATGCAGCAGACCGACGTGCGGATCGACGCGTTCGATGATCTCGCCGTCCAGTTCCAGCACCATACGCAGCACGCCGTGCGCGGCCGGGTGCTGCGGGCCGAAGTTGATCGTGTAGTTCGAGATGACCTCGTCACCCGTGGTCGGGGACTGCTCGAGCTGGAGGCTCATGCCTTATCTCCCTTGGGCTTGGCGGGCTTCTTGGGCGCAGCAGCCTTCTTCGCGGCAGGCTTCTTTTCGGCGGCGGCCTTGGGGGCAGCGGCTTTCTTAGGCGCAGCCTTCTTGGCCGGAGCCTTGGCTTCTGGTTCAGGAGCCGGAGTGGGCGCAGGGGCCGGAGCAGGCGGCGGCGGAGGGGGCGGCGGCGGAGTAGCGGCCTTCTCGTCGCCCGGCAGCACGTAATCGCTACCTTCCCACGGGCTCATGAAATCAAACTGGCGCAGATCCTGCGCGAGCTTGACCGGTTCATAGACCACGCGCTTGTCTTCTTCGGAATAGCGCAGTTCGACATAGCCGGTGAGCGGGAAGTCCTTGCGGAAGGGATGGCCTTCGAAGCCGTAGTCCGTGAGGATACGGCGCAGGTCGGTGTTGCCCTCGAAGATCACGCCGTACATGTCGAACACTTCGCGCTCCAACCAGCCGGCGACGGGCCACAGCGTGGTCACGGTCGGCACCGGGGTATCCTCGGCGGCGGTGACCTTCACCATGATGCGATGGTTCTTCGTGACCGACAACAGCATGTAGACCACGTCGAACCGGTCGGCGCGCTGGGGATAGTCGGCCCCGGCGATTTCCATCAGCTGCTGGTATTCGTGTTCGTCACGCAGCTGGCGAAGCGCGTTCTCGATCTCGCCGCGCGCGACGGTGATGACGATTTCGCCGTGTTCCTCCTTCGAGGCTACGACCTTGCTGCCCAGCGCCTTGACCAGCGTGTCAAGCACGCCTTCGTTCGAAGCAAAGCGGGGGGCGGAATGGAGGACGGTCACTTCGTGATCTCCAGCGAATTCAGGAAGCGCGTCGCTTCCGGCTTGAGCGTGTCGCAATTGCTGGCAGGCGCAATGTACGTCAGCGAAATCAGTTCATCGCCCTGGCGCACGGCCATCTTCCAGCGGCAGCGCCCGTCCTTCGATGAATTGGCCTTGAAGGCGCGCTTGCCTTTGAAAGTGGTGCGCTCGGCCGCACCCAGCTTGGCCTCGTCGGCAAACTGGCTTTCGAAATAGGCGTCTGCTCCGGCTGCGCCCGTATCGTAAGCGGCGCGGATCAGGATAATCGTCTTGCTCGAATTCGCAGCGTCCGCGCACATCACGATGGTCGCGTCCTTGGCATAGGGAGTCTTGCCGTTTTCCATCGACGCGCCTGCAAAGCTCATCTCGGTGAACTTGCAGGGCATGTCGACGTTGAGCCCGCCGGACACGGTCACGGCATGGGCAAAACCTTGTGCGTCAAGCGTTCCGGCAGCCTGCTGGTTGACGACGATTTCGCCGTTCTTCGCCCAGGCTTGTCCGGGAAGCGCCAGCAGCGCGGCAGTGGCAAGTGCAAGCAAGCGCATCAGCGTTCAACCGTCCCTACGCGGCGGATCTTCCGCTGGAGCTGCATCACGCCGTACATCAGTGCTTCGGCAGTCGGCGGGCAGCCCGGAATATAGATGTCGACCGGGACGATCCGGTCACAGCCGCGCACCACCGAGTACGAATAATGGTAGTAACCGCCGCCATTGGCGCAGCTGCCCATCGAGATCACGTACTTCGGGTCCGACATCTGGTCGTAGACCTTGCGCAGCGCCGGGGCCATCTTGTTGCACAGCGTGCCGGCCACGATCATCACGTCCGACTGGCGCGGCGAAGCGCGCGGCGCGAAGCCGAAGCGTTCAAGGTCATAGCGCGGCATGTTGGCGTGGATCATTTCGACCGCGCAGCACGCGAGGCCAAACGTCATCCACCACAGCGAGCCGGTGCGGGCCCACTGAAACAGTTCCTCGGTCGAGGTGACAAGGAAGCCCTTGTCGTTCACTTCGGCCGAAAGGTCGTTGAAAAAGCCCGCGTCCGGCGGCGTCACGGCGCTACCGGAGGCAAGAGGCTGGCCAGCAGAGTTCACGAGCGTGCTCATTCCCAGTCCAGAGCTCCCTTCTTCCAGGCATAGACGAGGCCGATAACCAGTTCGAAGATGAACAGCATCATCGTCGCCCAGCCGGTCCAGCCGGTTTCCTTGAGGCTCACCGCCCAGGGAAACAGGAAGGCTGCTTCAAGATCGAAGATGATGAACAGGATCGCGACCAGATAGAACCGCACGTCGAACTGGCTGCGCGGGTCTTCGAAGGCGGGAAAGCCGCATTCGTACTCGCTCAGTTTTTCGGCGTTGGGGTTGTGCGTGCCGGTCAGGCGCGACACGCCCATCGGCAGAAACACGAAGAGCGCGGACAAGGCGAGCGCGATCCCCAGGAAGATCAGGATCGGCAGGTATTGCGAGAGGTCGATCAAAGGACTGACTCGGCGTTGCAAACAGATGAGCGCGCCCTAGTCCGCGCGCTCATCATCTGCAAGTGGGCATGCCCCTAGAAACCGCCTTCAAGGGCGGATTCTTCCCCCAAATGTTAGGATAAACGCTATTTCTTCAACTCGCGCGCCAGGGTTGCGGCGGTCTGCTTGCCATAGGGCGGCTTGAAGCCGGACAACTTGGCAATATCGAGGCCGGGCTGGCGATAGACAGCGCGGCAGTGGCTGAAGGTCTTGAACCCGTCGAGCCCGTGGTAGTTGCCCATGCCCGAAGGTCCGACCCCGCCAAAGGGCAGGTCTTCCATCGCAT
This sequence comes from Novosphingobium sp., assembly GCF_041915465.1. GTDB lineage: Bacteria > Pseudomonadota > Alphaproteobacteria > Sphingomonadales > Sphingomonadaceae > Novosphingobium. Next base: position 7,608 of record NZ_JAYSBK010000064.1, on the reverse strand, counting down.
TGTGGAAGAGCACGTCGTTGACCGTGACCCCGCCCGAAATCGTGCGGGTCAGGACCTTTTCCTCCTCGGCCTTGTCGTTGCCGAAATAGTAGAGCCCAAGCGGCCGGTCGTGAGCGTTGACATAGTCGATCGCCTCGTCAATCGAGTCGTAGGTCTTCACTGGCAGGATCGGGCCGAAGATTTCCTCCTGCATCACCTTCATGTCGTCGGTGACATTCCGCACGATGGTCAGCGGCATCTTGTTGCCGTTGGACGAGGCAAAGTCCTCGCCCGCCGGGTTCACTTCAATCAGTTCCGCGCCCTTTTCCTTCGCGTCGGCCAGATAGCCCTGCAGGCGCTCGAAATTGCGGCCGTTGACGACCGATGTGTAATCGTCGTTTGAGAGCAGAGTGGGATACATCGCGGCCACCCCGCCCTTCACGCTTTCGATCACATCGCCTTCCTGCTCGCGCGCCACCAGCAGGTAGTCTGGCGCAAGGCAGATCTGCCCAGCGTTCATCATCTTGCCCATGGCGATGCGCTCGGCGGCCTTCTTGTTGTCGGCACTGCGGCCAACGAAGGTCGGCGACTTGCCGCCAAGCTCAAGCGTGACCGGAACAAGGTTATCGGCCGCCGCGCGCATGATGTGGCGTCCAACTCCGGTCGCGCCGGTGAAGATCAGGTGGTCGAAGGCGAGCTTCGAGAATTCGGTGCCGACTTCGACCCCACCGGTAAACACCGCCATTTCCGCTTCGTCGAAATACTGCGGCACGACTTCGGCAAACAGGTCGGCGACGCGCTCGGTAAATTCACTCGGCTTGATCATGGAGCGGTTGCCGGCGGCGAGGATCCCCGCCATCGGCACCATCACCATGCCGATCGGGAAGTTCCACGGCGCAATCACGCCAACCACGCCCTTGGGCTGGTAGCGCACTTCGGCCTTGGCACCGAGCAGGCCCAGCGGGAACATCGCCTTGCGCTTTTCATTGCGGCTCCAGGCTTCGAAATGCTTGCGCGCGTGCTTGAGCGCGCCGACCGAAGGCATGATGTCGGTCATCAGGGTCTGTTCGGTGCTGCGATGACCGAAATCGGCCGAAACGGCCTTGGCGAAAGCGTCCTTGTGATCGACCAGCAGGGCAATCGCCCGATCGATGCGATCGCGCCGCACCGACATCGGTTCGGGCAAGGCCGCGGTAAAGGCGGCCCGTTGAGCCTTCAGCACGGTTTCCATACGCACGATTTCGGCACTGCTCATTGATCCACCCTCTCAAGTTTTCATTTGCCACGCTTCATATGCGAACCGGCGCGGATGGCAAGAACTCGTGCCCGGGCAACTCGTGATTGCCAATGATGCAGTGCAGCATTATGCCGGAGAGGTTACAGCCAAACCGGAAAGGCAAAAGCCATGGCACAGTTCTCTTCGCAGGATCCCGTCGTCATTCTTTCATACGCGCGCACGCCGATGGGAAGCATGCAGGGCGCGCTGTCCGATGTCGCCGCGACCGACCTTGGCGCAACCGCGATCAAGGCGGCGGTTGCGCGCGCCGGGGTTGAGGGCGCCGAAATCGAACGCGTCTACATGGGCTGCGTCCTCCCCGCCGGCCTCGGTCAGGCTCCGGCCCGTCAGGCCACGATCAAGGCCGGCCTGCCGCAGTCGGTTCAGGCAACAACCGTCAACAAGGTCTGCGGCTCTGGCATGCAGACCGTGATCATGGGCGCGGAAGCCCTCGCCTCGGGTTCGATCGACCTGGTCGTAGCGGGCGGCATGGAAAGCATGACCAACGCGCCCTACGTGCTCAAGAAGCACCGCTCAGGAGCCCGCATCGGCCATGACACCGCCTATGACCACATGTTCCTCGACGGCCTCGAAGACGCTTACGAGCCGGGCCGCGCGATGGGCACTTTCGCGCAGGAAACGGCCGATGCCTATCAGCTGACCCGCGAAGCCCAGGACAACTACTCGATCGAGTCGCTGCGCCGCGCGCAGGCCGCCATCACCGAAGGCGCCTTTGCCGATGAAATCACCCCGGTGAAGGTCGTCAGCCGCGCTGGCGAAACGCTGGTCGACACCGACGAAGCCCCCGGCAAGGGCCGCCCGGACAAGATCCCGACCCTCAAGCCCGCCTTCGCCAAGGACGGCACGATCACTGCCGCCACCTCAAGCTCGATTTCGGACGGTGCGGCCGCACTGGTGCTGACCCGCGAAAGCGTGGCCAAGGCCAAGGGCCTTGAACCGGTCGCCAAGATCGTGGCCGTCGCCGCCCATGCCCAGGCGCCCAAGGATTTCACCACCGCTCCGGTCGGTGCAATCAACAAGCTGATGGACAAGGCCGGGTGGTCGCTGGGCGATGTCGACCTGTTCGAAGTCAACGAAGCCTTCGCCTGCGTCGCGATGTTCGCGATGCATGACCTTGGCATCCCGCACGACAAGATCAACGTCCACGGCGGGGCGACGGCGCTGGGCCATCCGATCGGCGCATCTGGCGCGCGCATCATCACCACGCTGGTCGCCGCCCTCAAGCGCCATGGCAAGACCAAGGGCGTCGCCAGCCTCTGCATCGGCGGCGGCGAAGCCACCGCGATCGCGGTGGAGCTCGTCTGACACCTTGATTTCCCGCGACAATTCGCGACACAACTTGCCCGGAGCCGAACCATCGGTTCCGGGCAAGTTCAGTTCTGGCGGTCTATTCCTGCATCCATCGGCGCAGTCCCCCGCCGATGATGCGAGAACAGGAGTCCCCCATGAACCACAAGCTGCTTACCGCCCTGATCGTCGCCGGCCTGGCCCTTCCGGGCGTTGCCCAGGCGAAGGTCACCAACAATGACCTGCGCCACGATGCGGCGCGGGTGCACAAGGAAAAGCGCGAGCTGGCCCATGCCCGCAAGCATCACCGCCATCACCAGGCGCGCCACGAACGCCATGAACTGCGTCAGGCCAAGCGCGACTTGCACCGCGATGCCCATGCCTATGCCCGCCAGCACAGCCGCTAAGCGATAACCGGTGCCGGGGGGCCTGCCCCCTTAGGGCTCTCCGGCACCCCACAGCCTAGACTGCTCGACGAAGCCCTTGCGGCCATCTACGGCGAAAGCGCACCATCCGTTGCTGCAATCGCCCAGAAAGCCGATTACCCCCGGCTCCACCTTCCACAACAGACGCGAACCGGCAGAAGCCGATTCGCGCATCTCGGCGAGGCCATTGCCGGCAACATAGGCGGTGCGTTCGCGTGTCAGGAACCGCGCCAGCACCCAGCCTTGTGCGCCGTCAGGATCCTGCACCAGGCGCCAGCCCTCCTTGATGCGCAGCACCCTCAGCGGCAGGTGCGCGCGGCGATAGACCCACAAAATCCGGTAATCTTCGCCCGGGCCAACGCGCATATTGACCTCTTCCGAACGGATCGAGGCCCAGTAAGGCGTCGCAACATCCTCGGCCGTGGCCGGAGCCAAAAGCGTGGATGAAGCCAAAACGGCGGCGGCAATCAGGGCAAGGACAGATCGGATCATGCGCATCACCTGCTGATAGCCGCTTGACCACGCCGCCCGCAACGGCATAGCGCTCGTGATTGTCATGACTGTGGTAACCGACACTCCTTCATCGCGCCGCGTCTCGGGCAAACCCCGGGTGCGTGTAACCCGCCGGCTGCTGCCGGCAGTCGAAGCGCGGATGAGCGAGCTGTTCGACGTTGTCCTGAGCCCCACCGACCTGCCCTTGTCGCGCGGTGACCTGGTCGCCGCGATGCAGGACTGCGACGTTCTCGTGCCGACCGTGACCGACCGGATCGACGCGGGGATGATCGCCGAAGCGAGCGAGCGGCTTGGCATGATTGCCAATTTCGGCGCGGGGATCGAGCATATTGATCTGGCGGCGGCGCGCGCGCGCAAGATCATCGTCACCAATACGCCGGGCGTGTTTACCGACGATACCGCAGACTTAACTATGATGCTGATCCTCTCGGTCCCGCGCCGGCTTGGCGAAGGCAGCCGAATGGTGCGCGACGGGCAATGGACTGGATGGGCGCCCTCGGTCATGCTGGGGCATTGCATCGGCGGAAAGCGGCTCGCGATCGTCGGTATGGGACGGATCGGCCAGGCCGTGGCGCACCGCGCCCGCGCGTTCGGGATGGAAGTGGTCTATCACAACCGGAACCGCCTGCCCCCTGCTTTCGAAACCATGCTTGGTGCGCGATACGAGCCGGACCTGGACCGGCTGATCGCCGAAGCCGATGTCTTGACCTTGCATTGCCCGGCGGGTGCCGAAACCCACCACGTGCTTAATGCCCGGCGGATCGCCGCAATGAAGCCCGGTGCCTATGTGATCAATACCGCGCGCGGCGATCTGATCGATGAGGACGCGTTGATCCGGGCCTTGCAGGAAGGCAGGCTCGCCGGGGCCGGACTCGATGTATATTCGCGCGAACCGAAGGTCGATCCGCGCCTGATCGCGCTGCCCGGCGTTATCACCCTGCCCCACATGGGAAGCGCAACCGTCGAAGGGCGCGAGCACGCCGGTGAAAAGGTGATCGCCAACATCCGGTTCTGGGTCGATGGTCACCGTCCGCCCGATCAGGTGCTCGAAGGCTGGGCATAGGCGCCCAAAGTGCGCAATATCCGCAAACCTTGCCGCTTGCCTGACGTGCAATCATTGCTCTAACGCGCGTTTCGAGGAGTCGCCGCATTCGCGGCTGGGGAGGTTTTAGTCGCATGCGCAAGTATTTGGCCCTTGGCCTCGCCCTTTCGGCGATGCTGGCACCCAGCGCCGTGTTTGCGCAGGACCTGCAGGTTGACGCCGCGGATAGCGGGGATACCGCGTGGATCCTGATTTCCTCGGCGCTTGTCCTGTTGATGACCATGCCGGGCCTGACGCTGTTTTACGGCGGCCTGGTGCGGGCGAAGAACTTCCTTTCGGTGCTGGTTCAGGTCGGCGCGATCGCTGCCGCGGCATCGCTGCTGTGGATCGTGTGCGGCTATACGATCGCCTTCGGGCCGGTCGGTCGGGGTTGGTTCGGCGGGTTTGACGCCATGATGCTGGGCAACCTTGGCAATGTCCGCGAAAACACGCTGGTTCCCGAAAGCGCCTATGCGCTGTTCCAGATGATGTTCGCCGCGATTACGCCAGCGCTGATGGTCGGCGCGTGGGTCGACCGGGCGCGTTTCGGCTGGGTCGTGGCGTTCAGCGCGGTCTGGGGCCTGCTGGTCTATGCGCCGGTGGCGCACTGGGTCTGGGGCGGTGGCTGGCTCTCGACGGCCATGGGCACGCTCGATTTCGCCGGCGGGATTGTGGTCCACACCACGGCCGGCATTTCCGCGCTGGTCGTCGCGCTGCTGCTGGGCCAGCGTCAGGGGTTTCCGAAAACCCTGATGCTGCCGCACAGCCCGTCGCTGACGATGGCCGGCGCAGCCCTGCTGTGGGTGGGCTGGTTCGGCTTCAACGGCGGCTCGGCGCTTACCGCGAGCGACGATGCCGCCAGTGCGATCATCGCCACACACACTGCGGCCTGCATGGCCGCGCTGACCTGGATCGGGATCGAACGCTTTTCGGTAGGCAAGCCGACCAGCGTCGGCTTCGCAACCGGCGCCGTGGCCGGCCTGGCGACGGTGACCCCGGCCGCCGGATTCATCTCACCCGGTGCGGCGATCATCTTCGGGATCGTTGCCGCAGCGGTCTGCTATCCGATGATCCAGCTGGTCAAGCAGCGCATGAAGATCGACGATTCGCTCGACGTTTTCGCGGTTCACGGCGTGGGCGGGATGATTGGTTCGCTGTTGCTGGCCGTGTTCATCAGCCCTGACCTTGGCGGCACCGGCTATGCCGAGGGCAAGTCCATGCTCAGCCAGTTCGCGGCGCAGTTCGTGGGCGTGGGGGTGGTTGCGATCTGGTCCGCCGTGGCCAGCGCGGTGATCGCGGTTGCGGTAAGCCTGATCTTCCCGATGCGCATCAGCGAAGACGACGAACGCGAAGGGCTCGATCTTGCCAGCCACGGCGAACGTGCCTGGGAATTTGACTGAGCCGACGCCGCGCGCGCCGGGAGCCTTTGCTTCGGCCCTGGCGACGGCAAAGCGCACGGCCATGTTTGCCGGGCGCGCCACGCGCAGCGAAGTCATCACCTATGCGCTCGCCACCCTGTTGGTCAGCGTCCCGGCTTCGTTCTTGACCGGGCTCGTGCTGCCCTATGAGCGGCATCTGCTGGTCCAGAACGTGCTCACCTTGCTGCTGGCGATCCCGGTGCCTGCCGTGCTGGTGCGACGTTTTCACGATTCAGGGCGCAGCGGATCGTGGGTGTGGCTGGCAGTGGCGGTTTTTGCAATCTGGGCTGCGCGCACGATCGTATCTGCCACCGGCGGAGTCGACGCGCGACTGCAACTGGACCGGGCAACCGGTCTCATCGACTGGCTGGTGATCCTAGCCAATCTGGTCAGCGTGATCCTGGTGCTACTGCCCGGCACCCCCGGCCCCAACCGCTTTGGAGACGATCCGCGCGGAGGGGCTCGGGAAGCTTAATCAATCCCCGGTCAGGATCCGGTCGACCAGTTGCTTCACCGTCGGGGTGAAGTTGTTCGAATAGAACGGATCGGTCTTGAAGCGGTAGGCGGCGTGGCCAGCGAACATCAGGTTCTCGTCGATATTGCCGCCGTGAGCAATTTCCTGAAGCGACTTCTGGATGCAGAAGCTGCGCGGATCGGCAAGTCGGCCCGTGGTGTAATCGTCGTGATCCTTCCACGACGAGAACCCGCAGTGCGACAGGCAGCCCATGCAATCGGCCTGGTCCTTGCGGATCACTTCGCGATCTTCCGGGGTAACGAACACGACCGTATCGTCTGGTGTGCGCACCGCCGTGGTAAAACCTTCCGCCGCCCAGCCCCGGGCGCGCTCGCGGTCATGCGGGGTGACCCAGAAGTTCTTGCCCTTCACGCCCACGTCGAGCTGCACGGTATGGTCACCGGCGTTGACCCGCGAATAAGGAATCTGGCGCTCGCTGCGCGCTTCGAGCGAGCGCAGGAACGGGTTGCGCACCGCCGAGGAATAGAACCCCGTCGGTGAAAAGCGATGCAGCAGCACGTCGCCCGGCTCAAGCTTGCGCAGATGGTCCTTCCAGGCCTGCGGGATCGGGCTTTCCTGCGTCAGCAACGGACGCGTGCCATATTGGAAAACGATCGGGCCCAGCTCGGGATTGTCGATCCAGTCGTTCCATTCCCGCAGGTGCCAGACGCCGCCAGCCATCACGATCGGCACGTTGTCCGAAACGCCTTCGGCGCGCATGGTTTCGCGCAGCGCCTTGACGCGGGGATAGGGATCTTCTGGCTTGAGCGGGTCTTCCGCGTTGGACAGGCCGTTGTGCCCGCCCGCCAGCCACGGATCTTCATAGACCACCGCGCCAAGCAGCTGCGGCACCTTGCTGTAGGCGCGCTTCCACAGTGCGCGGAACGCGCGGGCCGAACTGATGATCGGCAGGTAGAGCACGTTGAAACGCTCGGCGATTTCAGAGAGCTTGTAGGGCATCCCCGCGCCGCAGGTGACGCCGGTAACCAGGCCCTTGGTACGTTCGAGCACGCCTTCCAGCACCTGCTGCGCGCCGCCCATTTCCCACAGGACGTTGATATTGATCGCGCCCTTGCCGCCGGCAATCTCGTAGG
>NZ_JAYSBK010000063.1:0-17722 GCF_041915465.1 Novosphingobium sp. | reverse complement strand
AGGGGACCGGCGAATTTCCAAGATTCAACGCTTCAAACCTCCCCGGGGAAAGACAAGGCACGATGGGCAAGATCAAGGTGAAGAACCCGGTCGTCGAAATCGACGGCGACGAAATGACCCGCATCATCTGGCAGTGGATCCGTGAACGGCTGATCCTGCCCTATCTCGACATCGATCTGAAGTACTACGATCTGTCGGTCGAGAAGCGCGATGAAACGAACGACAAGATCACCGTCGATTCGGCCAATGCGATCGCGAAGTATGGCGTCGGCGTGAAGTGCGCCACGATCACGCCGGACGAAGCCCGCGTCGAGGAATTCGGCCTCAAGAAGATGTGGAAGTCGCCCAACGGCACGATCCGCAACATCCTGGGCGGCGTGGTGTTCCGCGAACCGATCGTGATGCAGAACGTCCCCCGCCTGATCCCGGGCTGGACCGATCCGATCGTGGTCGGCCGTCACGCCTTTGGCGATCAGTACAAGGCAACCGACTTCGTCGTCCCTGGCCCCGGCAAGCTGCGCCTGGTCTGGGAAGGCGACAATGGCGACAAGATCGACGAGGAAGTGTTCCACTACCCCTCGGGCGGCGTGGCGCTGGCCATGTACAACCTCGACGATTCGATCCGCGACTTTGCCCGCGCCAGCTTCAACTATGGCCTGGGCCTGGGCTGGCCTGTGTACCTGTCGACCAAGAACACCATCCTCAAGGCCTATGACGGCCGCTTCAAGGACCTGTTCCAAGAAGTGTTCGAAACCGAAGGCTTCAAGGAAAAGTTCGACGCTGCCGGCATCGTCTACGAACACCGCCTGATCGACGACATGGTCGCCTCGGCGCTCAAGTGGTCGGGCAAGTTCGTCTGGGCCTGCAAGAACTACGACGGCGACGTGCAGTCGGACCAGGTTGCCCAGGGCTTCGGCTCGCTCGGCCTGATGACCTCGGTGCTGATGACGCCGGACGGCAAGACGGTGGAAGCCGAAGCCGCCCACGGCACCGTCACCCGCCACTACCGCATGCACCAGCAGGGCAAGGCGACCTCGACCAACCCGATTGCGTCGATCTTCGCCTGGACCCGCGGCCTGATCTATCGCGGCAAGTTCGACGAAACCCCCGATGTGGTGCGCTTCGCCGAAACGCTTGAAAAGGTCTGCATCGACACCGTCGAAAGCGGCAAGATGACCAAGGACCTTGCGATCCTGATCGGTCCGGAACAGCCCTGGCTGACCACCGAAGGTTTCTTCGAGGCGATCGTCGAGAACCTCGAAACCGAAATGGCCAACTGGAAGTAAGCTTCCCGCGCCATTGAAACGAATGCGGCGGCCCGGTCACCCGGTGCCGCCGCTTTTCGTTTGCGCTGGCGCTCCGGCTTACTTCGCCGGGCAGTGCGTTATCGGCGTGCCGACAAACGGATTCTTGCCAGCCGTTTCGGTGGTATCGACGCGAATCTTCATGCCCGTCTGGAAAAACTCGCCGCCACTCTGGCAAAATCCGGAAGCGAATGCGTCCGCGATCATCGTCGGGTCGAGTTCGGTCCGCCAACCGGCCGGGCCATCCACCTCGATCACCAGCACTTCGCCATCGGCGCGAACGCCGGTAACCTTGAGACCGCCATCGTATTCCTGACCGACCAGTTCCTGCATCGAACTGGCATAGCTTGCCACCATGTCGCTGACTTTGCTGGCATAGGCTGGCTGCGCCGCAGCAAGGCCGATGCTCGCCGTCAGAATGAACGCCATACGTTTCAACATCATACAAACCCCGTTCCACCTGTTTCCATGCCGAAACGATTTCCCAATCGGTCCCATGCGTCAAGTGCGCCGTGCCGTGACAAGGGACCGCCTCGCCGGTAAGGCTGGGATATGGCTGCTCCTCTCGCATTCACTCCATCTTCTCCGCTTGGCGATGCTCTGGTGATCCTGGGAGCGGCAGGGATCGTGATTCCCGTCTTCGCGCGCTTTCGCATCACGCCGGTGATCGGTTTCATCCTGACCGGCCTGCTGGTCGGTCCCTATGGCCTCGGCCAGCTCGCCTTCGACCATCCCTGGCTTGAATACGTCACCATTTCGAACCCGGAAGACCTCGCGCCGTTCGCCGAATTCGGGATCATCCTGCTGCTGTTCGAAATCGGGCTGGAACTGTCATTCGATCGCCTCTGGGCGATGCGGCGGCAGGTTTTCGGGCTGGGCGCGATCGAACTGCTTGTGGCAGGTTCGACGATCGCGGGCGTCCTGGCGCTGCTGGGCCAGTCGCCGGGTGGTGCACTGGGCCTGGGGCTTGCGCTCGCCATGTCGTCGACCGCGCTGGTCCTGCCGATTGCGGGCACCAGCACGCCGGTCGGCAAGGCGGCGCTGGCGATGCTGCTGTTTGAAGACCTGGCGCTCGTGCCGATCATCTTCCTGCTGGGCGCGATTGCCCCGAATGCTGGCGATGACGGCCTGGACGCGCTGCTGCGCACGTTATGGCAGGGCGGACTGGTCATCCTGGCGCTGATGGCAGTGGGGCGCTTCATGCTCCCCCGCTTGTTCGCGCAGGCCGCCCGCACCAAGAGCCCGGAGCTGTTCCTGGCCGCCAGCCTGCTGGTGGTGATCGTCTCCGCCCTCGCCACGGCGGCGGTCGGCCTGTCGCCGATCATGGGCGCTCTGCTGGCGGGTCTGCTGATCGCGGAAACCGAATACCACGGCGAAGTCGAAGCCTTTACCGCACCGTTCAAGGGCCTTGCGCTCGGCGTATTCCTGATCACCGTGGGCATGAGCATCGACCTCAAGGTGGTATGGGAAAACCTGGGCCTGCTGCTGGCGGCGACCGTCGCCGTCATGCTGGTCAAGGCGGTCGTCACCGGCTTTGCCTTGCGCCTGATGGGCGCGCGGCGCGGCACGGCGACAGAGGCCGGGATCCTGCTCGCCAGCCCCTCCGAAACCACGCTGATCGTGCTGACGACAGCCGGCGCCGCCTCGCTGATCCAGCCGGGCACCGCGCAGTTCTGGCAGATCGTCACCGCAATCGGCCTCACTATCACCCCCCTGCTCGCGCTGCTCGGCAAGCGGATCGCTCGCCGGGTCGATACCGCCGCCGCGCCGTTGATCCCCGAAGACGACGGCCAACCGCGCACGATCATCGTCGGGTTTGACCGCGTCGGGCGCCTGATCGCGGATATGCTGAGCCGCCACGGCAAGCCCTATGTCGCGATCGACATGGATCCGGACCGCGTCGGCTATGGCCACGAACAGGGTTACGCCGTGCTGTTCGGCGATGCGACGCGCGATGCGACGCTGGCCAAGCTGGGGCTCGAACGTGCCAGCGCCGTGGTGCTGACGATGGACGAACCGATCCTGGCCCAGCGCCTGGTGAAAAAGCTGCGCGCCCAGCAACCCGCCCTGCCGATCCTGGCCCGCGCGCGCGATGCCAAACATGCTGCCGCGCTCTACAAGGCCGGGGCCAGCACCGCCGTGCCGCAGACGCTGGAAAGTTCGCTCCAGCTATCCGAAGCCGTGCTGGTCGATATCGGTGTGCCGATGGGGCCCGTGATCGCCAGCATCCACGAAAAGCGCGACGAATTGCGCGCGCAGATCATGGAAGAAGGGGCGCTGGAGGAAAAACCCAAGTTGAAGACGTCGCGGCTGCGCGAACCTGGCGAAGCCTAGAGCGGCTTGGTCACCTGATCCTTGTAAGTCGTGCCCGGCGCCGCCTTGACCGCGATCGAGGCCTTGGCGTTGGTTGCCGGTTGGACAGTGTAGGCGTTGTTCCCGATCATGAGCGCCATGTTGCACTGGGCCGAGATCAGGATTCCCGGCTCAACGTTCTTGTGGAGGGTCAGCGTCAGCGTGCCTTCGAAATTGCCATTGGCATCGGGCTTGACCAGCCGGGCAACGCTGTTTCCGCTATCGGCTTCCCCGTTGATCCACGGCCCGGGATTAAACACGCCATATTGTCCGATATTGCCCGTCACCGGGTCCTTCTGATTGAGCCAGCAGGCGATTTTTACCTGGTCGACCTGCTGGTTCACCGAATGGAGACTGACGGGCACTGTAAAGGTTGCCAGCACCTCGGCCGCGCGGGCATCCGGCGCGGCAATCAGCAGGACTGCGGCAAGTCCGGATCCGATCAGCATACGCATGGCAGTTCTCCGAGAAAGGTGTGCGGCAGGATCATTGTGGCGGCTTTGGCCGCGGCTGGATGCGTGGCAAGGTGCGAGGCTTGACCCGGGCCGGCACCACCCGCACCGGCACCGGTTCGGCTGTGCGGTTGCCCGTAAAGCTGAGCGCGGGCATCGTGTGACCGCGACTGGCCCGTCGGCCTCCGCATGAGTTGACGCGGCTGTCTCTGCCCCGCCCTGACCGGTGAACGACAGCTGCGGCATGGTTACGGCCACCGGTCCGCTTGGCCCTGATGGCGGCGGCGGTGTTTCAGCGGTCGAGCGCTGTCCGGCAAAGGTTATCGCGGGCATGGTTGCGCCAACCTGGGCGCTGCCAGGCGACGCAGTCGTGGCAAGGGCCAGTGCCGCAAGGATCAGCCGACTCCGCATGCCGCCAAGTCTATGCCCGAGGCTAAGCTTCGGCAAATGGCAATGCTCAGCTGGCGAGAAGCGCCTTTACCGCCGCGATGGCGTCAGCCGACTTGCTGCCATCCGGACCGCCGCCCTGCGCCATGTCAGCGCGGCCGCCGCCGCCCTTGCCGCCCAGCGCCTCGACCCCGGCGCGCACCAGATCGACCGCGCTGACCTTGCCGGTCAGGTCTTCGGTGACGGCTGCGGCGATGCTGGCCTTGCCATCGTTGACCGCAACGATCACCGCCACGCCCGAACCCATCCGGCCCTTGGCCTGATCCAGCAGCCCGCGCAGTTCCTTGGCGTCGAGCCCGTCGATTACCTGGCCGGAGAACTTGATCCCGCCCACGTCCTCGTCAGCCGCCTCGGCCTTGGCCCCGCCGCCGCCCAGCGCCAGCGCCTTCCTGGCGTCGGCCAGTTCGCGTTCCAGCTTCTTGCGTTCGTCGAGCAGCGCGGTGACGCGCGCCTCAACTTCGTCCGGCGTGGTGCGCAGCACCGATGCCGCGGCCTTCAGCGCCTCTTCGCGGGCAACCAGATACTGCCGCGCGCCTTCGCCGGTCAGCGCCTCGATCCGGCGCACGCCGCTCGAAACCGCGCTGTCGGAAACGATCCGCAGCAAGCCGATATCGCCCAGCGCGCGCACGTGGGTGCCGCCGCACAGTTCGACCGAATAGGGCTTGCCGGAAATGCGACCCATCGAGAGCACCCGCACTTCGTCGCCATACTTTTCGCCGAACAGCGCCATGGCCCCTGCCTCGATCGCATCGTCGGGGCTCATCAGGCGGGTGACGACCGCTTCGTTGGCGCGGATTTCGGCGTTCACTTCGGCTTCGATCGCGGCCACGTCTTCAGCCGAAAGCGCGGTGGGGTGCGAATAGTCGAACCGCAGACGGTCGGCCGCGACCAACGAGCCCTTCTGCGTCACATGCGCGCCCAGGCGATTGCGCAAGGCGGCGTGCAGCAAGTGGGTGGCCGAGTGGTTGGCGCGAATCGCATCGCGGCGCGCCACGTCGATGTCGAGCTTGACCACGTCACCGACCTTGATCGAACCGGCTTCGACCTTCGCATTGTGCGCGTGGAGACGGCCCAGCGGCTTGGCGGTGTCGCTAACGGCCAGCTTCAGCCCGTCCGCGCCGGCAATCGTCCCAGCATCTCCGGTCTGGCCGCCGCTTTCACCATAGAACGGAGTCTGGTTGGTGATCACTGTCACGCTGTCGCCAGCGCCCGCGCTGTCCACTTCCTTGCCGTCCTTGACCAGCGCGACGACCTGCGCCTCGCCGGTAACCGCGGTATAGCCGGTGAACTCGGTCGCGCCGACGCGTTCGGCGATGTCGAACCACACTTCGCTATCGGCAGCCTGGCCCGAGCCCTTCCACGCGGCGCGGGCGGCGGCCTTTTGCTGGGCCATGGCGGCATCGAAGCCGTCCTTGTCCACCCCGATCCCGCGGGCGCGCAAGGCGTCTTCGGTAAGATCGTAAGGGAAGCCGTAAGTGTCATAGAGCTTGAAGGCCGTTTCGCCCGGCAGGGCATCGCCCTCACCCAGCTCGGCGGTTGCCTCATCCAGAAGCTTGATCCCGTTGGCCAGCGTGCGCCGGAACTGCACTTCCTCGCGCTGGAGGGTTTCCTGGATCAGCGGCTGCGCGCGGCCCAGTTCAGGATAGGCCGCGCCCATCTCGGTCACCAGCGCAGGCACCAGACGGTGCATCAACGGCTCTTTCGCGCCCAGCAGGTGCGCATGGCGCATCGCGCGGCGCATGATCCGGCGCAGCACATAGCCGCGCCCTTCGTTGGACGGCAGCACGCCGTCGGCCAAGAGGAAGCTGGTCGAGCGCAGGTGGTCCGCAATCACGCGATGGCTGGCGGTATGTTCGCCCGCCGCCTTCACGCCGGTCAGGCTTTCGGAGGCCGCGATCAGCGCCTTGAAGGTGTCGGTGTCATAGTTGTCGTGCTCGCCCTGCAGCACGGCGGCGATGCGTTCCAGCCCCATGCCGGTATCGATGCTGGGCTTGGGCAGATTGCCGGTGATTTCCCCGGCGGTCTGCTCGAACTGCATGAACACCAGATTCCAGATCTCGATGAAGCGGTCGCCGTCTTCCTCGGGCGATCCCGGCGGGCCGCCCCAGATGTGATCGCCGTGGTCGAAGAAGATTTCGCTGCACGGACCGCACGGGCCATCGTCGCCCATCGCCCAGAAGTTGTCCTTGGTGGCGATGCGGATGATGCGGTCTTCGGGAAGCCCGGCGATCTTCTTCCACAGCTCAAACGCCTCGTCATCGGTGTGATAGACGGTGGCGAGCAGCTTGTCCTTGGGCAGGCCCCATTCGCGCGTCAGCAGGGTCCAGGCATGGGTGATCGCCTGTTCCTTGAAATAGTCCCCGAACGAGAAGTTCCCAAGCATTTCGAAGAACGTGTGGTGGCGCGCGGTGTAGCCGACGTTGTCGAGATCGTTGTGCTTTCCCCCTGCCCGCACGCACTTTTGCGATGAGGTTGCACGCGGCACCGCGCGGGTTTCAAGCCCGGTGAACACGTTCTTGAACGGCACCATCCCGGCGTTGGTGAACATCAACGTCGGATCGTTATAGGGCACCAGCGGCGCAGACTGCACCACCTCGTGCCCGTTCGAGCCGAAGTATTCGAGGAAGGAGCGGCGGATTTCGTTCGTCGAAGTCATAGCGAACCGCCACTAAGGCAGGCGCGCAAGCCGGGCAAGCCGGAAGGCGCGATCACGGTAACTCGGCGTTTAACTCTTTCTGGCGCTGGCAATCCATGCCGCGGCACTGAGCGCAACCAGATTGCCGCTGCGATGGTCTTCCAGCCATTCGCGGATCCGCCCCTCGGCCAGTTCACGGGCCTTGCCTTCAAGCGCGCGCAGGGCCGGTGCGGCCGGGCCAATGCGGCGGAAGAAATGCAGCGCATCGGCAACCGGGTCCTCGCCAACCCCAGCGACATAGGCGAAATCGACGGGTTCAAATTCGATCTCGCGCCAGCCCGCATCATCGAGGATCGCCTTGACCCGATCGGCATCGGCGAATGCGAACGGGCCGGGCGCGTACGGATCGGCGGCAGGCGGCAAGTCAAGCAGACGCGCAATACTGCTGGCCCATTGGTTTTCGGCCGGGCTGCGGAAGCATGAAAACACCAGCGATGCGCCGGACAGCGCTCCGTGACGCAGGTTGGCGAAGGCTGCCACCGGATCGTCGAAGAACATCACGCCGTGGCGCGAAATCACCAGGTCCGGATCGAAACCGGCCATGCGCCAATTGGCCGCATCTGCCAGCACGAACTCGGCATTGCCGTGCCGCCCCCCGCGCGCCTGCGCCGCCTCGATCAGGTCGGGCGAGACATCGACCCCGATAACCCGCGCCCCAGGCCGTTGCCGCGCGACCGCAAGCGCGAGTTCACCCGCACCGCAGCCAACGTCGAGCACCGCACCGCCGGCCCGTTCGCCCACGCGTTCCAGCAAACGCTGGGTCAGCCCCGCAAAGGAACGATCGGTGAGCGCGAAGTTATCCGCCCAAGTGCGCCCAACCTGGGCCTGCCAGTCCATGCCGCTTGTCATGGCTGCAGGCTATGCCGCCCGGGCGTGCAGGACAAGCAACAAACGCTGCGCAGAAATCACTTGCGACTCACGCAAGTGAGGCAGACCATCGCCCCCAGTTCTTGCGCGCCCGAGTGCAAGTGCAAGCGCCCGGCGCGCCTTCGCAAAAGAGGAGGCGAAAGATGGGCAGCACCCAGAACGGCAATCAATCCGGCAGAGCGGCAACCGGCGCGGCCACGCGCGCAATCGCGCTGATCGGGCCCGCCGGTACCGGCAAAACGAGCCTCGCCGAAGCCTTGCTGTATGCCAGCGGCGCGATCCCGCGGCAGGGCAGCGTCGAAGCCGGTTCAAGCGTCGGAGATTCCAGCCCCGAGGCGCGCGCACGCGGCGGCTCCACCGAACTGAACCTGATGCATTTCGACTATCTGGGCGATCGGTTCGCGCTGATCGACCTGCCGGGCGGCGCGGGCTTTGCCGCCGACGGCCTCGCCGCGCTGCAATCGGCCGACATGGCGGTGGTGGTGATCGATCCCGCGCCCGAACGCGCGGCGCTAGCCGAACCCACGCTGCGCTTGCTCGACAGGCTGGCCGTGCCCCATGCCATCTTCATCAACAAGATCGAACACGCGCGCGCCGGCACGGTGCACGACCTGATCCACGAACTGCAACCGATGAGCCGCGAGCCGCTGGCCCTGCGGCAGATCCCGATCCGCACCGGCGATGGCAAGGGCGGCGAAGTGGTGACCGGCTATGTCGATCTCGCGCTCGAACGCGCCTATCGCTACCGCCCCGGCAAGGAGAGCGAGCGGGTCGAAATTCCCGGCGAACTGCTGGAACTGGAGCGCACCGACCGCACGCACCTGCTCGAAACGCTGGCCGATTTCGACGACGCGCTGATGGAAACGCTGCTGCTGGACGAAACACCCGACCAGGCGGCGGTGATGGCCGACCTGGCGCTCGATACGGCGGGGAACAAGGTGGTGCCGGTCGTGCTTGGCTCGGCGCTGAGCGACGGCGGCGTGCACCGGCTGCTCAAATTGCTGCGCCACGAAGCGCCCGATCCGTCAGCCGCCGCGGCCCGGATGGGCATCCGCCAGGGCGCCGCGCTGCACGTGTTCAAGATCGCCAATGGCGGGGCAATGGGCCGCCTTTCGCTGGGCCGGATGCTCGGCAGCGGACTGGCCGAAGGCGACGAACTCAAGGTTGGCGAAAGCACCGAACGAGCGGGTTCGCTATTCCTCGTGCAGGGAGACAAGACTGCCAAGCAGGGTTCTGTAAACACCGGGGATATCGTCGCGGTCGCCAAGCTTGAAGGGACGCGCGCTGGCATGGTGATCGCCGGTAAGGGCGCGCGCTGCGATCCCCCCGCTCCGATCGAATACCCGGCCCGCAACGCCGCAAGCGCGATCACCACGCGCGATCGCAAGGACGATGTGAAGCTGTCCACCGCGCTGCACCGGCTGAGCGAGGAAGACCCCGCGCTCGAATGGAGCCAGGACGAAATCAGCCACGCGACGGTGCTGCGCGGCGTGAACGACGATCATCTCGCGGTGGTCATCGGCCGGCTGCAGCGGCGTTACGGCGTGGCCGTGACCAGCCAGCCGCTGCGCATTGCCTATCGCGAATCGATCCGCAAGACGGCCACGGTGCGCGGTCGGCACAAGAAGCAGTCGGGCGGGCACGGCCAGTATGGCGACTGCGTGATCGAAGTTCGCCCGCTCGCGCGCGGCGAAGGCTTTACCTTCACCGACCGGATCACCGGCGGCGCGATCCCCAAGCAATACATCCCCGCGGTCGAGGCCGGGGTGCGCGATGCGATGGAACAGGGGCCGCTCGGCTTTCCGGTGGTCGATGTCGCGGTCACGCTGACCGATGGCTCGTTCCACTCTGTCGACAGTTCGGAACTCGCATTCCGCACCGCCGGCCGCATGGCCATGACCGAGGCGCTGGCGCTCGCCGCGCCCTACCTGCTCGAACCGATCGCCCATGTCGTGGTCGACACTCCGTCCGGGACCGGATCGAAGGCGGGATCGACATTGTCGGCGCGGCGCGGGCAAATCCTTGGTCTTGCGCCCCACCCGGAATGGGCGCGGTGGGAACGCGTCGAAGCCCAGCTTCCCGAAAGCGCGCTGCATGGCCTCGATGCCGAACTGCGCTCATTGAGCCAGGGCCTGGCGAACTTCACCGCGCGGTTCGACCACCTGGCCGAGCTGGCGGGCAAACATGCCGACGAGGTGGTCAAGGAACGCGCGGCGGAACCCGCGTAATCCGGGAGGCTCCCGGCGCGAACCGATCCCGCGCCGGGAACGCCTTCAAGGAATGACCCGAATTTCGCGGGTCCACTGGGCCGAGGTCGACACTTTGCAGTCGGCCGAACTGAGGCTGACGCCGACAACGCCCTTTTCCTGGTAGTCGCGCGCGGTGCCATCGTATTTGTTGTAATGCAGCGGCAGGAAGATGAGCTGCCACGCGCCGCTGGCGTTGGCCTTCACCTGCCAGTCGATCGGCTTCATTGTCGCATTGGTCACGCCGAAATGCGCCCGGCTACCCGGCTTCAGGCCGGTGATATTGATCACCATGAGCTTGCTATTGCCAAGGATCTCAAGCCGGCAATCGCCGTCCCGGTCACTGCCCAGCACCGGCCAGGTGTCAGTGATCGCGCGGGACTGAGCTGGCGTTCCGGCCAGGCATCCCAGCAGGACTGCGGCGATTATGGCCGAAGGGCGCTGCTTGGCGAACATTGTGATCATGGCATGTGTCCCCGTCTCGCAACTTGCGGCAAGTCTCGGGAATCAGGCTATACCAGTTGTCGAATAGGCGCAGGTGCATTGTTGCGACTGACCCGAGCCGGGACAGTCCTTGCCGGCTCCGGGGAGATGACCGGCGCGGCACCACCAGGCTGCCGCGCCGGTATCGGTTCAAGAGATTGGTCCGTCAGCTGACCGCAGGCACTGCAGCCGCTTCGGTTTGCTGCGCAACCGGCGCAGCTGGCGGGGCAGCAGGCGCCGCTGCCGGGGTTGCGGGCGTAATGCCGGCAGCGTCGGCACCAATCGTCTTGGCCACGTCGTCACGAACCTTGGCGTTGTGCGCTTCGACCGTGGTGTCTTCCTTGCCATCCTGGTCGATCAGGGCTTCCTTGGCATCGCTGCCGTTCGGCACCAGCCGGATTACAAGCGGATTAGGGGAAAGATGGTTCGTTGCCCCATTCGTACCATCGACCACCCCGCCGATCAGCCCGCCCAGCAGGATATTGCCCGCTGCGGCGCCTCCGGTGCGGCTCTGCACCAGGACATAGGCGGAACGATAACCTTCGAGCGTGAAATCGGCCCTGAAATCACGGCCACGCTTGAGATTCAATTTGCATGGCGTCTCGCAGGTCATCCCGCCGGTCAGCCTGACGATTGCCCCGCTCGGATCGGATTCGATCCAATAGTCCTGACTGGTTCCGTTGATGACAGTCGCACAGCCCCCGAGACTGGCGCCAGCAACTGCCACCAGGATCACTTTTGCGAAAATTTTCATTGCCCCTCCGTTACTTGAACGTCTGTGTCTAAGTTCGAGGAGCATCCCGTCAAGTAATGTCCTCTCCGGAACGGTGATTGTTTCTGGCAACACCCTCACGCGTTCAAACGAAACCGGCGCCGTTCCGCGCGGGAACGGCGCCGGTCGTGGTTTTGGAGAGCGCCCCCAAGGGTATAGGGGACTGGAGGCGCTCTCCGTTCAACCCCGGCAGCTGCGGACGGGCATCCGCGCGCCGGAATTCTTCGAGGATCAGATGTCGTCGTCCGCGTCCGGACCCGTCATCATTTCCACGGCAAGACCTTCGGTCTGGCCGCGGATCGCAGCCTCCAGCCGGTCACAAACTTCGGGATTTTCCTTGAGGTAGGTCTTCGCGTTTTCGCGGCCCTGCCCGATCCGGATCGAATCGTAGCTGAACCATGCGCCCGACTTCTCGACCAGCCCGGCCTTGACGCCGAGGTCGAGAATTTCGCCGATCTTCGAGATCCCTTCGCCATACATGATGTCGAATTCGACCTGCTTGAATGGCGGGGCGACCTTGTTCTTGACGACCTTCACGCGGGTGGCGTTGCCGACGATATCGTCGCGGTCCTTGATCTGGCCGGTGCGGCGGATGTCGAGACGCACCGAGGCATAGAACTTGAGCGCGTTGCCGCCGGTGGTGGTTTCCGGATTGCCGTACATCACGCCGATCTTCATGCGCAGCTGGTTGATGAAGATCACCATGCAGCGCGAGCGGCTGATCGAACCGGTCAGCTTGCGCAAGGACTGGCTCATCAGGCGGGCCTGAAGACCGACGTGGCTATCGCCCATTTCGCCTTCGATTTCGGCGCGGGGCACCAGGGCTGCAACCGAGTCCACCACCAGCACGTCGATCGCGTTGGAACGCACCAGCGTGTCGGTGATTTCGAGCGCCTGCTCACCCGTGTCGGGCTGCGAAACGATCAGTTCGTCGATGTTGACGCCGAGCTTCTTGGCATAGACCGGATCGAGCGCGTGTTCCGCGTCGATGAAGGCCGCCGTGCCGCCGGACTTCTGCGCCTCGGCAATGACGTGCAGCGCCAGGGTGGTCTTGCCCGAGCTTTCCGGACCGTAAACTTCGATCACGCGGCCACGCGGCAGGCCGCCCACGCCCAGCGCGATGTCGAGACCCAGAGACCCGGTGGAGATCGCCTCCACCTGCATCGCTTCCTTCGAGCCCAGCTTCATTGCCGAGCCCTTGCCGAATGCGCGATCGATCTGCGCCAGCGCTGCTTCGAGCGCCTTCTGACGATCCATTGATTCCTTACCTTCCTGAATGAGCTTGAGTTGTGCAGCCATCATTCGTCCCCTTGCCTAACCCGCCAACCCGGCAGGTCAACCGAGACTCGGTGTACCCCATATGTTCTATTAGAACAAGAGGGGAATTGGAACAAATTTGGAACAAGTTCTTTTGTGCGTGTTTTCAGCGAAATAAGCCCACCTGCATGGGCAACAACTGTCTTGCAGGAGGGCGATCCCCGGCGCAACATCGCGGGATTGGTCAAGCGCGGATAAAGAGCCGCAATGCACGAGTTCACCATTGCCATCGCCGGATGCGGACCTGCCGGACTGGCCGCGGCCCTGCTGCTCGCGCGGGGCGGACACAGCGTGGTGCTCTACGATCGCTTCCCCGCGCCCCAGCCGGTAGGATCCGGGTTGATGTTGCAGCCGAGCGGCATGGCGGTGCTGGCGCGGCTTGGACTAGCCGGCGCAATCCAGGCCCGGGGAGCGCAGATCGAACGGCTGCTGGGGCTCTGCGCCGATGGCCGTACCGTACTCGATGCGCGCTATGACGAGCTGCCCGGTCCGCCCGCCCAGGGCCTGGGAATTCACCGCGCCAGCCTGTTCGAAGTGCTGCTCGACGCCGTGACGGCGGCGGGCGTGCCGCTGGTGGAAGACCACCAGGTGACCGGCAGCAGCGTGCGGGGCAATGGGCGCTGGCTGCAGTTCGCCGACAAGAGCGAGGCCGGCCCGTTCGACCTGGTGATCGATGGGCTGGGCCTGCATTCTCCGCTCGCCCCGCCCTGCGGCCGGTCGCTGCCGTTCGGGGCCTTGTGGACCACCCTGCCCTGGCCGCAGGACGGTCCCTTCCGCCGCGACCGGCTGGAGCAGCGCTACCGCGCGGCGCGTGAAATGGTCGGTGTTCTGCCGACCGGCACGCGGCCCGGTCACGGCGAAGAGCTGTCGCTGTTCTGGTCGCTCCCCGCCGATGGCTATGAGGGCTGGCGTGCCCGCGGCCTGGCGCAGTGGCGCGCGGAGGTGACCGCGCTCTGGCCCGACTGTGCCCAGCTCGTCGCGCAGGTCAGTGATCCTGACCAGGTGACCATGGCGCGTTATGCCCATCGCGAGCTGCCCGCTCCGGCGCAGGACCGGCTGATCCACATCGGCGATGCCTGGCACACGGCCAGCCCACAGCTGGGCCAGGGCGCGAACATGGCGCTGCTCGATGCCTGGGCCGTTGCCGAGGCGGCGCGACTGACGCGTGACCCGCGTGCCATACCGGCGTTGGCAGTCCAGCTACGCGCGTGGCATGTGACTCTGTACCAGTGGGCAACGGCGTTCTTCACCCCGCTCTATCAGTCGAACGCGGCATTTCCGGCCTGGCTGCGCGACACCCTGCTGGCACCGGCATCACGCCACTGGCCGGGCAAGCAGATCCAGGCGCTGTTGATGAGCGGCCTTGCCGGTAACCCGCTGCCCCGGCTGGGGCTGACACGGATCGGCCAAGACCGCGCCTAGCGCTGCACTGCGGCCAGCACCGCTCCGACCTTGTCGCTGATCTGCTGGACCGAGAACGGCTTGGGCAGGAAGTGGACGTCGGCGATGTCGATTTCCTTGCGCAGCTGTTCCTCGGCATAGCCGGACATGAACAGCACCGGCATGTCGGGCGCCCGCTTGCGGATTTCGCGGGCCATGGTCGGCCCGTCCATCGCGGGCATGACGACGTCGGAGACGACGATGTCGAATTCGCCGCCCTCCTCGACCCGTTCCAGCCCTTCGTCGCCGTCGCTGGCAGTGGTCACGGTATAGCCCGCGCGGGTCAGCGCGCGTTCGGCGACGGCGCGGACCATGTCCTCGTCC
The DNA here is from genome assembly GCF_041915465.1 of Novosphingobium sp. GTDB lineage: Bacteria > Pseudomonadota > Alphaproteobacteria > Sphingomonadales > Sphingomonadaceae > Novosphingobium. The sequence goes on along the minus strand of NZ_JAYSBK010000063.1, from coordinate 3,023 downwards.
TCGACCAGCAGCACGCGCCCGCCGCCGGACCAGCTGGCCGCGGCCTCGGCCTTGACCGTGCGGCCGGCAATTTCCTCCGCGCTGGCGTGGTGGACCGGGAAGTAGACGCTGAAGGTGGTGCCCCGGCCCTGCTCGCTGTCGGCGAAGATGAAGCCGCCCGATTGCTTGACGATGCCGTAGACGGTCGAAAGCCCGAGGCCCGTGCCCTTGCCGGTTTCCTTGGTGGTGAAGAACGGCTCGAAGATCTTGGCGAGGTGATCGGGCGCGATGCCGGTGCCGGTGTCCTTGACAATCAGCGCGGTGTAATCGGCCTGCGGCATGATCCCGCCCGGCATCGCGCGCACGTCCGCCGCGGTGATGCGCTTGGTCGCCAGGGTCAGCTTGCCGCCGCCCTCGCCCCCGCTTCGCTCCATGCGTTCCTGCATCGCATCGCGGGCATTGACGGCAAGGTTGACGATCACCTGCTCAAGCTGGGTCGGATCGGCGCGGACCGGGCCAAGATCGCGGTCATGGGTGACGATCAGCTGGATCTTTTCGCCGATCAGGCGGCGCAAGAGGTGCGAGACGTCGGACACCACATCGGGCAGCTGCAGCACTTCGGGCCGCAGTGTCTGCTGACGCGAGAAGGCGAGCAACTGGCGCGTCAGGCTGGCGGCGCGGTTCGAATTGGCGCGGATCTGCTGGATATCGTCATAGTCGCTGTCACCCGGCGTATGACGCAGCAGCATCAGGTCGCAGGTGCCGAGGATCGCGGTCAGCACGTTGTTGAAATCATGCGCCACCCCGCCCGCAAGCTGGCCGACGGCCTGCATCTTGGTGGCCTGGGCAACCTGCCGCTTGAGCCGGGTTTCCTCGCTCGTATCGGTCAGGCCCAGCAGCACCGCCGCCTCGCCAAGCCCGCGCACCCCGGCAAGGCTGAGCGATACCGGCTCTTCCGGCTGGCCGCGCAGCCGCACGGCGATGTCGCCGCTGCTGGCTGGCCCCTGCGCAAAGCGGCGGATCGCGTCGGATAGTGGTCCCTTGTCTTCCTGCACGACGAGGTCGGTCGGATAGATCGGCGGCGGCTCCCCCTCGCGCTGGGCGGCGCGCATGAAGGCCGGATTGGCGAACAGCAACCGCCCGTCGCGGTCGGCCATGGCCAGCCCCAGCGGCAATTGCCCGAGCAGCGCCTCGAGATGCGGCACCGCGGCCGTCGCCTCGCTCGCCCCGCCGCCAAGCCCGACGCCATGATCGGCGATCAGCATCAGCGAGGGCGTGGTGTCATAATCGGGCGAGCCCGGCGCATCGGGATCGGCAACCGGCAGGTAGAACATGGTGAGCGGCGCGCCCTTTTTGCCGTCGCGCGCCCAGGTGATCTTGTCGGCCTCGTCCTGGCGCAGCAGCGAGATGAACTCCTGCCCGGTCAGCAGCGCCGCCGGATCGCCGGTGGCGCGCAGCGCAAACCCGGCGCTTGTCGCCCGGATCTTGCCATCGGGATCGACAATCGCGGCAGTAATGCCCGCCTGGGCGAGGGCGCGGCCCAGCTTGCCATCAAGGTGCGGAACGAGGTCGGCCACCGGGTCGGGCAGCGAGAGCGGGGTCAGGGTCCAGACGAGGTAGTCGTCGCCCCGTCCGGCGCGCAGCACCTGGGCCTTCCAGCGCCCGGTCGGGCCTTCGACCAGATCGGCAGCCCCCTTGCCGTCGCGCCAAGCCGAACGGCCCGCCTTGGCAAGGCGTTCGAGCGAGGCAATGTCCACCGGCAGACGCGGCGGGGCGTGCCCGGCCCCGAACCATTCCTCGTAACGCGGATTGGCACAGGTCAGGCGACCGGCGCGGTCGATGATCGCGATCGCGCTGTCGGGCCGGTCAATCGCCGCGATCGTCACCGACCAGTCGGGCAGCGCATATTCGATCTCGCGTTCCTGCGGACGCGGACGGGCCATGCTCCAGGCGATGGTGCCAAGTGCGACAAGGCCCCCGGCAAAACCGGCCACAGCGGCGACCTGTCTGGTCGCGAACCAGACGAGCGCAAGGCTGATCGCGAGCGCCGCGCCCAGCGCCAGGCGCTCCACTCCGATCCCGTTGGAGCGGGAGGGCACCCCGCTCACGATTCGAGCCGCTCCGCCTGCATCCGCAACAGGGCAACGCGGCGCTTGTGGCGAATCCACCAGCTCCACGAAAACGAGGCGACAAGATAGCCGATCGCGGCAGTCACCACGGAAATCACGAACAGCCCGGCGAACATCGCCGGGGCAGCGTCGGACAGCAGCCAGTAGGCCCACTGCTGCACCGTTGCATCGTGTGCGGTAAGCGATTGGAAAGTCTCAAGATCGGCGTGATAGCCCAGCTTGTTGCCGACAAAGATCGAGGCGGCAATGATCAGCGGGGTTGTGGCCGGATTGGACAGGAAGGTCATCGCTGCGGCCAGCGGAATGTTGCCGCGGCACGGCACACACATCAGCGCCGCGCCGACGATCTGGATGCCGGGGATCAGCGCAAAAATCCCGATCAGCAAGCCCACCGCCACGCCGCGCGGCACCGAACGGCGGGTGAATCGCCACAGTTCATGCCGCCGCGCCAGCGGACCGACCCAGCGGCTGTGCTCCATATCCTCGCGCTTGGGGAGGTTGCGGCCCGCCCAATCGGCAATGCGGGTTGCCAGCTTGCTCATTTGTAATCCCGCATGATCCGCGCCTGATCCCGCTTCCAGTCGCGCTCCTTGATGGTTGCGCGCTTGTCGGCAACGTTCTTGCCCTTGGCGAGCGCAAGCTCAACCTTGGCGCGGCCGCGGCCGTTGAAGTAGATCGAAAGCGGCACCAGCGTCATGCCCTTGCGCTCAACCGCCCCGGTGAAGCGGTCAATCTCGCGTTCGTGGAGCAGCAGTTTGCGCGGACGCTTGGGGACATGGTTGAAGCGATTGCCATGGCTGAACTCGGGCACATTGCTGTTGATCAGCCAGACTTCGCCGTTCTTCACTTCGGCATAGGCTTCCGCGATCGAGCCTTCGCCAAAGCGCAGGCTCTTCACTTCGGTCCCGGTCAGGG
>NZ_JAYSBK010000062.1:0-17952 GCF_041915465.1 Novosphingobium sp. | reverse complement strand
GCCAGCAGCCAGACCCCGGGTGTCTACAGCGGCACCTTCGACGTCTCGGTCGAATACCAGTAAGAAACTGTCCACTCCGCAGGGCCGGTCTCTGCGGAAGACAAGCAAAGGGGCCGCATCCGCCAAGCGTGGGTGCGGCCTTTTTCTGCGCCCAAGGATCTTATGGTTAGCCGAAAATTAACCCTGTTTTCCTAAGCCCTAGGGGAATTCCCGTGGGGTGAGATGCACCCCGCGACAAGTTTCTCAAGGGGTTGCCAATGCTGAACATTCGTCCGCTCCACCAGATCGTCCGCAGGATCATGATTGGTGGTGCCGCGCTGGCCGGAGCCCTTGGTGCGGTCCCGGCCGCGGCCCAGGGCGACCTGCTCGTCGCGCCGACGCGCGTGGTTATCGCCAACGGTGGCAGTGCCGAGGTGATCCTCAGCAATATCGGCAGCCAGCCTGCGACCTATCGCATCAGCCTCGAACTGCGCCGCATGGACGCGGACGGCGACATCAACGACGTTGCCGAAGCCGATGCCAACCAGACCGAACAGGCTGGCCTGGCGATGATCCGCTATGCGCCGCGCCGGATCACGCTGCTGCCCGGCCAGCCGCAGTCGGTTCGCATCTCGGTGCGCCCGCCCGAAGGGCTGCCCGACGGTGAATACCGCGTCCATATGAGCTTCCGCGCGATCCCGCCTGCCGTCCCGGCTGAAGCGACCGCCGACCCCAATGCGACGGGCGTCTCGATCAAGCTGGTGCCAGTTTACGGCATCACGATCCCCGTGATCGTCCGCAAAGGCCGGCTTGAGGCGAGCGCTACCCTCGCGAATCCGCACCTCGTGACGACGCCGCAGGGCAGCTACCTCGAACTCGACATGACCCGCACCGGCCAGCGTTCGGTCTATGGCGAACTCAATGGCAAGGATGCCCGGGGCCAGCCGATCTTCAGCCTCAAGGGCATCGCGATCTATCCCGAAGTTGGCCACCGCGTCGCACGCATTCCGCTCAACCCGGAACAGGCGGCGCGCCTCAAGGGGCCGATCAAGATCGAATATCGGGAACTGCCGGAAAATGGTGGAGCGCTGATTGCCGAAATCACCACGACGGTTAATTAAGATACTGATCTAAAGACATTTATCTGAAAATCTGACGTCATGGCAAACTGGTCCACCCGCTTCAGGCACCTGGCCGCGGCATTCGCTGCGGCCTGTGTCGTGCTTGGCGGAACCAGTGCCGAAGCCGCGCCCTGGCAACCCAGCGAAGATGACCAGTTGCTGCTCGAACTGCGCAGCGGCCAGTACCGGCTGGGTGACAACCTGCGCGGATACCAGACGCCCAGCGGCGTCTGCGTTGACTTTGCTGACCTGATCCAGGCGCTCGACCTGCCGGTGCGACTTGATAAAAAGTCGCGCCGCGCAACCGGTTGGCTCTTCGCGGAGGATCAGCGCTTCATTCTCGACCGCGAAGCCAATACGGTACAAACCATGAACGGCGCTCGCGCGATCGGCGCTACCGCGATCGTCGACACACCCGAAGGTTGGTGCATGGACCTTGGTGCGCTCTCGACCTGGCTGGGGGTCCAGTTCGCACCTGACCTTGGAAACCTCGCGATTGTTATCAAGTCCGACAAAAAGCTGCCGTTCCTTGAAGGGATCGAGCGCAAAAGTCGCGCCGCGCGACTTCGCACCCCCGGTCTGGGCGAATTCGACCTCGCGAAGATGCCGCAGGCCGATGTGCCGTACCGCGATTGGCGCACGCCTTCGGTCGATGTTCAGGTCCAGACCCAGTGGAGCCGCAGCGGCGGTACCCAGGTGCACTATGAGGCGCTCGCCAGCGGCGAAGTCATCGACATGAGCTTTACTGCGCGGCTGACCGGATCGAAGTTCGGCATTCCGGATTCCCTGCGCTTCACGCTCTATCGCAACGATCCCGATGGCGGCCTGCTCGGCGGCCTGCACGCGACGCAGCTTGCCTATGGCGATGTTTCGACCGAGCGCGGTGCGCTGACCGGTCAGGGCGCCTATGGCCGCGGGGCGTTCGTTTCGAACCGGCCACTCAACCTGCCCGCGCGCTTTGGCGTGACCACGCTGCGGGGCGCCTTGCCCTCAGGATGGGATGCCGAGCTCTATCGCAATGGCGAATTGCGCGCCTATCAACCGGATCGCGGCGATGGGCGCTATGAATTCGCCGATATCGAGTTGCTGTTCGGGCAAAACGACTTCGAGGTCGTGCTTTACGGCCCGCAAGGCCAGATTCGCCACGAGCGTTCGAGCGTGCCTGTTGGTGCCGAGGCGATACCGGCAGGCAAGACCTGGTTCTGGGCTGGCATCCTTCAGGATGGTCATGACCTGATCGACTTTACCGACAAGTTCACCACTCCGCAGACCGGCTGGCGCTGGGGCGTCGGGGTCGAGCGCGGCCTTAACAAGCGGACCTCGGTCGGGGTCGAGTATCAGTCGCTGATGCTTGACGGCCACCGCCAGGACTATCTCGAAGCAACGCTGCGTCGCTCGTTCGGCGGCCTCCTGCTCGAAACCTCGGCTGCCCAGCAGTTCGGGGCGGGCCGCGCCTTGCGCGCCGAGGCGCTGGGCCGTGTCGGCACCGTCCGCTTCGATGCGCAGGTGCTGTGGGTCGATGGCAATTTTGACAGCGAGCTCGTCAAAGCCCAGCAAAGCCACGAATATAGCCTGCGGCTCAACGTGCCGGTGCGCGTGGGTTCGTGGAGCCTGCCGCTGGAAGGCGGCGTGCGCCAGGTTCGCACCCGCGACGGTCGAGAAGTTACCGAATGGTTAATGCGCGGCGCGCTGCACATCAATCGGGTCTCGCTCAGCGCCGAGTTGATGTACCGCACCGTTGGCGGGCCGAATGCGGCGAGCGGCGCGGACAATCCGGGCACGGTGCTGACCATCATGGGCAACAGCTCGATCGGCCGGGTACGGCTGCGCGGTTCGGCCAAGTTCCGTCTCTCGGGCGCAGTTGGCGGGACCGAGCGGCGCGGGTTCGAACAGGGCCAGTTCGTGGTCGAAGCACCGCTTGGACCGCGTTCGACCCTGCGGGCCGGCTATGAATTCGATGCGCCCGCCGCGAGGCACGAGTTCACGCTGGGCTATGTCCACCAGTTTGACCGGTTCGCCCTGCGCGCCGATGGCCGCGCTGACACCGCCGGGCGACTGAGCTTCTCGTTGACCGCGGCGTTCAGCTTCGGTCCGGATCCGGTTGACGGCGGTTGGCGCACTTCGCGCGACCGGCTGGCCGAGAATGGCCAGGCCGCGATCACCGTGTTCCGCGACGAAAACGGTGACGGCTATCAGCAGCCGGGCGAGGAAACGGTCGAAGGCGTGACGGTCGAGGCGGGCTATCGCCATAGCGACAAGCCGACCAACGCCGATGGCCGCGCAGTCATCGACGGATTGCAGCCCTATGTCCCGGTGCTGGTTTCGATCGACACGGGTTCGCTGCCCGATCCACTGCTCCAGCCCAAGGGCCGCGGCATGGTTGTGGTGCCGCGCCCTGGGGTTCAGGCCAGCCTCTCGCTGCCGCTTGCCCCGACCGGAGAGATCGAGGCGATCCTGCTGGGCCCCGATGGTGAACCGCGCGGCGGCGTGACGGTCGAACTGACCGACACCGCGGGGCGCGTGATCCTGCGCGGCCTCTCGGACTTCGATGGCTATGTCCTGTTCGACACGGTGCCATATGGCGATTACCGCCTGCAGATCGGCAGCGCGAGTGCGACCGCACTGGGCGTGCGCCAGCCGGTTGCGAGCACGCTGCGGATTGACCGTGCCAATCCCTCGCTGCGGCTTGGGCGCATTCGCCCCGAACTGGCGCCGCAAACGCAGCAGGCGGCCAACTCGGCTCCTTAACCGCTCGATTAAATTCGGCTTGACCGCCGCGCGGCCTCGTGCCTAACCCTCTTGCCAACAATTTCCTGTCAGAGAGGATTCCCCATGTCGCTCGATAACCTGCATCGCACCTGCTATAACGAAGACCACGAAGCGTTCCGCTCAACCGTCCGCCGCTTCGTTGCCGAGCAGCTTGAACCCAACGCCGCCAAGTGGGACGAGGACGGGATCATTCCCAAGGACGTCTGGCCCAAGGCCGGGGAGCTGGGTCTGCTCTGCCCGACCGTACCCGAAGCATATGGCGGCCTCGGGCTTGATTTCGGCTACAACGCGATCATCGACGAGGAAATCGGTTATGGCACGGACGTTGCCACCGGATTCTCGCTGCAATCGGACATCGTCGCCAACTATCTCATCCAGTACGGTTCGGAAGAGCAGAAGCAAACCTGGCTGCCCAAGATGGTTTCGGGTGAGGTGGTGACCGCCATCGCCATGACCGAGCCCGGCACCGGCTCTGACCTGCAGGGCCTGCGCACGACGGCCAAGAAGGATGGCAATCACTATGTCATCAATGGCAGCAAGACCTACATCACCAACGGCCAGAACGCCGACCTGATCCTGGTTTGCTGCAAGACCGATACCGAAGTGCAGCCGGCGTGGAAGGGCGTCTCGATCATCCTGGTCGAAGCCAATCGCGAAGGTTTCAAGCGTGGCCGCAACCTCGACAAGGTCGGGCTTGATGCAGCCGACACCTCGGAGCTGTTCTTCGAGGACGTGCGCGTGCCGATCACCAATTGCCTCGGCGAAGAAGGCAAGGGCTTCATCTACCTGATGAGCGAACTGCCGCAGGAACGCACGGGCATTGCCATTTCGGCGCAGGTCGCCGCCCAGCGCGCCTTCGACATGACCGTCGAGTTCTGCCGTGAGCGCAAGGCGTTCGGCCAGACCGTGCTCGATTTCCAGAACACCCGCTTCGTCCTCGCCGATCTCAAGGCCAAGCTGCAGGTCGGCTGGGCCCACCTTGACTGGGTGATCGCGCGCCATCTCAAGCATGAACTGACCTCGGTCGAAGCCTCGGCCGCCAAGCTGTGGCACACTGAACTGCAGGGCGAAGTGGTCGACAAGTGCCTCCAGCTGCACGGCGGCGCGGGCTTCATGAACGAATATCCGATCGCCAAGCAGTGGCGCGGCGCACGCGTGACCCGGATTTTCGGTGGCACCAGCGAAATCATGAAGGAACTGATCGGCCGCTCGCTCTAAGCGGGGGCAAAGGCGACAAGTGTCCCTGCCGATGTCGGGGGCACTTGCAAAAAAGGGGGCTTTGAGCCCCCTTTTCATTGCCGACAATCAGTCTGCCCGGACCCGCTTGTCGGGCACGATCTTGACGCGCTTGTCGGGGATGTGGCGCTTGTGCGGCCTGGCAGGCGTCACTTCAACCCATTCCTCGACCACGGTGGTTTCGACGCATTTGCGCTTCGGCGCGGGAGCGGCTGCGACCATGACAGGCACCATCACCATGACGGGCTGATAGGTATAACCATAAGCGGCATAGCCCTGCGGGCCATAGCCCGGAGCCTGCGCGGTGTAGCGATCGAGATAGGTCTCGCACCAGTCGCGGGCGCGGTTGCTGTCGGCCCGGCTGCCAATCGCTCCGCCGGCCACCGCGCCGACAGCGGCCCCGGCAATCGTGCCGACCGTGCGGTCGCCCTCGCCAGCAACGCGGTTGCCAATCACCCCGCCGACGACACCGCCAACCACGGCCCCGGTGACGGTCCCCTTGCTGCCTTTGTGAGTCCGGCGGCATTCGGCCAGCCAGTCCTCGCGTGCGCGCAACCAGGCGGCCTGATCAGTGCCCGGACCTTGCTGCAATGGCTGGTCATAACCGACCGGCTGCGCAGGTAGCTGCTGGACCGGGGGCGGCCCCTTCCATTCGGGCCGCGGATCGTAAGGGGTGTCGCCGTAAACACGGCCTTCGGCATCGATCACGGTGCCGGGCGGCGGTACGGGCTGCGCAAGCACGGGCTGGGCCAGACCGGCCAGAACGGTTGCAGCCAGCGCGGCGCCAAGCACCGGCAGGCGGGCGGTACGATTGGTCATTGCATTCCCCTCGGGGCACAACCGGTCGAATCCCGGTATTAACCCGGAATTTAGCATCGCGATGCGCAGGAAACCAAGTCGAGCGGACAGGAGAGTGACTCACTGTCCCGAAGTGGAGCAGTACTGGCTCGAAGTGGAGCTGTGCTAGCCCGATGCGCAGCAACGTCCCGAGCGGCGAATTGGCTCAGATCGAGGATGCGATCAGTGCGGCAAGGGCTTCGATACCCCGCGCATCGTCGGCGTCGAAGCGGCCAATCTCGGGACTGTCGAGATCGATCACCGCAATCACCCGCCCATCGCGCAGCACCGGCACGACCAGTTCGGAAGCGCTTGCTGCATCGCAGGCGATGTGGCCGGGAAAGGCATGGACATCGGGTACCAGCTGGGTTTCACCGCGCGCCGCCGCCGCTCCGCACACCCCCTGGCCCAGGGCAATGCGGATGCACGCCGCCTTGCCCTGGAACGGGCCGAGCACAAGTTCACCATCGATCATCCGGTAAAAACCGGCCCAGTTGAGTCGGGGGACGAATTGCCAGATCAGCGCGGCAAGGTTCGCCATATTGGCGATGCCGTCACGCTCTCCGGCGACGATTGCCCCCGCAGCCTCGGTCAGGTCGCGATAGAGTTCGGTCTTGGACTGGTTGGGATCTGGCTCGAATGCGTACATGATCAAGCCACCTAGCCCAGCAAGCCTCGCTCGACCAGTCCCGCCTTGCCGCCCGGCGCGCTTGGCCTTAATCTCCCCCGCCATGACGACCAAACGCAAGCTGCTTGTCGCCCTCGCCGTATTCCTGATGGTCTTCGGCGGCCTGGCCTATTGGATCTGGCGCGGAACTCCCGCTGAATACACCGAAGACGAACTTTCGGGCCGCGATCCGGTGATTTCGAAGCCCAAACCTGAACAGATTCCCAGCGTCGCCATTGCGAAGCCGATCGGCTGGGCCGCTGGCGAAGCACCCCAGGCCGCCAAAGGCCTGCAAGTGACCCGCTTTGCCGACGGGCTGGATCATCCGCGCGTAATCTATGTGCTGCCGAACGGCGACGTGCTAGCTGCGGAAGCCGATGCGCCGGGGGGAAATCTGGGCGGCGGGCTGACTGCCAAGGTGGGTGAAATCATCATGAAGCGGGCCGGGGCGCATGGCACCTCGCCCGACAAGATCGTGCTGCTGCGCGACACCAATGGCGATGGCAAGGCCGACCAGAGGTTCGTTTTGCGCGAAGGCGAAACTGTTATCTCGCCCTCGGGCATGGCCTGGCGGGACGATACGCTCTACGTCGCCAACCACGACATGGTGCTCGCCTATAGCTACAAGCTGGGCGAAACCGAGATCAAGGGCGATCCGCGCAAGGTGATGGACCTGCCGGCGGGCGGCAATCACTGGATGCGCAACCTCGTGCTCAGCCCCGATGGGCACAAGCTCTACGTTGCGGTCGGTTCGGCAACGAACATCGGCGAAAAGGGCATGGAGCTTGAGCAGGGCCGCGCCGCGATCTGGGAAAAGGATCTCTACAAGGACGGCTACCCGCGCCAGTACGCGCAAGGACTGCGCAACCCCAACGGCATGGGCTGGAACCCCTCGACCGGCGAGCTCTGGGTCGTCGTCAACGAACGCGACCAGCTCGGACCGGATCTCGTCCCCGACTATCTCACCAATGTCCCGGTCGGCGCGCACTACGGCTGGCCGTGGGTCTACTGGAAGAAATATGATGACGACCGCGTGAAGAGCGCTCCGCCCGAATACTTCGACGATTTCGTGCGCAAGCCCGAATATGCGCTGGGCGCCCATGTTGCGCCGCTTGGCCTGGCCTTCGCGGTCGGCGGCGAACTGCTTGGCCCGGACTATGCCAATGGCGCCTTCATCGCTCGCCACGGATCGTGGAACCGCACTCCGCTATCGGGGTATGACGTGGTCTTTGTGAAGTTCGACGCCAATGGCAACCCGCAGGGCAAGCCGCTGCCGGTGCTCACGGGCTTCCTGACCGGCGATGGCAAGACCCACGGCCGACCGACCTGGGTAGCCTTCGCCAAGGATGGCGCGCTGCTCGTCAGCGACGATACCGCCGGGATCGTCTGGCGCGTCACGGCGCCGGGAGCCAAGCCCAGTGCGCCGATCAAGCCGGTGGTGACCGAGCACATGCCGCCACAGCGCGAGCTGAAGGGCGACCCGAACGCGCAGTTCAAGGCCGATTTCAAGGCCGATTCGAAGGTCAAGCAGCAGTAAGCGGCCCGGCTTCGGGCAAGGTTAGAGCGCCTTGCCCGCCCGTCCCGCCAGTTCGGTGATGTAATGCCAGGCAACGCGGCCCGAGCGCTGGCCGCGGCGCTTGGCCCATTCGAGCGCGTGGTGCTCGTCGAGCGGCAGCTCAAGCTCGGCGCAGTAGCCTGCGATGATCGCGAGATAATCGTCCTGGCTACAATTGTGGAAGCCGATCGACAGGCCGAACCGGTCAGCCAGGGCCAGCCGGTCGTCTACCGCATCGCGCGGGTTGATCGGGTCGTCCTGCTCGGACAGGTGCCGCGCCACGATCGCGCGGCGGTTCGAGGTGACTGCGAGGCGGACATTGCCCGGTCGGGCTTCAACGCCGCCTTCGAGCCACGAGCGCAGTGCGCGCGGACCTGCGCCGTCGCTGTCCTCGAAGCCAAGGTCGTCGATGAACACCAGGAAGCGGCGGTTGAGCTGACCTAGCGTCGAGAACAGGCCCGCCAGCGTCGGCAGGGCATCGGGGGCGACCTGCACCAGCGCGATTGCGCCGGGGTCGGCGGCATCGGCGGCGACCACGCTGGCGCGCAGCAGCGCCGACTTACCCATGCCGCGCGCGCCCCACAGCAGCATGTCATGGGCGGCATGGCCGGCGGCGAGGCGGGCAACGTTGCCCGTCACCAGTTCTTTTTGCGGATCGATCCCGCGCAGCAGCGACAGCGCCGGGGCGACAATCCGCCCCACGCCGCGTGCCGTTCCATCCCAGACATAGGCCGGTGCGCTTAGCCAGTCCGTGGCGGGCGGCGCGGGCGGGATCAGCCGTTCGAGTGCGTCTGCAATCCGGGCCAGCGGATCTCCCTGATCGCTCATCCGGCCAGCGCCTCGGCATCGAGAGCGTATAGCAGGCCGGCGCCGGCCGTGGCAGCCGCTTTCAGGCCCTGCGCCTCGGGCACGATATGCTCTGCAAAGTAGCGCGCGATGACCGGCTTGGTCTGTGCAAGCTTGCCCCCTTCCGCCTCGGCCGCGCGGGCCTGGCGCAGCAGCTGCCACCCGGCCACGGCGACCGAGCACATCGTGCAGAACGGCACACTGCCCGCCAGTTTGTCGTCGAGGCTGGCCTCGCCCGCCATCCATTGCGCGATGGCGATGCAATCCTGCGCCAGCTCGGCGAGCGGCGAGCCTGCGCCCGCCTCGCGCGCCACATCGCCCAGCAGCGACGTCAATACGCCGCCGTTTTCATAGCCCAGCTTGCGAGTGACAAGGTCGGCGGCCTGAATGCCGTTGGTGCCTTCGTAGATCGGCGTGATCCGGGCATCGCGGTAATGCTGGGCGGCGCCGGTTTCCTCGATAAAGCCCATGCCGCCGTGGATCTGCACGCCAAGGCTGGCAACTTCGCAGCCGATGTCGGTGCCCCAGGCCTTGATCATCGGCACGAGGCAATCGGCGCGTTCCTGCGCACCTGCCACGCCGAGCGTCCCGCGATCGACTTGTCCTGCAGTGTAATAGAGCAGGGCGCGCGCGCCTTCGGTCAGCGCCCGCATCCGCAGCAGCATTCGCCGCACATCGGGATGCTCGACAATCGCGACCGAATCCTTGCTGGGCGAGCCTGCGCGGGCCGACTGCACACGCTCGCGCGCATAGTACTGCGCCTGTTGCAGCGCGCGCTCGGCAATCTGCACGCCCTGGTTGCCGACGTTGATGCGGGCCGAGTTCATCATCGTGAACATGGCTTTCAGGCCGCCGTTCTCGTGCCCGATCAGCTCGCCGATGCATTCATCGTTGTCGCCAAAGCTCATCACGCAGGTGGGCGAGGCCATGATCCCCAGCTTGTGCTCAAGGCTGACCACCCGCACATCGTTGCGCGCGCCCAGGCTGCCATCGGCGGCAACGTGGAACTTGGGCACGATGAACAGGCTGATGCCTCGGCTCCCGGCCGGTGCGCCGGGGGTGCGGGCCAGGACGAGGTGGACGATGTTCCCGGCCAGATCGTGCTCGCCCCAGGTGATGAAGATCTTGGTGCCCTTGATCAGGTAGCGTCCCGCGTGTTCGCCCTCGGTGATCGGGGTTGCGGTGGTACGCAGTGCACCGACGTCGGAACCGGCCTGCGGCTCGGTCAGGTTCATCGTGCCCGACCATTCGCCGCTGATCAGGCGCGGCAGGAACAGATCTTGCTGGGCCTGACTGCCGTGATGCGCAATTGCCTCGATCGCACCAACGGTCAGCATCGGCAGCAGCCCGAAGGCCATGTTGGCGGTGCCAAGGTTTTCGATCACGTTGGCTGCAAGCGTGAAGGGCAGACCCTGACCGCCAAAGCGCTCGTCTCCGGCAATCGCGTTCCAGCCCTGCTCGACATAGGCGCGGTAGGCGGCCTCGAATCCGTCGGGCAGTGTGACCCGGCCATTGGCCAGCACCGCGCCTTCAAGATCGCCCTTGCGGTTGAGCGGAGCCCATTCGCCGGCGGCAAAAGCGCCAATCCCTTCAACGATGGCTTCGACCATGTCCGGGCTGGCGGCGGCGAAACGGGGATGGGCGGCGATTTCCTCGATCCCGGAGTTGACGCGGATCGCAAGCACCTGATCGGCGGTGGCGGCTGTGAATTCCATGGCTTCCCTCGCGCTTTTCCTTGGCTTTCGTACAGAGCGCCTATAGCGCAGGCACGATGAGCGACAAGCCGCAAGCCACGCGTATTCTCACCGCGGACGCCTCCGGTATTGCGGAGGCGGTTGCGGCGCTTCGTGGCGGCGGACTGGTTGCCGTTCCGACCGAGACTGTCTACGGCCTGGCCGCGCGGGCCGACAGTACAGATGCCGTAGCGGCAATCTACCGTGCCAAGGGCCGCCCCGATTTCAACCCTCTGATCGTCCATGTCGCCAGCCTCGCTCAGGGCGAGCAGATTGCCGTGTTCGATGAACGGGCAAAGTTGCTCGCCGCCACGTTCTGGCCGGGTGCGCTGACCATGGTCTTGCCGCTGCGCGATGATGCGCGAATCGCCCCGGCGGTGACGGCGGGCCTGCCAACCGTGGCGCTGCGCTGTCCGGCCCACCCGGTGATGCGCGCGGTGCTTGAGGCGAGCGGCCTCGCGCTTGCCGCACCTTCGGCCAATCGCAGCGGCGCGGTCAGCCCGACGCGGGCGAGCCATGTGGCGACATCGCTCGGCGGGCGGATTGGGCTGGTGCTCGATGGCGGGGCCTGCGCGGCAGGGATTGAAAGCACGATCGTCGCGCTGCGCGAAGGTGGCGGCTGGCAGGTGCTGCGCCCCGGACCGGTCACCGCGGCGCAAATTTCTGCGATTCTCGGACCCGAACTTGACGTCACGGCGGCGGGCAGGGGAATCGAGGCCCCGGGCCAGCTGGCAAGCCACTATGCGCCGGGCAAGCCGGTCAGATTAGGTGCCGAAAAGGCTGAGGCGGACGAATTCCTGATCGGCTTCGGTCCGGTTGGCGGGGATGTCAGCCTGTCACGATCGGGCGATCTCGCCGAAGCGGCGGCGCGGCTCTATGAGTGCCTGCACCTGGCCGCGGCGGCACCGCAGCCCAGGGTCGCCGTGGCGACGGTGCCAGACAGCGGCATCGGCGCGGCGATCAACGACCGCCTGCGCCGCGCCGCGGCCTGATCAGGGCGCCGCGGGCGCCTCGGGCGCTTTGGGCGGCTCCGGAGCCTGCGGGGCTTCGGTCTTGTCATCCTTGTCGGCTGACTGAGCCGGGGTTTCGCAAACCAGTTTGCCAGAACCCATTGCGCTGACGGTGCAGCGCGCGCGGCCCTTCACGGTTACCGTGCCAGAACCGAGGATGTCGGCCTTGACTTCGCCGTCGGAAGTAAAGGCGGCCCCGCCCGAACCGGCGATCGTGACCTTGGCCTTGTCGACCTTGACCGCATCGAGCTGGGCGGAGCCGCTGCCAAGGATCGTCAGGTCCAGCGTGCCGACGTTGCCGGCGGCACGGAAGCTGCCCGAACCGGGCAGGGTGACCTCCAGCTTGCCGCCCGAAACGCTGCCCGCTTCGATCTGGCCCGAACCGGCCACGGTAACTTCGGCATCGGGCGCCAGGGCGGCGGCGGTAATCTTGCCCGAACCCAGCATGTTGATCTTGCGCGGCGCGGGCATGGTCACGTGGACCACGGCCACCTTGTCGCCGCTCAGCTTGAACTTGCCCTCGCGCAGGATCGCGAGCGAGCCGTCCTTGAGCGCGAAGCGCATGTGTTCGACCACCTCGGGATCGCCATCGACTGTGATCGCCAGCTTGTCCCCACTTGTCACTTCGACCTGATCGGGGCCGAGCAGCGCGATTTCGTCGGGCGCCTTGCCGGTGAGATCGAGTTCGGACAGCTTCTTGCCCTCCTCGCCGTTGATCGTGATGTTGGCCCCATCGCAGCCCGAAACGCCAGCGGCCATGGCCACCGCGATCACGGGCGCGAAGGCGCGCAGAAACTTGCCAAGGTTCATGCCGAAACTCCTATGCATTGTGTATTAGAGTAATAATACAGCATGACGCACCTTTCAAGGGGCGCAACGAAAAGGGCCGCCCCGACGGGGACGGCCCTTTTTGCAGTCCGGCTAGGTTGCGGATCAGGCGGTCGCCGCTTCCGCGTAGTACTTGGGCGCATGCTCGTTGAGGATCGCGAGGATCTTCTTGAGCGCAGCCGGTTCGTCGGTCTTCTCCATCGCGGCCAGTTCGCGCGCGAGACGCGAAGAGGCGGCTTCGAAGATCTGGCGTTCGGAATAGGACTGTTCCGGCTGATCGTCGGCGCGGAACAGGTCGCGCGTGACTTCCGCGATCGACACCAGATCGCCCGAATTGATCTTCGCTTCGTATTCCTGGGCGCGGCGCGACCACATGGTGCGCTTCACCTTGGGCTTGCCCTTGAGCGTATCGAGCGCTTCGCGCAGGGTCTTGTCCGACGAGAGCTTGCGCATCCCGATCGCTTCGACCTTGTTCGTGGGAACACGCAGGGTCATGCGTTCTTTCTCGAAGCGCAGGACATAGAGTTCAAGCTTCATGCCGGCGATTTCCTGCTCCAGCAGTTCAATCACCCGGCCAACACCGTGCTTGGGATAAACGACGTAGTCACCAACATCGAAGGCGTGCGCCTTGGCCACCATGTAACGTCCTTTCATTCGCCAGGACGGACGCGATTCGCGCCACCAGTCGGGTTATGGGATCCGTACTCTGCGGGAAAGGGGGGTAAAGCCCCTGCGACCCGGTCCGATGTCCCCATCAACCGCGCTGTTCGTCCTGCCTTTCATGATCGTCGGCTGCGGGATGGGGCGCAAAAGCCCCGGCAGTCGCGGATTATATAGCATATCCGCAACAAAATTACCAGCGCACAGAATCACGCGCCGGGTCCGCCGGTTTCACGCTGTCGGGAAGGACGGGAACACGGCGCGGATCCCCTTGATTCGCGCCGGATTCCGTAGGGTCGATCAGTCGCCTTCGCCGGGCTCGGCCGAGAAGTACTTTTCGAACTTGCCTTCCATGCCCTTGAAATCGTCCGCGTCTTCGGGCGAATCCTTCTTGGCGGTGATGTTCGGCCATTCGCCCGAGTACTTGGCGTTGAGTTCGAGCCACTGTTCCAGCCCGCTCTCGGTATCGGGCAGGATCGCCTCGGCCGGGCATTCCGGCTCGCAAACGCCGCAGTCGATGCATTCGCTGGGGTTGATCACCAGCATGTTCTCACCCTCGTAGAAGCAGTCCACCGGGCAGACCTCGACGCAGTCCATGTACTTGCACTTGATGCAGGCGTCGGTGACGACATAGGTCATGGCAGGCTTGTCCTCTTAAGGTAATTCGTTCCCCTGCGCTGCTATGGGATTTTCGCCCGCGCCGTCAAGCGTCCGATAGCAGGCCTGCGCTTCGCTGGCGGGACCGCGCCGTTCCGGCAGGTTCAGCACCTCGATCACCCGCACGCCGCTGCGCAGTGGCAGGGTGAGCACATCGCCCGCCTTGATTGCGGCGCCGGGGCGCTCGATCCGTCGCC
This sequence comes from Novosphingobium sp., assembly GCF_041915465.1. Taxonomy (GTDB): domain Bacteria; phylum Pseudomonadota; class Alphaproteobacteria; order Sphingomonadales; family Sphingomonadaceae; genus Novosphingobium. Next base: position 3,857 of record NZ_JAYSBK010000062.1, on the reverse strand, counting down.
CGTTGACCCGCATGTGGCCATCCAGAACCCAGTCATGCGCCAGCGTGCGACTGGGGGTAAAGCGCAGGAACCAGAGCAGCTTGTCGATCCGCATCGCGCCTCCTGTCTAACGCACCAGCGTGGCCAGGGCGGCAAAGGCGCTACCCTCGCGGGACGGATGCGGGCTGGCATCGCGCCCGCTCTCGCCCCCGCGGCGGACAGGCCTCCAGCGCCAGCGTGGCGGTGTCGGCGGGCCAAATGCGCCCGATGGCAGCGGGCGCGGCGCGTTGGCATTGAAGCCGCCCTGCCGCAGCAACTGCGCATAGGCCGGCGTTGCCAGGCCCATCGAAATCGCCAGTGAAGGATCGAGGATAAAGCTCTTGCCGGGCGCGGCCACCCGGATGCCGTGGGCCTCGCGCAGCAGCTTTTCCGCCATATCGATGCGCAGTGCCTGACCGCCAAGCCGGCGGTAGCCCGGCGGGCAGGGCGAGGCCTTGCCCGGCAGGGCGATGACGGCCGGCATCCCCGGCGCTGGCTGGGGCAGGTTGCGGCCCAGCGCGGCGAGCAGGCTTTGCCAGGCGCCGAGCGCCGCAGGCTTGAGCATTGCGGGCATGAACACGTCGAGCGCGCCAACCCGCACGCCCAGCTTGCGCAGCCTGTCGCGCTGATCCTTGCCAAGCGATTCGAGGCCCGAGGCCTGCCGCTCGATAATCCCGCCCGCTTCGACCAGGCGGATCAGCATGGCGCGCAGTTCGGGCCCAGCCTCGATCGCGGTGGTAGCGGCGGACAGCTCGCGCAGCGGTGCCAGCGGCGCCAGGATCCGCGCGATTGCCGATTCGATCCCGGCGCGCAGGGCTTGTCGCGGCGCTTCGGGAATCTGGGACAGTGCCTGATGCGCTTCGAACTGCGGGTTCAGCGTGTCGCGTCCCGCGACCAGGCGGCCCAGCGGCGCGCCTTGCCACGCGATCTGGGGACCGCTCAGCGCCAGGGTCTGCGTACCGGCGGTCAGCGCATCGGCCAACTCGGTCGCGCGTGAGGCGAGCAATTGCGGCAAATGGCGCTCCGCCGCAGCCAGCAACAGCTTGCGGTCGGCCAGGCGGGCATTGGCATCGACAGTGAAGCGAAACCCATCCAGCCGGCCGATGTGTTCGCCATCGACCAGCACGTCGTCATTTTCACATGTTACAGGAAGCAAAGCGGTATCCGGTCCCAGTTTTTTCATCAGGATTGAGGTGCGGCGATTGACGAAGCGTTCCACCAGGCGCCCGTGCAGGGCATCCGACAGGCGCGCTTCGACCGCGCGGGCGCGCGCGGCCATTTCCTCGCGCCCCAGCACCCAGTCGGGCCGCTGCGCGATATAGGCCCAGCTGCGGATCGCCGCGATCCGCATCTGCAGGGTGTCGATGTCGCCGCTGACGTTGTCGAGCTCGGCGATGGAACGCGCAACGTAGTCGCTGCCCAGCTGCCCGCGCCGCAAGTCTTCCCAGATCCGGGCAACGAAGCGGGCATGATTCTCGGTTCCGTAGTTCCTGAAATCGGGCAGCGAGCAGCATTCCCAGAAGCGGCGAACTTGCGCGGTTCCTCGAATTGTCCCGGAAATCTGAGGGTCAGCAGAGAGGTATTTCAATACCGCAAGATCGATTGCTTCCGGCGCGGGAGCCAGTTGAGGCAGCGTCGGGCCGCTCTCCAGATCGGCGATAAGTGTATCGAGCAAAGTGAACCGCGGCTCAGCCTCGCGCCAGAACAGCCGGGTCAGCGGGGGGAAGCGGTGCTCCTCGATCGCGTAGATTTCTTCCTCGGTGAACTCGGCATCGTGGCTGCCCGATCCGGCCAGGGTGCCAAAGGTGCCGTCGCGCTGGTGGCGTCCGGCACGGCCGGCGATCTGGGCCATTTCGGCCGTGGTCAGACGGCGCTGGCGCACCCCGTCGAACTTGCTGAGCCCGGCAAAGGCGACATGGCCGACGTCAAGGTTCAGCCCCATCCCGATTGCATCGGTGGCGACGAGGTAATCGACCTCGCCCGACTGGTAGAGCGCGACCTGGCGGTTGCGGGTTTCGGGCGAAAGCGCCCCCATCACCACCGCCGCGCCGCCGCGAAAGCGGCGCAGCATTTCGGCCACGGCATAGACCTGCTCGGCCGAGAAGGCGACGATCGCGCTGCGCGGGGGAATGCGCGAGAGCTTCTTGGCGCCCGCGTGGCTGAGCGTTGAAAAGCGCGGGCGGCTGACAATTTCTGCCTCTGGCACCAGCGCCTTGATCATCGGCTCCAGCGTGGCCGAACCCAGGATCATTGTTTCCTCGCGCCCGCGCGCGTGGAGCAGGCGATCGGTGAAGACGTGGCCGCGCTCGCGGTCGGCGGCGAGTTGCGCTTCGTCCAGTGCGACGAAGGCGAGGTCGGCGTCCACCGGCATGGCTTCGACCGTGCAGAGCAGCCAGCGGGCGTTCTTCGGTTCGATCCGCTCCTCGCCGGTGATCAACGCAACCCGGTCCGCGCCCTTGATCGCGCAGACCCGGTCATAGACCTCGCGCGCCAGCAGCCGCAGCGGAAAGCCGATTGCGCCCGAGGAATGGGCGCAAAGCCGCTCGATCGCGAGGTGCGTCTTGCCGGTATTGGTCGGCCCAAGCACGGCCTTCACCCGTCCGTCGGACGAGCGGCGTGCATGGGGAGGGGGGGCGCGCTCCATGCGGGGAGATTAGGCATCCCTGCGTATGGGCTGCAAGGCACGCTTGGTTAACTTCACCAACACTTTGTCGCAAAATTGGATTTGCCGAATCCCATGGGACTTAGGCGAAGATTAACCATCGTCGGTGCAGGGAGGGCGCTAAGTTGCAGCAGCCTTGGGGCAATACCTGTGTTCAAACCGCGCGAAGTGCTGGAATCCGGCAGCGGTGGCCCCATATCGGGCGTTGCCGCGCTTTCGCGCGCGCTGGTCGAGCCGGGTCAGGACACCGTCGAGGACATTGCTGTGCAACTGACCTTTGGCGAACGGCTGCGCGCGCGCTGCGACGCCCTCATCGACCATATCGCCCATCCCGACTTCACGCCCGACCTCGCCGAAGACATCGGCAGCGGCCGGTGGTTTCGCGGGCTCGGCACCATGCTGGGCCTGTGTGCCCTGGCGCTGGCGTTCTGGCCCGACTTTTCCTCGCTCGAAGCGGCGCCGACCATGCGCCTTGACGCGGCCGCGCGCGATGAATTCCGCAGCCAGACGATCCAGCCGCTCGCTTTGGGTGCCGACACCGGCCGGCGCATGGCCGCTGGCTCCATGCTGGTGCCGGTCTCTTCGGTTCCCGAACGCACCAGCGTGCAGGTGACCGCGACGTTCGGGCAGGGCGACAGCATTACCGGCCTCTTGGGGCGGATCGGGACTTCGGGGGGCGATGCGCTGCGCGCCGCGCAGCTTATCGCGGGTCTGGTCGATCCGGCCTCGATCGCGCCGGGCACCCAGATCGACGTGACGCTGGGCAGCAGCGATCCGGCCAGCGGGGGGCGGCCGCTCGAGCACCTGGCCTTCCGCGCGCGCTTCGATCTCGATCTCAGCATTTCAAGGCAGAATGGCGCGCTTGCACTGCAAAGCCATGCCATCGCGGTCGATACGACCCCGCTGCGGATCCGCGGCACTGTCGGCACCAGCCTTTACCGCTCGGCCCGCGCATCGGGTGCGCCGATCGAGGCGATCCAGCAATACCTGATGGCGCTCGACCAGCATCTCAGCCTCGATACCGCGATCGAGCCGGGCGATACCTTCGATATCATCGTCGCCTACAAGCGCAGCGCCGATGGCGAAGTGCAAGTGGGGGACCTGCTGTTCGCGGGGCTGGAACATGACGGCAAGCCCAAGGCGCAGCTGCTGCGCTGGGGCAAGGAAGGCCAGTTCT
>NZ_JAYSBK010000061.1:0-18209 GCF_041915465.1 Novosphingobium sp. | reverse complement strand
GAGAAGAAGCTGTTCCCGAACGTCGACTTCTATTCGGGCATCATCCTCTCGGCGATCGGCTTCCCGACCACCATGTTCACCGTGCTCTTCGCGCTGGCCCGGACCGTGGGCTGGGTGGCGCAGTGGAACGAAATGATCAGCGACCCCGGCCAGAAGATCGGGCGCCCGCGCCAGCTCTACACCGGTCCGACGCAGCGCGATTACGTGCCGATCGACAAGCGCTAAGCGCTTCAGTTCGGCTCGACCATTACAGGGGCTGGTTTCCGACGGGAAACCAGCCCTTTGTTTTGCCTGCCGCCGAACCCATCAGGCCCGTGCACGCGATACTCGACAAACCACGAATTTTGGCAGAGCATCACACCGGCATGTGTTCGGGGAAACACAGTCACTGGAGGGCAAGAATGTCTGTTATCCGTACGCTGGTGCAGGTTATCGCAGTACTCGCGATCCTGATGGGACTGCTCTGGATCGGTCAGGGGCTCGGTATCATCATGTGGCCCAAAGAAAGCTTCATGCTGACCGACCGCACCTGGGCGGTGAACGGTTCAATCCTGGCTGCTGCCGGGCTGCTGGTCATCGTCCTGCTTCGCCGTGGTGGGCGCTGAAGCCAGCAGGTCGGCCGGTACGTCGAGGATGAAGCGCGCACCCTGGCCGGGGGCGCTGTCGATCGTCAGGTCACCGCTCATCGCGCGAGCAAGTCGGCGCGAGATGTAAAGGCCAAGGCCTGAGCCGCTTTCGTCGCTGCGGCCCAGACGCTCGAATTTCTCGAACACCTTGGCCTGCTGTTCCACACTGAGGCCCGGCCCCTGGTCGGCGACGATCACGCGTGCGCGGGCGCCCTCGCCTTCAAGCCGGATCCAGACCTGAGAGTTGTCCGGCGAGTAGCGGATTGCGTTGCCCACGAGGTTGAGCAGAACCTGAAGGACGCGGCGGAATTCGGCGATCGCGTGGAGATGTTCACCATGCTTGGGGGCATCCAGCGTAATACCCCGCTCCTGTGCGCGAACGGCCAGGATACCTGCGGCGCGGCGGGCCACGTCGGCCAGGTCAATCCGGTCGGGCGCGGTGTTGAAGTCTTCGGATTCGACAACTTCAAGGTCAGCAAGATCTTCGACCAGCGACAGCAGGTGCTGTCCGGCGGCAGCGATGTCGGCTGCGTACTGGCTGTATTCCTCGGCCAGGGGGCCCGCCAGACGCGTGCGGATCGTCTCCGCATTGGCGATGATCCGGGCGATCGGCTGACGCAGGACCGGGGCAATGTCGCGACCGACCAATCCGGGACCATTGCTCGGCATGACGGAATCGCCGCCGGGAACCGCTGGGGCGGGTTCTGGCGTGGCCAACGGCGTTTCGGCAACGAGGCAAAGTTCGAACCCGATGGGTTCTGACCCAGGCACTTCTTGCGGAAGCAAACTTACGCGCCAATTCCGGTCCGAACCGCGCAGTCTGACCGCGGCGCCATCCAGCAGCCGCCAGTGCAGTGGCTGACGATGGGAATTGCCCTCGATGCTGACAAAGTCTGTCCAGGGCTGACCGATTCCGCCGCGCATGACGGCGGTCAATTCAGTGAGGTCCGCTGCCTGGCTTTCGACCGCCAGGAGTCGCTGCCCCGCATCGAGCCGCGCGCTAAGTTCCGCGACCGTGCGGTCGATCGCGGCGCGATGGGCGGCGACGGCGGCGATGTCTTCCGGGGGCAAGGAGGCCGATTGCCACGAGAGAATCGAAATGCTGCAATCGCCGTTCTCTGCGGGATCGACTTCGATCCACGCCGTGACCTGTTCATTACCATCGTTTGCGCGGATCGTGCGGGCCAGCTTCAGGCCGAAATTGCGAGACTTGCGAACCAGTTCGAACAAGGCGGGAATGGCTATCGTGCCCGGAAGTTCGCCGCCGCAGCGCAGCTGCAGCCCGGCCAGCGGCTCGTCGGCAGTGACCAGCCGGTCAGCGCCGTCGCAATGCGCGCGGGCAAGAACTGCAGACATGGCGTTCACTCGATCAAAGCCCCGGATAGGCGGACGAGCGCGCGAGCAAGGCGGCGGCGCGATCGGCGCCAACCTGATCGAACCCGTCCGGCAAGGCAATATCGGGATGAAGCGAGGCGAATTGTTCGTCGATTGTAGCAGGCCTTAGGCCCGAAGCGCGCAGGGCCAGGGCCAGGCGCGCAAGTTGCCCCTCGTTCGTCGAAAGTACGGCCATGTCGCGTTCCTGACCGGAGGCGAGTGCTAGCGCGGTCAGGAAGATGCCAACCCCGGCATGCGCCACGGACAGGGCAGCGGTCGCGCCGCCGCCCATTCCGGTAACGATCCGCGCGATCAGCCCAAGCCGGCTGCGACTTTCATCGTAACGCCCTCGGATCGCAGCCTCGGCCAGCGCACAGTGCGCGCCAAAATCGGCATCGTTCGCGGCGACAGTGCGCATCGCAAGCAGGCAAGCGTGCAACAGGTCGCCCGGCAATTCCGTAACCGAATGCTGCATGCGCCGCTGCGACTGGGCAAAGCGCGCCTGTGCTGCAAGCAGCGCCATTGCGCTCGACGCGGTATTGTTCTCGCTCGATGAAATGAGTGCCTGAAGCAGCGGCGCAAGCACCGGGTCGAGCGCAAGGCGCGCCTGCAGACGCTCGGTCAATTGCCATTCCAGCGCCAGGGTGTGAATATGCGCAAGGAGCGCGTTGTTGGCGACAAATTCGCTTACCAGCGCGTCGATCCGCTCGGGCGCGTGGTCGCGATCGTCGGGCTGACCGGCCGCAATGGCCAGTTCGTCGAGCAACTGGCTGGCGATGTCGCTGAACATCCCGCGCACCCGCGCGATGATCTCGTCGCTGAACACCGAATGCTCGTCATTGGCCAGCAAGTGGCGCAAGATCGGCGCGATCGTGCCAATCAATGCGTCGCCGTGCGCCAGCTCTTCGCGCAGGGTCGTTTCCACTGGGATTCCGGCAGGCATCTGGGCATTGAATTGGTTCATAGCCGTATACATAGCGCTGCTTGGTTAAGGTCGCGTTAGTTGAACCTCTCCGCGAGGCAGCAGGATCCCGGCTGCCAATAACAGCACAACCGCAAGATAGATGGCCATCGCGCTAACCCCGGTGGCCACGGCGACCGCCAGAAGCAGCGCGAGCAATGCCCGGTCGTCGAGCCATGCTGTCCAGCGGCCGGCAAGAGCCCGCGGCAGCAGGCGAAGCAGCCCGATCAGGACGAAGGTGGGAAAGAACCGGTGGGCCACAGGCTGCCCAACCGGGATAACCCAGCTCCAGCCGACTAGTGTCATGATCACACCATCCGTAAGCCAGCCATAGGCGACCCGTCCATCGAGCCCGCGGGTGGAGGTCAGGGTTTCACCCTCGATCCGCGCCAGCAGGACCGCGATTTCGCGCAGGACCCAGCCCAGGGCGCTGAGGACGAGTCCAAGCCCGATCAGGCCAAACCAGCCCGCGCCAAGCGCCAGCAGCACCAGCAGCGCTGCCGCCATCACAACAACAAACGCGCCGCTTCCGGCATGGAGCATGGCGGGGCCAAGCGTGCGCACGGCGAGCAGGGCCAGTCCTCGGCTTGGGCTGAGCGGCACATCGTCGCGCGTGCGCTGTCGGATCCACAGCGGCTCGAGCGCGTGGGCCTCATCCTCGCTTCGCACGATCGTCCAGAATATCCCGTTTCCGGTCGCCGTCGGGATGGGGCGCTGGCGCAGTCCAGCCTGCAAAGCGATGCGTTGCAACGCCGAAGCCGCATCGCAATCGGCCGGCAGTTCTGCGATCCGTTCGACCAGGCGGCCCGGAATGCGCATCGCAGCTGCCCCGGCGTGGTTGAGATCGATCCGTTCGAAGCCGGCAGCCAGGCCCTGCTCTATCGGTTGCACCAGCACGGCCTGCCCCTGTTCGAGGACAGTGGCCGCTTCGGGTACCGAGACGAACAGCCCATCGCCAAGGACGATTACCTCGTCAATGGTCGTAACGAGACCGACCAACTGGCGCGGGCCGGAAATGACGTTGAACTGAACGCCGACCCGTTCTGCCACGTGCTGCAATTCGACCAGATCCGGGTCGAGCGCATGGGCGATGCACACGATCCGCTCGCAATGCAGCGCCAGTGCCAGCGCCAGCTGCTGGCGCGCAACGGTCATTCCGCCGATACGCAAAAAGCCGCGCGGTCGGTTTCCGCCTGCGTTGGCGGGCTCGATCAAAGTTAATAGCGCGACCCGCAGGGTCTCTCTCCACACCTGTCAGGAAACAGGCGCGGACTTTAGGGCAAGCCCGGCCCAGTGCCAAGCTATGCGTTCGCGGGATCCGCGCCTTCGGCATAAGCACCCGCAGAACCAGCGGAAAAATCGGAGAGCCAGTTCTGAATTTGGCGGGCGGCAACCGGGTCCCCCGGTGCGGCTACCAGTGCCTGCTCGGCAAGTGCGATCAGCGGGGCGGCATGAAAGCTTGCCGCCAGACCCTTGATGCGCAGCGCAGACATCTGCCAATTGCCATCGCAGCGCGAGCGTTTGAGCAGATCGACCTGGGTTGCGAGGCTTTCAACAAACGCCTGCCGCAATTCGACGAAAAGCGCCGCATCCTCGCCTGCGGCAGCGGCAAGAGTGGCGTCAAGATCTCCGACTTCATAGGCCATGACGCCCCATTAGCGATGCGGAGGTTAATCTGGGGTTTAAACCGGGCACTTACATGGTAAACCGTCGCAATGACCGGGGGAACGCGCATAGTCGCCATCGATGCCGCCAGCGCCAACAGTGCGCCAGGCGACGAAGCTGCAACAATGGTGGCGGACGGCACGCGTGCTGACGAAGCGCACTGGGACGACGACGCGCAAGACTACCCCCCTCCCCCGCGCCGCTGGCCCGCCAGGATTGCGGCAGGATTGGCCTGCATCGCCGTCGCGGCCTGGACTTGGCTGTTCGCACTGGCCAACACCGATGAAATTGCCGCTGGCGGAACGCCCGCACAGTGGGTTGGCTGGATCCGCGATTGGTCGGTCCCGGTCCTGCTGATCGGCGTCTCATGGCTCATCGCGATGCGCAACAGTCGGCGAGAAGCGCTGCGGTTTGGTGAAACTGCGCGGTTGCTGGGCGACGAATCGGCCCGTCTCGAATCGCGTCTTGCGACGGTCAATCGGGAGCTGAGCCTGGCCCGCGAATTCATCGCCGCGCAGAGCCGCGATCTCGACGCCCTCGGTCGGACGGCTAGTGAGCGGATCGGTGAGCACGCCGATCGGCTCGCCAGCCTGATTTCGGACAACGGCACACGGATCGATGCCATCGGCTCGGTCAGTGAAGCGGCGCTCGACAATATGGAGAAGCTGCGCTTCCAGCTGCCGGTGATCGCGAGCAGCGCCAAGGACGTTACCAACAATATCGGCGCTGCCGGACGGACCGCGCAAATCCAGCTTGAGGAAATGGTCCAGGGTTTCAACCGTCTCAACCAGTTCGGTCAGGCCAGCGAACGACAGGTCAAGGTGTTGCGGGATCTGGTGGACGACACTCTGGCAGGCTTTGCCCATCAAAGCGAACAGCTCGAAGCCATTACGCAGAACCGTTTTGCTGCGCTCAATGAGCGGAGCAACGAGTTCCGCGCCCAGCTCGATGCGCATGAAATCGAAATCCTCGCCGCCATTAGGAGCCGCGCCAAGGCGCTGGGCGAAGAGCTGGACGGCGTGCGCGGGCAGCTCGACAGCAGCGAGGCGGAAAGTCTAACTTCGCTGCGCGCCCGACTCGGCGCGGTGCGCGACGAGAGCGCAGCCATCGCGCGATCGCTGCGGGACAGTGAAGGTTCCGCGCTCGATGCCTGGCGCCGCTCGATCGGTCAGCTTGAGGAGGATCTCTCCGCCGCGGTCGCCAAGGTTGAGGCGATCGACGAGGCGGCCATGGCTTCGGCGCGCAAGCGGCTTGCTGAACTTGCCGCCGAGGCGGAACAGGTCGATGCCCGAATGGCCGAGCGAGATCGGATCTTTACCGAGGAAATCGAGCAGCGGCAGGCCGAGCTCGCGAAGCGCCAGGCCGATTTCAACCAGCGCATGTCCGAACAGATGGCCATGCTCGACAGCGAAATTGCCGAGCGGCGTGCACTGCAGGAACAGCAATCGCTAAGCCTGGTGCAGCATTCCGAGACGATTGCCGAGCAACTTGCCGACTTTTCCAGCCGGATGGAGGCGGTTGCGGCTCAAGGCAGCGAGGCAGAGGCCGCGATTGCCAAGGCGCTCGACACGCTGGCGCACAAGCTGGTGGCCAGCCGCGAAGCCCTGTCCGGCACGGACGCCGCCATTCTTGGCCTTACCGATGGGAGTGTTCGCCTGCTCGAGTTGATCCGCGCCGCCGTGACACACAGCGAAGAGGATCTGCCCAATGCAATCGGCACTGCCGAAGCGCGGCTAGCGACCCTGGCCGAACAGGCCGGATCGCTGCGCGACGTCGTGAAGGCAGCCGAGATGCATGGGTCTGAACTGGCTGGACTGGTCAGCGCGAGCAACGAAGGCCTCGAACAGGGGATCGCCCGTTCCGCCAAGCTGGATCAGGGCATGGCGGCCCAGCTTGCCTCGATCGATGCGCTCGGTCTTGCCCTCGACAAGGTCCGCGCGGAAAGCACTATGCTGGCGGAGCAGACACAGGGCGAATTGGCTGCCGCCATTGCGCAACTCGATGGTGCGGCACGCGCCGCGGTCACCGGGATCGGCGAGCTCAGTGCCGCCGAAATCGCAGGCATTGCCGCCAGGATCGGCGACGAAAGCGGAGCGGCCATTGAAAAGGCCATGCGCGCCAAGGCTGCCGAAGTGGCAGGCCAGCTTGAGCAGGCAGCCGCCCACGCCACCGGGGTCAGCCGCGAAGCGGCGCTGCAATTGCGCGATCAGCTTGGTAAGGTCAGCGAACTGGCCGGCAACCTGGAACGACGCGTTGCCCACGCCCGCGAGCGGGCCCAGGAGCAAGTCGACAACGATTTCGCACGGCGCGTCGCTCTGATCACCGAGAGCCTCAATTCAAACGCGATCGATATCGCGCGGGTGATGGACACCGATGTGACCGACACGGCCTGGGCGGCCTACCTGAAGGGCGATCGCGGGATATTTACCCGTCGTGCCGTGCGCCTGATGGAGACGGCCGAGGCCAAGGCGGTGACCCAGCTCTATGAGACAGAACGCGATTTTCGCGATCATGTCAGCCGCTATATCCATGACTTCGAAGCGATGCTGCGGCAACTGCTCTCGACACGCGATGGCCACGCGCTCGGCGTGACGCTGCTGTCATCGGATATGGGCAAGCTCTACGTCGCCCTGGCCCAGGCAATCGAGCGGCTGCGCAACTGAGGCCTGGCCCGCGCCAGGCCGTAAACCCAAAAGCGGCACCACCAAGGTTTGAGCCATCTGGGCTCAAGACCTGCGGGACACCGGAAAGGGGCAACGCCCTAGTTGCCGGTGCTTTCAGTGCTCAACGCAGGATACAGGAAGTCGATGTCCTGCGGCGTGATCCAGTCGTTGACATAGTTGATGTAGAACGCCGCGAAGAAGATCAGGCCAAGGATCGTCGCCCGCTTGATGACGCGCTTTGGCCGGAAATCGCGCGGCGCGGAATCAGCCTGGCCCGGGATGCGCTCATGGTCATGATGGTGCGTGCCACCGCGCGCTTCGAACGGCAGCACGAAGATCGCCGCCGTCACCCACAGCAGGAAGAAGATCGCAAGGGCAGAGGTCCAGCGCATGGGGTCAGTACTCCGGCAGTATCACGCGCACTTGCGGCTTCTTGCCCGACCAGCGCGTGGCGGCGCGGCGGGCGGCAAGGCGCGCGGCTTCGACAATGACTTCGCGGTCGTGGCGCTGACCACCCTTGAGTTTGGCCAGTGCGGCGGCGACGTCCTCGCGCGCTTCGGCAAGGAATTCGTCCTGATCCTCGTCGAGCGGCAGACCAATGCTCTCAACATGGGCGCGGCCCTTGCTGTCGAGCACGACGATCACGAGCCCGTTATGGGCCAGACGGCGGCGCATCACCATCGCCTCGCCATCAGCGGGGGCGATGATTTCGCCGTCTAGCACCAGACGCCCGGCGCGCACTTCGCTGAACTTGCCGGGCTTGCCCGGGGCGAGGCGGATCAAATCGCCGTTCTGCTGGGTGATCGCCTTGGGAATGCCGCAAGACCGGCCAAGCCGCGCCTGTTCGTGCATGTGCCGAACCTCGCCGTGAACCGGCAAAAGGATCTGCGGGCGCAGCCAGCCGTAGAGTGCTTCCAACTCAGGGCGACCGGGATGACCCGAGACGTGGATGTCGGCCTGCCGGTCGGTCACCAACGTGATGCCGCGCGCGGCCAAGCGGTTCTGGATCCGGCCGATCGCCAGTTCGTTGCCGGGGATCTGGCGACTGGAAAACAGCACGACATCGCCCGCCTCTAGCGCGATCGGATGGGTATCCTCCGCAATCCGGGCCAGCGCTGCGCGGGGCTCCCCCTGCCCGCCGGTGGCGACGATCAGCACTTCGCCGCGCGGCAGGTTCATTGCCGTGTCGAAGTCGACAATGTCCGGGATCGACTTGAGATAGCCGCTGGCCTGCCCGGTGCGGATAATCCGGTCGAGCGAGCGTCCGGCCACGCACAGTCGGCGGTTGGTGGCCTTGGCGACTTCACCAAGCGTTTCGAGGCGCGCGACGTTGGACGCGAAGGTCGTCACCAGCACGCGCTTGCCGTGGTGACGGGCAACCTCGGCCTGCAGCGCGTCGCGCACCGCGCCTTCGCTACCCGATGCTTTCGGGTTGAACACGTTGGTCGAATCGCAGACCAGCGCCAGTACGCCTTCGTCGCCGATGGCGGTCAGTTCCGCAGGTGTTGCCGGAACCCCGACCAGCGGTTCATCGTCGAGCTTCCAGTCGCCGGTGTGGAACACCCGGCCATAGGGCGTCTCGATCACCAGCGCATTGCCTTCGGCAATCGAGTGGGCCAGCGGCACGTAACGGATGCCGAACGGGCCAAGCTGGAAGGGATCGAGGTGGTCGATCACGATCAGCTCTACCTCGTGGGTCAGCCCGGCTTCCTCAAGCTTGTCGGCAACCAGGCGCGCGGTAAACGGGGTGGCGTAGAGCGGCACGCCGAGTTCTTGCGCGAAATAGGGCACCGCGCCGATATGATCCTCGTGCGCGTGGGTCAGCACCACGCCGACGAGGTCCTTCTTGCGCTCCTCGATGAATTCAAGGTCGGCGAAGACCAGTTCGATCCCGGGATATTCGGCCGCGCCGAAGGTCATCCCGAGGTCAACCATCAGCCACTTGCCCTCGCAGCCATAGAGATTGACGTTCATGCCAATCTCGCCCGAGCCGCCCAGGGCGCAAAACAGCAGTTCCTGCCCTGGCTTCACGCCGATTTGTCCCTGCTGGCATAGAGCAGCGCCAGGCCGCGAAGCGTCAGTTCCGGCTCAACCCGGTCGAACAGGTGGGCGTGCTGCTGGAACAGCGGGGCAAGGCCGCCGGTCGCGATCACCTTCACTTCGCCGCCGATTTCCGCCTTCATCCGCGCGATCATGCCTTCGATCATCGAGACATAACCCCAGTAAATCCCGATCTGCATCTGCCCGACCGTGTCGCGCCCGATCACTCTTGCGGTGGGGGGCGGCTCGATGGCAATGCGCGGGAGCATGGCGGCAGCGTTGTAGAGCGCGTCGAGCGACAGGCTGACGCCCGTGGCAATCGAGCCGCCCATATAGGCACCGTCTGGACCGATGTGGTCGAAGGTGGTGGCCGTGCCGAAGCTGATCACGATCTTGTTGCCAGCTTCGAGCGCCTGCGCGGCGATTGCGTTGACGGCGCGATCCGCCCCCAGGGCGCGCGGCTCGTCAACCTTGAGGGCGATTCCCCATTCCACCGGCGGGCGGCCGGCGATCAGCGGATCGGTACCAAAATACTTTTGCGAGAGCACTTGCAGGTTGTGCAGCGCGCGGGGCACAACCGTGGCGATAATCACCGCATGCACATCGGAACGGGCATAGCCTTCCATTTCGAGCAACTGGTTGAGCCAAACAGCATATTCGTCAGCCGTCCGCTTGGGATCGGTCGCGATGCTCCAGCGCTGGACGATCTCGCCCGCGGCATTGACCAGTGCGAACTTCACATTGGTGTTGCCGTTGTCGATCGCGATCAACATTCTGCCCAAGTCCTCTCAACTATTCGGCGCGAGACGCACTTCGCCCGCATGGATTACCCGCGTCGTGCCGTCAGGAAGCCGCAGTTGCAAGGCTCCATCGGCGGTCAGTCCGGCAAATTCGCCGATTATCGGCTGTTCACCCGGCTCACCGACGGATAGCGGCGTCCCCGCCGGGTGCCCGGCGGCGAGCCAGCGCCGCACCAGCGGCTCAAGGCCATAGGTCCGCCAGCGTTCGAGCTCGCGCGCGAACTGGCGAGAAAGCATGTCAGCAAACAGATCGCGATCGGGCGCTGGGCCAAATGCGGACAGGGCGATCGTTGCGCGTCCCTCCACCACGGGCGCCGCCGCGAGGTTGACCCCAATGCCGACAACCACCGCATCGCCTACCCGCTCAAGCAGGATGCCGCTGAGCTTTGCGGCACCGATCATCAGATCGTTCGGCCATTTGAGCAGGGCAGCATGCGGCGGCGGAACCAGCGGGCTGACCGCCTCGTGCACCGCCAGACCGGCGACCAGCGCCAGGCTGCCCGCTGCGGGATCGCCCGGCGTGAGGCGGACGACCGTCGAGCCCATGAAGTTGCCATGACCGTCGAACCATGTGCGGCCCTTACGGCCGCGCCCGGCGGTCTGCCGATCGGCCACCAACCAGTCGCCCTCGCCCAAGCGCTCACCGGAAGCGAGCGCCCGGGCCAGATCGGCGTTGGTCGAGCCGGTTTCGGGCAGGGTCCGGATCAAACCGGCGTCGACTTAGACCGAGTGGAACAGGATTGCGGCGGCCGTATCCGCGAAGTCGCCCAGGCAGCGCGTCAGCAGGTAGCCGAGCGGCGAGATGAACAACGCCGAGGCTGCGAGCAGCACGGCATGGGTCATATCGCTGGTCCCGGTGACCTTGCCCGCCGGTTCGTCGAAATACATGACCTTGACGACCTTGAGGTAATAGAAGGCACCGATCACGCTGGCGGCGATACCGAGCGCGGCGAGCGGGACCATCCCGGCCTGAACTGCGGCCTGGAACACCACGAACTTGCCCCAGAAGCCGAACAGCGGCGGGATGCCCGCAAGGCTGAACATCACCATGGCGAGGCCCAGCGCGATCAGCGGACGAGTGCGAGAAAGGCCCGCGATGTCGGCAATGGCTTCCACCTGGTTGCCTTGCGCGTCCCTCAGCATCAGCGCGGCGACGAAGCCGCCGATGGTCATCGCGACGTAGATCGCCAAGTAGACCAGCATGGCCGAGGCGCCTTGCGGCGTCGCGGCCGACAGGCCGACCAGGATGAAGCCGACGTTGTTGATCGACGAATAGGCGAGCAGGCGCTTGATGTTGCCCTGCCCGATAGCGCCCAGCGCGCCGACTACGATCGAGGCGACGGCGGCGAAGATCACGATCTGCTGCCAGGCGGCCGACTGCGGCCCGAAGGCTTCGAGCGCGACGCGCATGGTAAGCCCCAGCGCAGCGACCTTGGGGGCCGAGGCAAAGAAGGCGGTAACCGGCGTCGGCGCGCCTTCATAGACGTCGGGCGTCCACATGTGGAACGGCACGGCGCTGATCTTGAAAGCCAGACCCGCGAGCACGAAGGTCAGCCCGAACAGCGCGCCCTTGCTGATCCCGCCAGTCAGCGCCGCGGCGATGCCGCTGTAGCTGGTGGTGCCGGTGAAGCCGTAGGTCAGGCTCATCCCGAACAGCAGGATGCCGCTGGCGAGCGCGCCCAGCACGAAGTACTTAAGCCCCGCTTCGGCGGAGCGTTCGTCCGACTTGAGGAAGGCGGCAAGGACATAGGCGGCGAGCGAGTTCAATTCGAGCCCGATGTACAGCGTCAGCAGGTTCTGCGCCGAAACCATGATCCCCATGCCAAGCGCCGCGAACAGCACCAGCACCGGGTATTCCGCACGCATCGCCCCGACTTTGTCGAAGTAGGGCGGCGCTACTACCAGCGTGGCCGCAGCGGCGATGTAGATCAGCACCTTGGCAAAGGCGGCGAAGGAATCCGCTGCGAACAGCCCGCCAAAGGCCGAAACTTCTGCCGCCGAAGTGCCAGTCAGCGCAGGCGCGACGAGCAGGATGGCCGCAACCAGCACGGCGGCAGCGGCCCAGGTAACTGCACGCGCAGCGCGCGCGCCACCGACCCAAGCCGAGACGAGCAGCAGGACAAGGCCAGAAAGGCTCAACAGTTGTTCAGGCGCAATCAGGCGCAGGGAGTGCATCAGGTCCATCAGTGCGCCCCCTCTTGCGCAGCAGGTTCGCCGTGTCCGGCGTGTTCATCGGCAGCCTTGGGCTTGCCAGCGGTGACCTTGGCGTCACCGGCGGGCTTGGCTTGGGCGAGGCGAGCATCGAGTGCGGCAATGTCCGAACGCATCGGCGCCAGGAAGCTCTCCGGATAGACGCCCATCCACAAAACCACGGCTGCAAGCGAGGCCAGCATGCCCAGTTCGACCTTGTTGAGATCGGGCATGGCGGCGGCATCGGCGTTCTTCTGCTCGCCAAAGGCCACGCGGCGATAGAGGTAAAGCATGTAGGCGGCGCCAAGGATGATCCCCGTGGTGCTGACCAGCGCCACCAGGCTAGACACCTGGTAGATCCCCGCAAGGCTCAGGAATTCGCCAACGAAACCGCTGGTGCCGGGCAGGCCGACCGAGGCCATGGTGAACAGCATGAACAGCAGCGCATACTTGGGCATGCTGATCGACAGGCCGCCGTAACGGCTGATCTCACGCGTGTGCAGACGGTCGTAGATGATGCCGACGCACAGGAACAGCGCGCCTGCCACCAGACCGTGGCTGAGCATCACGATCATCGTGCCTTCCAGCCCCTGGACGTTGAAGGCAAACAGCCCGACCGTGACGATCGCCATGTGCGCGACCGAGGAATAGGCAATCAGCTTCTTCATGTCGCTCTGCACCAGGGCGACGAGGCTGGTGTAAACCACCGCGACCATCGAGAGGATGTAGATCAGCCACGCGAAGTCGGCGCTGGCCTGCGGGAACATCGGCAGCGAGAAGCGGATGAAGCCGTAGCCGCCCATCTTCAGCAGCACGCCCGCCAGGATCACGGACCCTGCGGTCGGTGCCTGCACGTGGGCATCGGGCAGCCAGGTGTGGACCGGCCACATCGGCATCTTCACCGCAAAGCTGGCGAAGAAAGCGAGCCACAGCCACTTCTGCGCGGCAACCGGGAAATCATAGGCCATCAGGGTCGGCACGTCGGTCGTCCCGGCCTCGTTCGCCATCCACAGCATCGCGATAAGCATCAGCACCGAGCCGAGTAGCGTGTAGAGGAAGAACTTGTAGCTGGCGTAGATGCGGTCCGCCCCGCCCCAGATGCCGATGATCAGGTACATCGGGATCAGGCCGGCTTCGAACATGATGTAGAACAGGAACAGGTCCTGCGCGGTGAACACGCCGATCATCAGCGTTTCCATCAGCAGGAACGCGGCCATGTATTCACCGACGCGCTTCTCGATCGAGGCGCTGGCGAGGATGCAGATCGGCATCAGGAACACCGACAGCTCAATCAGCATCAGGGCGATGCCGTCGATCCCGAGCTTCCACGAGAAGCCAGCAAACAACGGCGCGTTTTCGGTGAACTGCCACTGCGGCCCGCCCACTTCAAAGCGGCTCCACAGGACAATGCCGAGCAGGAAGTCGATCACCGTGGCGACAAGCGCGATGGTGCGGGCGGTTTTCGCTTCGACGAGCAGGCAGGCGACCGCGCCAAGGAGCGGCACCAGCAGCATCAGCGAGAGGATGGGAATTCCGAACATATCAGTGCACCATCACCCAGGTGATCGCCGCCGTTAGGCCCAGCAGCATGACCAGCGCGTAGCTGTAGAGGTAGCCCGACTGGACCTTCTGCGCGATCCGGCTGCCGCGCACCACGGCCCAGGCTGCGCCATTCGGGCCGAAGCGGTCGATCAGGCCGATGTCGCCCAGCTTCCAGAACTTGTCACCCAGCCAGAAGGCGGGACGCACGAACAGGAAGTTGTAGAGCTCGTCGAAGTACCACTTGTTGTAGACGAACTTGTGAACCACCCCGATCTGGCTCACGACCTTGGCCGGGAACGAGGTATTTACAAGGTAGGCGTAAACGGCGGTCACAAAGCCGGCGACCATCACGATGAACGGTGCCCACTTCACCCAGCCCGGCACACCGTGCATGTGGTGGATCAGTTCCTCGCTGAATGCGATCGAACCCTTCCAGAACTCGCCGGTGCCTTCGCTGATGAACGCGTGGCTGAACACGAAACCGGCCAGCACCGCACCAACGCTCAGAACGCCAAGCGGGATCAGCATGTTGATCGGGCTTTCGTGCGGATGATAGCCCGCGGTGCCATCGTCATGGCCGTGGTCGCCGTGACCATGGGCATGATCGCCATGGCCGTGCGCATGATCGCCGTGGCCATGCGCATCGTGCACGGCGTGCTGGATGTGCTCGGACTGCGACCAGCGCGGCTTGCCGAAGAAGGTCAGGAACACGAGGCGCCAGGAATAGAAGCTGGTGAGCAGCGCGGCGGCGATCCCGGCATAGAAGCCGAAGCGGCCGCTTTCGCTGGCGCTGGCATAGGCGGCTTCGAGGATCGAGTCCTTCGAATAGAAGCCCGCGAAGCCGAACACGTCGACAATGCCGACCCCGGTGATCGCCAGCGTGCCGGCCATCATCGCCCAGTAGGTCAGCGGGATCTGCTTACGCAGGCCGCCATAGTACCGCATGTCCTGTTCGTGGTGCATGGCATGGATCACCGAACCAGCGCCCAGGAACAGCAGCGCCTTGAAGAAGGCGTGGGTGAACAGGTGGAACATCGCCGCGCCCGGCGCGCCAACGCCCGCCGCCACGAACATGTAGCCGAGCTGCGAACAGGTCGAATAGGCGATGACGCGCTTGATGTCCCATTGGGTGGTGCCGATGGTCGCCGCGAAGAAGCAGGTTGCCGCGCCGACATAGGTCACCACGGTCATCGCGGTTTCGCTGACCTGGAACATCGGCGACAGGCGGCAGACCATGAACACGCCGGCGGTCACCATGGTCGCGGCGTGGATCAGTGCCGACACCGGGGTCGGGCCTTCCATCGCGTCGGGCAGCCAGGTGTGCAGGCCCAGCTGCGCCGATTTGCCCATCGCGCCGATGAACAGCAGGATGCACAGCACGGTCATCGTTTCGAAGCGATAGCCCAGGAAACCGATGGTCGAACCGGCCATGCCGGGGGCAGCTTCAAGGATTGCCGGGATCGAGACGGTCCCGAACACCAGGAAGGTGCCGAAGATGCCCATCATGAAGCCCAGGTCGCCCACGCGGTTGACCACGAAGGCCTTGATCGCGGCGGCGCTGGCCGAGGGCTTGCGGAACCAGAAGCCGATCAGGAGGTAAGAGGCGAGGCCCACCCCTTCCCAGCCGAAGAACATCTGCACCAGGTTGTCGGCCGTCACCAGCATGAGCATGGCGAAGGTGAACAGCGACAGGTAGGCGAAGAAGCGGGGCTGGTCGGGATCTTCCGACATGTAGCCCCACGAATAGAGGTGGACGAGCGCGGAAACGCTGGTGACCACGACCAGCATGATCGCGGTCAGCGTATCGACGCGGAAGGCCCAGTCGAAAGTCAGGCTGCCCGACTGCACCCAGTGCAGCACCGGCACAACGTGCGCTTCGGCATGGCCGCTGAGGAAGCTGAGGAAGATCGGCCAGCTGAGCGCACAGGCGGTAAACAGCGCGCCGGTCGTCACGACCTTGGCGGGCACGTTGCCGATCATGCGGTTGCCCAGCCCCGCGATGGCGGCAGCCAGCAATGGCAGGAACACGATGAAGAGGATCGGATCCACTGGTACTTATCCCTTCATCTGGTTGACGTCGTCGACCGCGATGGTGCCGCGATCACGGAAGTAGATGACGAGGATCGCCAGGCCGATCGCCGCTTCGCCTGCCGCCACGGTCAGCACGAACATGGCGAAGATCTGCCCCGTCAGGTCATGCAGGAAGCTGCTGAACGCGACGAGGTTGATGTTCACCGCAAGCAGGATCAGTTCGATCGCCATCAGGATGATGATGACGTTCTTGCGGTTGAGGAAGATCCCCAGCACGCCGAGCACGAACAGGATCGAGCTGACGATGACGTAGTGTTCGATGCCGATCACAGCGAAACCCCCTTGCCCACTTCAGGCTGCGTATTGACGGTCGCGTCCTCGGGACGGCGGGCAACCTGCTTGGCGATGTTCTGCCCGCGCACTCCGCCGCGTTCGCGGTGAGTCAGCACGATCGCCCCGATCATGGCGACCAGCAGGATGATGCCGGCCGCTTCGAACAGGAACACGTACTTGGTGTAGAGCAGCGCACCGATGGATTCGATATTGCTGGCCCCGGCAATCGCGGCATTGCTGCCGTCGGCCTTGCCGATCGCCAGCCCGCCGGCCTTGACCGCGCCGATGCCGAACAGCAGTTCGACCAGCAGGACCACGGCGAGCAGCATGCCCAGCGGGAAGTTCCTGATGAAGCCAGCGCGCAGTTCGGCGAAGTCGATGTCGAGCATCATGACGACGAACAGGAACAGCACCGCGACCGCACCGACATAGACGATCACCAGCAGCATGGCGATGAATTCGGCCCCGGCAAGGACCATCAGGCCCGCAGCGTTGAAGAAGGCGACAATCAGCCAAAGCACCGAGTGAACCGGGTTGCGCGACAGGATCGTGAACGCACCCGCCGCAACGGTCAGCGCGGCGAACAGGTAAAAGGCGAGGACGGGGATCAGACCGACGTGTTCCATGGTGCGCGCCCCCTAGCGATACGGCGCATCGGCTTCAAGGTTCGCGGCAATCGCCCGCTCCCACTTGTCCCCGTTCGCCAGCAGCTTGGCCTTGTCGTAAAGCAGTTCTTCGCGCGTTTCGGTCGCGTATTCGAAGTTCGGCCCCTCGACGATGGCATCGACCGGGCAGGCTTCCTGGCAAAAGCCACAGAAGATGCACTTGGTCATGTCGATATCGTAGCGCGTGGTGCGGCGGCTGCCGTCTTCACGCGGTTCGGCTTCAATGGTGATCGCCTGCGCCGGGCAGGTTGCCTCGCACAGCTTGCAGGCGATGCAGCGTTCCTCGCCGTTGGGATACCGGCGCAGCGCGTGCTCACCGCGGAAGCGGGGCGACAGCGGGTTCTTCTCGAAGGGGTAGTTGATCGTCGCCTTGGGCTTGAAGAAGTACTTCAAGGTCAGCCAATGCGCCTTCACGAACTCCCACAGGGTGAAGCTCTTTACGAGTTGGGCGACACTCATGCGAAATGTCCTGTAAGCATCAGGTAGCCGCTGACGATAAACACCCACAGCAGCGAAACAGGCAGGAAGACCTTCCAGCCAAGGCGCATCAGCTGGTCATAGCGATAGCGCGGGACTGTCGCCTTCACCCAACTGAACACGAAGAAGAAGAAGAAGATCTTGGCGAAGAGCCAGATCCAGCCCGGCACGATATACAGCGCCGGAATGTCGAGCGGCGGCAGGTAGCCGCCCCAAAACAGCACGGCGTTGAGCGCGCACATCAGGAGCACGTTGGCATATTCGCCGAGCCAGTAGAGCGCGAAGCTCATGCTCGAATATTCGGTCTGGTAACCGGCCACCAGTTCCGATTCCGCTTCGGTCAGGTCAAACGGTGCGCGCTGGGTTTCCGCCATGCCCGAGATCAGGAACATCACCCACATCGGGAACAGCAGCGGATTGGCGACGAAACCGTTGATCAGGCCCAGCACATGGCCCTTCTGCGCCATGACAATGCCGTTCATGTTGAACGTGCCCGCCCACAGCACCACGCAGATCAGGATGAAGCCGATCGAGACTTCGTAAGAGATCATCTGCGCCGAAGCGCGCATGGCCGAGAAGAACGGATACTTCGAGTTCGACGACCAGCCCGCGATGATCGTGCCGTAAACCCCGAGCGACGAGATCGCGAGGATGTAGAGCAGGCCGACGTTGATGTCGGCGAGGATCGCGGCCGAATTGAACGGGATCACCGCCCAGGCCATCAGTGCGACGGTGAAGGTGATGATCGGCGCGATCAGGAACAGGCCCTTGTTGGCCGCCGAAGGAATGATCGTTTCCTGCAGCATGACCTTGAGGCCGTCGGCGAACGATTGCAGCAGGCC
>NZ_JAYSBK010000060.1:0-18377 GCF_041915465.1 Novosphingobium sp. | reverse complement strand
CCATGCCACGCCGTCGCCGGTGGTCGAGGCGTTGTTGTAATAAAGCAGAACCGAGGCGCCGGCTTCCGAACGGTCGCGGGTGTAATCGCCCGAAATGTTCACTTCGATGGTGTCGGTCGGCACCCAGCGCAGCGAAACCTTGCCCGCCGCATAGGACTGGCCGCCCAGCGTGCCGAGCACGGGGCTGCCCGCATTGTTGGAGGGCACGCCCGAACCCGGATGGGTCATGCCATAGTCGAGCCGCTTCACGTAGCCGTCGCGGTTCTTCGACACGCCCGCGACGCGCACGAACAGGTTGTCGGCCAGGGCGAGGTCGGCAAAGCCGCGCAATTCGACGCGGTTGTAAGAACCATAGGTGGCCTGGATCGAGCCGCGGCCATCGCCCTTCGGCTTGGTCGAGAACAGCTTGATCGCGCCGCCGATGGCGTTGCGGCCGGCGAGCGTACCCTGCGGGCCGCGCAGCACTTCGACGCGGTCGAGGTCCATCAGGTCAAGCAGCGAGCCGGTCAGCGTCGGGATGTAGACGTCGTCGACATAGATGCCGACGCCCGGTTCGAGCGCGAAGTTGAAGTCAGTCTGGCCGACGCCGCGGATGAAGGCGATCAGGCCCGAACCGTTCTGCTGGCCCTGCGGGGTCAGCGTGACGTTGGGCGCCTGGGCCGCAACCTGTTCGACGCTGGTCTGGCTGCGTGCTTCGAGCATTTCGGAATTGACGGCCGAAATAGCGAGCGGGGTGTCCTGCAGCTTCTGCTCGCGGAACTGTGCGGTAACGACAATCTCAGGATTGCCGGCGGATTCGTCGGTATTCGATTCCTGCGCGAATGCAGGGGTCGAAGCCATGGCCACAACCAGCGCGGAGGCGCTGATCGCGGCGAATTGACGAAGCTTGGTCATCGCTTTCCTCTTCCCTTCCCTTGACCGGCATATGCTATGCCTTGCCGAGCGATTTATCACCTATGTGAAAATTTCAAAAGAGTGAATGTTCATCTGGCAGACAGAATTGCCTAGGTGTGGCCTTTAGGCCGCAGCCCTTGATGGCGGAAATGCACGGCCCGACCGCGCGCAGCAGGCGGTGGTTCGTCTTGGTCCCATTCGCCGCTTCGGGCCGATTGGTTCGCTTCAGGCGAATTCCTCGGTGTCGATCGTCTTCTGGATCACTTCGCCATACCGCGGGCCGGCGACGGTGCGCTGGTTGATCAGCGCGTCCAGCTCGGCGGCGACCTCGGCCGGAAGGTCCCAATCCCAGCGCGCGATGTTTTCTTCAAGGTGTGGGATCGAGGCCGTGCCGGGAATCGTGACGACATGATCCCCGCGCGAATGGACCCAGGCCAGGCTCAGCTGCGCCGGGGTCACGCCTTCGCGCGCAGCGATGGCGTTGAACGCGTCGATCAGCGCGAGGTTTTTCGGCCAGTTGTCCGCATTGAAGCGCGGCATGGTGTGGCGCAGGTCCTTTTCCGGCAGCGCCGCCATGTCGCGCACACCGTTCGCCAGCACGCCGCGCCCCACGGGCGAGAAGGCGACGAACGTCACGCCCAGTTCGCGGCAGGCTTCCAGCACGGCGATTTCGGGATTGCGCGTCCACAGCGAATATTCGGTCTGAACCGCGCCAACCGGGTGGACGGCATGGGCGCGGCGCAGGGTCTCCGCGCTCATTTCGGACAGGCCGACCGAGCCGATCTTCCCTTCCTTCACCAGGTCCGCCATCGCGCCCATCGAATCCTCGATCGGGGTCGAGAAGTCGCGGCGGTGCATATAGTAGAGGTCGATATGGTCGGTCTGCAGCCGCTGAAGCGACGCCTCGACGCAGGTCTTGATCGTCTCGGGCTTGCAATCGACCCCGCGGCGCGGGCCATCGACCAGAATCCCCATCTTGGTGGCGAGGAAGAACTCGCTCCGCCGCCCCTTCAGCGCCTTGCCAAGCAGGGTTTCGTTATGCCCCAGGCCATAGATGTTGGCGGTATCGAGGTGGTCATAGCCCACGTCGAGCGCGCGGTTCAGCAGTTGCACGGCGTAGTCTTCGGACGGCGGCGTGCCATAGGCCCATGAGAGGGACATGCACCCCAGGCCCACGGGATTTACACTGCGTCCACCCAACTTCCGCCGTCCAACCATGCTTCCTGTCCGTCCTTAACGCGCTGCTTCTAGCTGCTTTTCGAGATCGCCCAGCACCCGATAGCAATCGAGCACCTTGCCGACCGACGAATTGGGCTCACGCCCTTCGCGGATCGCGGCGATGAATTCACGGTCCTGCAATTCGATGCCATTCATCGAAACGTCAACCTTCGAGACGTCGATCGGCTCTTCCTTGCCGTTCACCAGATCGTCGTAACGCGCGATGTAGGTGCCGGTGTCGCCGATATAGCGGAAGAAGGTGCCAAGCGGCCCGTCGTTGTTGAACGAGAGCGAAAGCGTGCAGATCGCGCCGGTTTCGCTCTTCAATTGGATCGACATATCCATCGCGATGCCCAGTTCCGGGTGGATCGGACCTTCGATCGCGTTGGCTTGAACGATCTTGCCGGCCTGATAGGCGAACAGGTCAACCGTATGGGCGGCGTGGTGCCACAGCAGGTGGTCGGTCCACGAACGCGGCTCGCCCTTGGCGTTGATGTTCTTGCGGCGGAAGAAATAGGTCTGGACGTCCATCTGCTGGATGTTCAGTTCGCCCGCCTTGATCTTGTTGTGCACGTACTGGTGCGAGGGATTGAAGCGGCGGGTGTGGCCGACCATGCAGACGAGGCCCGTTTCTTGGCTCTTGGCGATCACGGCTTCGGCATCGGCCCAGCTGTCCGCCAGCGGGATTTCGACCTGCACGTGCTTGCCCGCGTTCATGCATTCGATCGCCTGGGCGGCGTGCATCTGGGTGGGGGTGCACAGGATCACCGCGTCAACGTCATCGCGCGCCAGCGCATCGGCCAGTTCGGTCGACGAGTGCTTCGCACCGTACTTGGCGGCAACGGCGGCGGCCTGCTCGCCGGTACGGCTGATGATCGAGACGATTTCGACGCCCGGAATGTTCTTCAGGCCGTCGAGGTGCTTCTCGCCGAAGGCGCCGGCGCCAGCGAGTGCGATGCGGATTGGAGTGGTCATTCCACGGGCTCCAGAACGATGTGGCCGATGGCCGTGTTGCTGCAAGGGATGTGATAGTGGCGGTGCAGACAGCGGGTTTCCTTGCCCAGCGCGCCGCGCATCACCAGCCACATCACCATTTCGATGCCTTCGCTGCCGGTTTCGCGAATATATTCCACGTGCGGGATCCAGCGCAGCTCGTCGGTGTCGCCAACCAGCTTGTCGAGGAACATGTTGTCCCACTCGCGGTTGAGCAGGCCGGCGCGCGGACCCTGGAGCTGGTGGCTCATCCCGCCGGTGCCCCAGATCTGCACGTTCAGGTCTTCGGGGAAGCTTTCCACCGCGCGCTTGATCGCTTCGCCCAGCGCCCAGCAGCGGTTGCCCGAGGGGACCGGGTAGGTCACCACGTTGACCGCCAGCGGGATCACCTTGCAGGGCCACTTTTCGGGCTGGCCGAACATCATCGACAGCGGCACGGTCAGGCCGTGGTCGACGTCCATCTCGTTGATGATGGTCATGTCGAATTCGTCGAGGATCAGGCTCTGTGCAATGTGCCAGGCCAGGTCCGGGTGGCCTTCCACGGTCGGCACCGGGCGCGGGCCCCAGCCTTCGTCGGCGCTTTCATAGCTTTCGCCGCAGCCGATCGCGAAGGTCGGCACGATCTTCATGTCGAAGGCCGAAGCGTGGTCGTTGTAGACCAGGATCACGACGTCGGGCTTCTGTTCTTCCTCCCACTTCTTCGTCCAGTCGTAACCGGCGAAGATCGGGCCGAAATAGTCGTCGCGGGTCTTGCCCTGATCGACCGCGACGCCCAGCAGCGGAACGTGGCTGGAAGCCACACCAGCGGTAATGCGTGCCATCTTACTTCTTCCCTTCAGCGGCCGCCAGGTTGGCCTTGATCGAGCGGTTGCCTTCCGGCGAGCGGCCGCCCCTGAGCATCATGTCCCGGTATTCCGGAAAGGTGTATTCGGTCATCGAGGAGACCGCCTCGGCAAAGCTGAGCCCGTCGGTGCTGAACAGCTTGGAGAGGAAATAGACGTTGCCGCCCAGATCCAGCAGCTTGTTGTAGTCGCGCGCCAGCAGCGCGGCCTTGCCCTCGTCCGAGATCTTCCACTCGTCGAGATAGGCCTTCTCGTCCTTCTTGAACCGCTCGCGGTTCTCGGCCTTCATCAGGCTCATCGCGAACTGGTTGATGTGATAGCCCTTCCGCGCGCGCGCGGCAGTATAGACGCGGGTGCCCGGGATATCCTCGAACTGGGCGAGGTATTCGTGGATGTTCTTGGTGGGCTTTTCCATCACAGGCCCCTTTCCTTGAGCTTGGCGTCGAGCCGCGGGAAGACCCGGCGGGCGTTGCCTTCGTAAATGGCGTGGCGTTCGGCGTCGGAGATGTCCAGCGCATCGACGTAACGCTTGGTGTCGTCGAAGTAGAGCCCAGTGGTGGGGTCGATTCCGCGCACCGCGCCAACCATCTCGCTGCCGAACAGGATGTTCTTGTTGTCGATCACGTCGGCCAAAAGGTCGATCCCCGGCTGGTGATAGACGCAGGTGTCGAAGAACACGTTATTCATCAGGTGCGAGCCGAGGTCCGGCTTCTTGAGCATGTCCGCCAGGCCCCGATAACGGCCCCAGTGATATGGCACCGCGCCGCCGCCGTGCGGGATGATGAAGCGCAGGTTCGGGAACCGGCTGAACAGGTCGCCTTCCAGCAGCTGCATGAAGGCGATGGTATCGGCTGCGATGTAATAGCCGCCGGTCGCATGCATCGCCGGGTTGCAGCTGCCCGACACGTGGATCATCGCGGGCACGTCCAGCTCGCACATCGCTTCGTAGAACGGGAACCAGAACTCGTCGGTCAGCGGCGGGTGCTTGAAGTGGCCGCCGCCCGGATCGGGGTTGAGGTTGCAGCCGATGAAGCCAAGCTGTTCGATGCAGCGCTTCAGTTCCGCGATCGAGCTGGTCATGTCCGCTTCGGGCGACTGCGGCAGCATGCACACGCCCGCGAAGGTCTCGGGATAAAGGCCGACCACCCGCGCGATCAGGTCGTTGCAGACCTGCGCCCACTTCACCGCGACCGACTGGTCGCCGACGTGCGGGGCCATGGCCGAGGCGCGCGGGGAAAAGATCGTCATGTCCGCGCCGCGTTCCTTCAGCAGGCGCAGCTGGTTGCTCTCGATCGTCTCGCGGATCTCGTCGTCGGAAATCTTGGGATAGGGCGGGCATTCGGTCCCGGCCTTGAACGCCGCCTTCTGGGCCTCGCGCCATTCGTCGTGAGCCTTGGGCAGCACGGTGTAGTGGCCATGGCAGTCGATGATCATCGTCACGCTTGCTTGTCCTTCCTCAGAGGCGCCTGGCGCTGGCGGTAAACCGTGCCGCGCGTCATTACCGGGGGCACACCAAGCGCAACGAGCGTCTTGGCGGATTCTTCCATTTCGGCTGCACGGCGCAGCCCATGGGTCGTCATGCGTTCAAGGTTGTAAGCGGCGCGCTGTGCCCAGGGCACGGTCTTTTCGCTGGCATCGAGCGAGGCCAGCACCTCGTCAGCCACTCCGGCGGCAGTGGCAGCGGCCATCATCTCGTCGGTCAGCGCCTCAAGCCCCTTGACCATGACCGAGCGGATCATCTTGATCGCGCTGGCTCGGCCAACCTCGTCACCCACCACGCGCACGTTGGTAAAGCCCGCATCGCGCAGGGCAGCCTCGGCCTCGCTTGCGGCCTTGCCCGCCAGCAACAGCGGCACGGCCATCCGCGCCGGATTGACCGGGGCGAGCACGGCGACGTCGACATAGCGCCCGCCCGCCGCCTCGACCGCCTTGGCTGCCGCGCGCTTGGTGTCCGGCGCAACCGAATTGCAGTCGCAGAACAGGGCGTCCTTGGCGAGGAGCGCGGCATAGTCCTGCGCGGCAGGCAGCGCGGCGTCGGCGGTCACCAGCGAAAGCACCAGCGGTGCGTCAGCCAGTGCCTCCGCCGCGCTTTCCGCGGCGACCACGCCCAGCTCTGCCATGATGGCGCGGCGCGCGGGCAGGATGTCCCACCCGCGCGCGCGTTCTCCCCACCCGGCTGCGCGGGCGAATGTGGATCCGGCTTCGCCGAACCCGATCAGGGCAAGCTTGCAAGTCATGAGGATCCGCCCTTGCGCCCGCGCGGGGGGCATGCGCCAATCGAATGAGAAGCGCCGCTATCAGTTTTTACGAATCAATTCGCAACTGCGACGCCAGCCTCGCGCAGCATTTGCACGAAGGCGGCCTGGGCCGCGGTGGGCCGCCAGCTGGGCCGGGTCGAAATGCCGATGGTCCGCGTTACCGGCACCGGCGTGGGCCGCGCGGCAAGAATGCCTGCCTCAAGCTCGACCGATACCTGGTCCGGGGAGAGCAGCGTGATCGCGTCGCTGGACAGCAACAGCTGCCTGATCGTCATGACCGAACCACACTCGATCCCGACATGCGGCACGTTGCGGCCAAGCGCGCGGATCATGGCTTCCCAATAGCGCCGCAGCGGCGTTTCGCGGCTTGGCAGCAGCCAGGGATAGCCCAGCATTGCCGCACCCGGCTCGGCGCTTTCAAGCAAGGGATGGCCTGCTCGCACGACGAGGGCTGGGCGATCTTCGAAGACGGCTTCCTGATCGAGGTCGCTGGCGACGGCATCTTCGCGCAGCGCGCCCAGCATCAGGTCGATTTCCCCGTCGCGTAGCGGACCGGCCAGTTCGGCGTGGCTGCCTTCGTGGACCGAAATATCGATCCCCGGATAGGCGCCCGAGAAGCGGCGGATCGTTTCTGGCAGCCAGCGCGCGCGGGAAAGCGGCATCGCGCCAATCACTATCCGCCCGCCAGCCTTGCCTTGCCATGCCGCCACTTCGGCCAGCCCAGCACGCAGTTCCGCCATGGCCAGGCCAAAGGCGCGGGCGCGGCGCTCGCCCGCCGGGGTCAGCACCAGGCTGCGCCCGTGCCGGTCCAGCAGCCGTTGACCCAACGCCACTGACAGATCGGCCACGGCGCGGTGGAGCGAGGCGGGGGAAATCCCCGTCGCTTCCGAGGCGGCGGCATAGGATCCGGCGCGCACGACCGAAAGGAACGCACGGACCTGCGTGCCGGTTACGCGCGGGCTGCCGATCAGTTCGATCGCGGCCTCGGCGCGCGGGGCTAGCAGCAGTGCGGCCTCGGTCGGGCTCATCCCCGAAGGTCCGCGCTCGAACAGGGTGGCGCCCAGCGTCCCCTCCAGCCCGCTGATCGCCTGGGTGAGCGCGGGCTGGGTCAGGTTCACCGCCCGCGCCGCCCGGCTGAGGGTGCCATGGCGCACTGTTGCGGCCAGCGCGGCATAGTGGCGGATATTGGGCGGGCGGTCGGACATGGGCAGACGATTAGCAATAAATTATGCCCCGCGCCAACTTCGCATTAGTGATTGGTTCGGCCCGGGCGCATGGCCCGGTGCGCCTATTTCCGTGGAGACAAATGATGAGCGGTATCGTCGTCCAGAACATCCAGCGCGCACCAATCGAGGTGATCGACGGGCTTGCCAAGTGCGGTGTCGCCACGGTCCACGAAGCGCAGGGGCGTACCGGCCTGCTCGCCAGCTATATGCGCCCGATCTATTCGGGTGCGCGCATCGCCGGCAGCGCGGTGACGATCAGCGCGCCTCCGGGTGACAACTGGATGGTCCACGTCGCGATCGAGCAGCTCAAGGAAGGCGATATCCTCGTGATCGCACCGACGTCCCCATGCGAAGACGGCTACTTCGGCGATCTCCTCGCCACCAGCGCCCAGGCGCGCGGCTGCCGCGGGCTGATCATCAACGCCGGCGTTCGCGACATTCGCGACCTGACCGAAATGCAATTCCCCGTTTGGTCCAAGGCGGTGTTCGCGCAAGGCACGATCAAGGCCTCGCTCGGCAGCGTCAACGTGCCGGTGGTCTGCGCGGGTGCGCCGATCGAGGCGGGCGATGTGATCATCGCAGACGACGATGGCGTCTGCGTCGTGAAGCGCGAGAGGGCGGAAGAAGTGCTCAAGGCTGCCCAGGCCCGCGAAGCCAACGAGGGTGAGAAGCGCGCCCGCCTCGCCGCCGGAGAGCTTGGCCTCGATATGTACAAGATGCGCGAAAAGCTTGCCGAAATGGGCCTCAAATATGTCTGACCGGGTAACCGGAATTGCCGCGCCCTGCATGTGGATGCGGGGCGGTACGTCGAAGGGCGGTTATTTCCTCAAGGACGATCTGCCCGCCGATGTGGCGCAGCGCGATGCCTTCCTGCTGGCGGTGATGGGCAGCCCCGATCCGGTCCAGATCGACGGGATGGGCGGGGCCGATCCGCTGACCAGCAAGGTCGCGGTAGTCAGCAAGTCCGCGCGTGAGGGGATCGACGTCGACTACCTGTTCCTGCAGGTGTTCGTCGATCAGGCGATCGTTACCGATGCGCAGAACTGCGGCAATATCCTTGCGGGCGTTGGCCCCTTCGCGATCGAACGCGGGCTGGTTGCGCCAACGGGCGATGAAACCCGCGTCGCAATCTTCATGGAGAACACCGGGCAGGTCGCCGTCGCCACGGTCCAGACGCCGGGCGGGGTCGTTACCTACAAGGGCGATGCCGCGATTGACGGCGTCCCCGGCACCCACGCCCCGATCCCGACCGAGTTTCGCGATACCGCCGGTTCGTCTTGCGGCGCGCTGCTGCCCAGTGGCAATGCGGTTGACGTGGTCAACGGCGTGGCCGTGACCCTGATCGACAACGGCATGCCCTGCGTGGTGATGAAGGCGGCTGATGTCGGCATTACCGGCTACGAGGACCGCGATTGGCTGGATGCCAACACCGAACTCAAGGCCAAGATCGAGGCGATCCGGCTGGCCGTGGGTGAGCGCATGAACCTTGGCGACGTCAAGGAAAAGTCGGTGCCCAAGATGATGCTCGTTGCGCCCCCGAAGAACGGCGGTGCGGTCTGCGTG
Organism: Novosphingobium sp.; assembly: GCF_041915465.1. GTDB lineage: Bacteria > Pseudomonadota > Alphaproteobacteria > Sphingomonadales > Sphingomonadaceae > Novosphingobium. The sequence goes on along the minus strand of NZ_JAYSBK010000060.1, from coordinate 9,383 downwards.
CGCAGCTTCATCCCGCACCGAGCGCACGCCACCATCGGCGTGCTCGGCGCGGTCAGCGTGGCAACCGCCTGCCTGATCGAGGGATCTCCGGCCGCCGAAGTGGCGCAGATCCCGGCGGGCAGCCGCAAGACCTTGTCGGTCGAACATCCGACCGGCGAAATGAGCTGCGTGCTCGAAGTGAACGAGGCGGGCGAAGTCGTCTCGGCCGCCCTGCTGCGCACCGCGCGCAAGCTGATGGATGGAGTGGTATTCGGATGAGTGAAGAGCGCATCGTCAGCTGGCACGGCAATCCCTCGAAGCCGATCTATGTTCCGCCCGTCGGCGCGATTGACGCGCATTGCCACGTGTTCGGTCCCGCCGCGCAGTTCCCGTTCAGCGCCAAGGCCAAGTACCTGCCCGAAGACGCCGGGCCGGACATGCTGTTTGCGCTGCGCGATCACCTCGGCTTCGATCGCAACGTGATCGTCCAGGCGAGCTGCCACGGGACGGACAATGCGGCGACGCTGGACGCCATCGCCAGGTCCAACGGCAAGGCGCGCGGCGTGACCGTGGTCGACCCCGCGATCCACGATGCGGAACTCCAGGCGCTGCACGACGGCGGCATCCGCGGGATCCGCTTCAATTTCCTCAAGCGCCTGGTCGACGATGCGCCCAAGGACAAGTTCCTGGAGGTGGCCAAGCGCCTGCCGCAGGGCTGGCACGTGGTGATCTATTTCGAAGCCGACATTTTGGAAGAACTGCGCCCGTTCATGGACGCGATCCCTGTGCCGCTGGTGATCGACCACATGGGCCGCCCGGACGTCACGCAAGGTCCGGACGGGCCGGACATGAAGGCGTTTCGCAATTTCCTCAATTCGCGCGACGACATCTGGTTCAAGGCGACCTGCCCGGACCGGCTGGATGGGAATGGCGATCCCTGGGACATGTTCGCCGAGAGCGTCGCGCCGCTGGTGGCGGACTATCCCACCCGCTGCCTGTGGGGCACGGACTGGCCGCACCCCAACATGCAGGATGCCATCCCCGACGATGGCCACCTGGTTGACATGATCCCCCGCATCGCGCCGACCGAGGAACTGCAGCGGCTGCTGCTGATCGACAATCCGGAAGCGCTGTACTGGGCTGACTGAAACGGCTCAGTAGATCGTGTAGCCGCCGTCGATGACAATGCTGTCTCCGGTGTGGAAGCGCGAGGCGTCGGAAGCGAGGTAGACCGCGATCCCGGCAAAGTCGTCGCGGTTGCCCCAGCGGCGCATCGGCACGCGGCTGATCACCTTGTCGTTGAACTTGTCCCACGCCTGCAACTTGGCGGTCATGTCCGAGCGGATCCAGCCGGGCAGGACCGCGTTGGCGCGGATGCCATAGCGGGCATATTCCACCGCCAGGCCCCGGATCAGGCCGAGCACGGCGGTCTTGCTGGTGGAATAGGCTTCGTTCGCGGGCGCGCCGTCGATCGCCGAAGTGGAGGACGTGACCAGCAGCGAGCCGCCTGCGTCCCCGGCCTCGGCGCGCGCCAGCATATGTTTTGCCACTTCGCGGAAGGTCCAGAACACCGCGTCGAGGTTGACCGTCATCACCCGGCGCCAACCCTCGGTGGTCTGCTCGTGAAACGGCGCGCCGCCGCCGATCCCGGCATTGGCGGCGCAGAAATCGATCCGGCCGAAGTGGGCGAGTGTTGCCGCGATCCCCGCGCAGACCGCATCTTCGCGCGATACGTCGACGCTTTGTACCAGCACTTCGCCGCCCAGCGTTTTCAGCGTGGCTTCGGCTTCGGCGTTCTTGGCCGGGTTCTGGCCCCAGATCGCAACCTTGGCGCCGGCCGCGGCAAGGCCCTCGGCCATGCCCAGCCCGATACCGCCGTTGCCGCCGGTGACGAGGGCAACCTTGCCGGTGAGATCGAAGGGTTTGAATGTCATGCGGGCGTCCTCTTGTGCCATTGTCGTTTGGCGCAAGATTGCCTGCCCTTGCCCGCAGGGGCAAGCCGCGATGACGATCCTTATTTCTGGAGGTTAATCAGGGTCACCATCTCGTCGTAAACGGCGATCAGGTGGCTGTCGAACCATTGGTCGGCGACGCATTTGACGCGGCCGAAGAAGTCCGAGATTTCGTCGAGGTTATAGGTTCCCGCATAGCCCGAACCCGCCTCTGGCCCGTATTTCGACGGTGCGGGCACATCGAGCGCCTGCCCCTTGAGGTAGGCGACGATTTCGTCGATCTGCTGGCGCAGCGCGAAGCGGCGGTGATCTGCATTGCTGCCGCGCGCGTGCTGCAGTTCTTCCTTGGCCTTTTCGATCAGGCCGGTGAGGTAGGCATAGACGCGGTCCATGTTCTCGCGCTTGAGCGCGATCATCTTGTCCACGTATTCCTTTTTTACGCGCAGGGCGGCGGTGTCCGGATGCTCCGAGCCCCAGAAGCCCTGACTCCAGTTGACGGCGTTTTCGTGAACCATTCTGACGGTTTAGGCCGCCGTGGTTACTTTGTGGTTAAGCATCGCTTCCGCTCCGCGCCTGTCCGGTTTCGCTTGCCCGCCGCCCCGTGCACGCTACCATTGCGCCGGTTACCTTAATGGAGAACCGCGACATGGAAGGCTTTCTGGTCATTCTGCTGGGCTTTGCGTTCATCTTCCTGTTGATGGGGGTGCGCGTGGTGCGTCAGGGCTATGTCTACACCGTGGAACGGCTGGGCAAATTCACGCTCGCCGCGCAGCCGGGCATGCACCTGATCATCCCGTTCGTCGACCGGGTCGGCCACAAGGTGAACATGATGGAGCAGGTGCTCGATATTCCCGGGCAGGAAATCATCACCCGCGACAACGCGATGGTGGGGGTGGACGCGATCGTGTTCTTCCAGGTGCTCGATGCGGGCAAGGCCGCTTACGAGGTGTCGAACCTCTACGTCGCGATCATGCAGCTCACCACCACCAACCTGCGCACGGTGATGGGCAGCATGGATCTCGACGAAACGCTGTCCAAGCGCGACGAGATCAATGCCAAGCTGCTGGTCGTGGTCGATCACGCCACCGCGCCGTGGGGGGTGAAGATCACCCGCGTCGAAATCAAGGACATCCGCCCGCCGGCCGACATTTCGAACGCCATGGCCCGCCAGATGAAGGCCGAACGTGAAAAGCGCGCCCAGATCCTTGAGGCCGAAGGGCTCCGCGCCGCCGAAATCCTGCGCGCCGAGGGTGAAAAGCAGGCCGCGATCCTGTCGGCGGAAGGCCGCAAGGAAGCCGCCTTCCGCGACGCCGAAGCGCGCGAACGCTCGGCTTCGGCCGAAGCCGAGGCCACCCGCGTGGTGTCGGAAGCGATCGCCACATCCGGCACCCAGGCGCTCAATTACTTCGTGGCGCAGAAGTATACCGAGGCCGTGGCCCAGTTCGCCAATTCGCCCAATGCCAAGACGATCCTGTTCCCGGTCGAGGCGACCCAGCTGATCGGATCGGTCGGCGGCATCGGCGAACTGGTGCGCGATGCGCTGTCGGACCGGAAGGGCTGAGCCATGAACTGGGGAAACAGTTTCGATCCGCACTGGCTGTGGCTGGCGCTGGGGCTGGCGCTGGCGATCGGGGAAATGACCATTCCTGGCGTGTTCCTGATCTGGATGGCGGGCGCTGCCGTGATCACCGGCCTGGTCGCCTGGCTCGTGCCGATCGGCTTGCCGCTGCAAATCGTGCTGTTCGCAGTGCTGGCGCTGGTTTCGGTATTCCTGGGCCGCAACTGGCTGCGCAGCCATCCGGTCGAGGAAGCCGATCCGGGCATGAACGATCGCGGAGCGCGCTCGGTCGGATCGGTCGTGGTGGTCACCTCGGTGATTGCGGACGGCAGCGGGCGGGTGAAGCTGGGCGACAGCGAATGGCTGGCGCGTGGCCCCGATGCGGAACCGGGCACCAGAATGCGCGTTTCAGGACACGACGGCGCCATCCTGCTTGTCGAACATCTGCACTGACCCCATCTTGGGGGGCATGGCCCATCAGGAGGGCAGGGAGAACACCGAATGACCGACAAGCTTATCCTGAGCGAGGCGGAATGGCGCGCGCGCCTTTCGCCGGAGCAGTACCACATCCTGCGCGAGGCTGGCACCGAACGAGCCTTTACCGGCAAATATGCCAGCACCAAGGCGGCGGGGACCTATCGCTGCGCCGGCTGCGGAGAGCCGCTGTTCGCGTCCGACGAGAAGTTCGAGTCCGGCTGCGGCTGGCCCAGCTATACCGCCCCCCTCAAGGACGAGGCTGTGGAAGAGTTTCGCGATACCTCGTACGGCATGATCCGCACCGAAGTGCGCTGTGCGAAGTGCGAAGGACATCTTGGGCACGTGTTTCCCGATGGCCCCGCGCCGACCGGGCTGCGCTATTGCATCAACAGCGCCAGCCTCGACTTCGAGCCCAAGGACTGATCCTGCCAGCCTGCGCGAAATCACCCATTAACCCTGTGTTACAAATACCCTATGCATAGCGCCGCGCCGGGCGGACTGCGCGGCGGAAGGAATGACCCAGCCACATGGCCAGAAGCGATATCCGGCGCAGCGCGCCACAAGGTGGACCAAAGCCGGCCAAGCAACCGCCAACCGGCGCGCGCAAATGGTTTCGCCGCCTGTTTGTCTGGGGCTTTGCCATTGCCCTGCTCGCTGCGATGGCGCTGGGCGTTGCCGTAGCGCTGGCCGCGCAATCGCTGCCCAGCTTCGAGCAGATGAAATCGAACCAGGCCGGGCAGATGATCGTTGTGCGTGCGCGCGACGGGACCGAATTGGTCTCGCTCGGGCCAAGCTATGGCAAGTGGCTTTCGTACAAGGATATTCCGCCGGTCATGCGCGATGCGATGGTGTCGGTGGAAGACCGCCGGTTCCGATCGCACTTCGGGATCGATCCGATCGGGCTTGCCCGCGCCGGCTATGTCGCGCTGACTACCGGCAAGGGGCTGCGCGCAACTTCCACGATCACCCAGCAGCTGGCCCGCACGGTGTTCCTCAACAACAACCGCACGCTTGGCCGCAAGCTGCGCGAGGGCATCCTCGCGATGGCGCTGGAGTGGAAGTATTCGAAGGACGATATCCTCGAACTTTACCTCAACAAGGTCTATTTCGGCGGCGGCGCCTATGGCGTCGATGCGGCCAGCCGTAAATTCTTTGGCCATCCTGGGTCCGAGATCACTCTGCCCGAGGCCGCGATCATCGCAGGGCTGGTCAAGGCGCCGTCGCACTATTCGCCGACCGCCGACGCCGATGCGGCCGTCGGGCGCGCGGGCGTGGTCCTGGGCCTGATGGAGCAGAACGGCGCGATCACCCCGGCCGATGCCGCCGCGGTCGATTTCAGCAAGATCAAGTTCGCCTCTGAAAAGGGACAGAACTCGGTCCGCTACTTCACCGACTGGGCGCTGCCCCAGCTTGACCTGCTTCTGGGCGAGAATACCGAACCGATCGAAGTCTGGACCACGCTCGATGTCGGCATGCAGAAGGCGGCGACCGACGCGATCCAGAAGAACGTTCCGGGCGGTGCGCAAGGCGCGCTGGTCTCGATGGACCGGGATGGCGCGGTGCTGGCGATGGTTGGCGGCACGGATTACGTCACTTCGAACTACAATCGCGCCGTCAACGCCGTGCGTCAGCCGGGCTCGGCCTGGAAGCTGTTCGTTTACCTCGCGGCGCTTGAAGGCGGCTATACCCCAAACGACAAGGTCGTCGACGAGCCCGTGACGATCGACGGATGGAGCCCGCGCAACTCGGGCGGGACCTATGCCGGCGAGATCGACGTGCGCACCGCCTTCGCCTATTCGAAGAATACCGTCGCCGCTTCGCTCGGCAATGAAGTGGGCTTTTCTGCGGTTGCGGGCATGGCGCGGCGCTTTGGCATCACCACGCCGATTTCGACCGTGCCCTCGATGGTGCTGGGTTCCAACGAAGTGCGCCTGATCGACATGACCCGCGCCTTTGCCTCGGTTTCGGCCAAGGGGCAGGCGGTTGAGCCCTATGGCATCACCAAGATCCAGACGACCGACGGACGCGTGCTTTATGAGCGCCAGCAAAAGCCGGGCGCGATGCTGGTTCCCGCCTATGTCGCCGCCGGGATCACCGACCTGCTGCAAAGCGCGGTCAGTATCGGCACGGGCCGCGCCGCGCAGATCGGGCGCCCGGTTGCGGGTAAGACCGGTACGACCACCTCGAACAAGGACGGCTGGTTCCTCGGCTTCTCCAGCGGCGTCACCACGGGCGTGTGGATGGGCCGCGACGATGACAAGCCGGTCCCGGGCCTGCAGGGCGGCAGCGCGCCGGCGCGCGCCTTTGCCGCTTATATGACGGTTGCCGTGCGCGGCCGCCCGGTCGAAAAGTTTGAAACCGAGGTGACCCTGCCAGCCTGGCAGATCGAACCCGACGACGAAGCCAATCTGAGCGGTAACCCGGAAGACTATTATTACGTCGATGAGCAGGGCAACCTGGTCGACCCGAACCGCCAGACCCCGGGACAGGACGGGCAGGACCCGGGCAAGACCGCGCCTGAACCCGCCGTGCTGCCCCCTGCCGCGAACGACGATTTCCTCGATCAGGCGACAGGCCGGTCCAAGCCGGAACCCGCGCCGAAGGCCAAGACTGATCCGGCCACCAAGGCGAAACCGGGAGCGCTCTGAGCCGGCGAGAGCGCCACAGGAAAAGGGCCTGCGCTCCGATCGGAACGCAGGCCCTTTTCGTGACCGGCTGCGGGCGGTGTCAGCTCAGCCGGAGCGCCAGGTAAACCGTCCCGCCCTGCACGGCCGGGCCGGTGATCTGCAGGGTGATGGTCGAGCGGCCCTGCTTGCGGGCAAGCTCCACCGCCTTTTCCAGATCGCTGACCGAACGGACCGGCTCGAAGTTCGCGCCGACCACGATCGCACCGCGTCCAAGCCCGCGGTTGGCCGCATCGGAAGCGCTCGCCACATCGACCACGACCGCACCCTGCGTATTGGGCGGAACGCCCAGGGCATCGGCATAGTCGGGGATCATGTCGGTGACCTTGAGTCCCAGTGCGGAGCCGACCAGATCGGCGGTTTGCGGGGTGGCAAACGGATCGCGCGGGCTGGCCGGGGTCAGGCTGGTGGCCAGTTCCTTTTGCGACGGACGCTTGGCAACCACGGCCCACAGCCGCGTCTTCTTGCCTTCGCGCAGCACGTCGAGCGGAACGCGCGTACCCGGCGCCGTATCGGACACGATCGCGGAAAGGGTGCGGCTCGGCGTGACGTCCTCGTTGTTCACCTTGAGCACGATGTCGCCCACTTTGAGACCGGCGGCGGCGCCCGGCAGTCCGGGCTGGACGCCGCGGATGACTTCGCCCGAATCGTGCGGCAGGCCGATTGAATCCGCGATCTCGTCGGTTACCGGCTGGATCTGAACGCCGAGGAACCCGCGCTCGATCGCGCGGCCGGCCATCAGCTTGGCAACGATCGGCTTGGCAACATCGGAGGGGATGGCAAAGCCGATCCCGATATTGCCGCCCGACGGCGCCACGATCCAGTTGTTGATGCCGATGACGTTGCCGCGCATGTCGAACATCGGCCCGCCAGAGTTGCCCGAATTGATCGAGGCGTCGGTCTGGATGTAGTGATCGTAGGCGCCGGTGCCGGTGTTGCGGTTGACCGAGGAAATGATCCCCGACGTAACCGTGCCGCCCAGGCCAAAGGGGTTGCCGATCGCGATCACCCAGTCACCGGCGCGGACCTTGCCCGAATCGCCGAACGGCACGAACGGCAAGGGCCCCTTGGCATCGACTTTGAGTACCGCAATGTCGGATTCGGGATCGCGCCCGACGATGCGGGCGTTGTACTGGGTGCCGTCGGCCAGCTTGACCGTCACGGCATCGGCAGCATTCTCGTCATCGAGGCTGACGACGTGGTTGTTGGTGACGATATAGCCATCGGCCGAAATGATGAAGCCGGAACCCAGCGCCTCGGCCAGCTTTTCCTGCGCTGGCGCGGCGCGGCCAAAGCCGCCGAACATCAGTCCGGCCAAGGGGTTCTGCTGCTGCTTGACCACGACTTTCTGGCGAACCGAGATGTTCACCACGGCCGGCTGCAATTGCTGGGTCAGGTCCGCGAAGCTGGCCGGTGCTCCGGCGCGCGGTACCATTCCGGCAATGGCTTGGGAATCGTTCTGGGCCACCTGGGCTCCGGCGGGCAGGCCCGTGACCAGCGAGAGGGTAGCCCCGCCAAGCAGCAGGGCAGAGGTTACTCCATAAGCGTATCGCACGGCTCTTCCGTTCCTTCTGTTACGCGCTGCAAACCGCGCCAGCGCTGCTTGCTATCCCCCTGCGCTAATTCAGTCCAAACCGCCTGAACGGGGATTGAATGAGCGCGACCGGGCGCTTCAATTGCGTTCGTTCATGGCCCGAAGATAGGGACTGTCGGGCGAAAGGATAAGGGTGGAGCGGCCCTTCGCCTTGGGGTCGGCGAACATCCGTTCGTAGCTGATCATCGCGCGGTAGAAGTCATAGAATTCGGGATCGCGCGCAGCGCCTTCGCCAATAATCCGCGCAGCCGAAATTTCGGCCTCGGTCCGGATGCGCAGCGCCTGCTGCAAACCGTTATCGGCGATCGACAAGGCCTGCGCCTCGCGGTCATCCTTCATCCGGCCATAGGTTGCTTGAAGTGCCCCCTCGGTCAGCACCGTGCGCTGCACCCGCAGGTCGATCACCTGCACACCGTAAGCCCGCGCCCGGGCATCGAGCGCCGCAGTGATGCGCTGCCACGCACCGTCCGCACCGGGCAGGGCCATCGTTGCGGAATCGAGCCGGCCGAATTCGCTCTGCACCAATGCGGGCAGCACCGATGCCAGTTCCGCGGTCAGCTTTTCCTCGCTTCCGACGCTATTCACCAGCCGCACCGGATCGATGATCCGGTACTTGCCGGTGAAGTCGAGCTGGCGTTGCTGGCCGTCGCTGCTGCGCACCGCAACGCCCTGCACGGCAAAGGAGACGAGCGACCGGTCGAGCCGGATCACCTGCTCGACAAAGGGAATGTGCACAATCACGCCCGAACCGTCGGCACTGCCGGGAGTGAAGCGGTTGATCATCCGGTCGGGCTTGCCAAGACGCAGCACCACGGCCTGCTCGTTTTGCGCGATGACCGAAACCGATGAGATCGCCAGCAGGAACAGGGCGACGAGCGCGAACAGCAGGTTGCGCGTGGCCGGGGAGAGCGGCATGGGCTATTGTCCTCCCTTGGTCTGCTGGGCGCCCTGCGGCTGGGGCTGGCTTTCGGCAGGTGGGGCAGGCGGAGCCAATACGGCCGGATCGGGCCTAGCCGGCAAGGTTACCCCGCCAGCGCCGCCGACCACGACCTGATCGCTATTGCCGATCACGCGTTCCATCGTCTCGTAATACATCCGCTTGCGCGTGATTTGCGGCGCGGCGAGATATTGCTGATAGA
>NZ_JAYSBK010000059.1:0-18477 GCF_041915465.1 Novosphingobium sp. | reverse complement strand
AGATGGGCCAGTCGCGAAAGTTCAGCCTTGTCCTCCAGCCGCCTTGGCTGCGCGGCGGGCGAGCACCTTGGGGGCGGATTCGACCAGCCCGAGCGAAAGCGCGCCGGCTCCGATGGTCAGGCCCAGCATCAGCCACAACGGGGCGGTCAGTCCGAAAACGTCGGCCAGCCCGCCCGCCGCGAAGGGGCTGAGCACGCCGCCCAGCACTTCGCCGGTGCCCATCACCAGCCCGGTCAGTGTGGCGGTGAGGCGCGGATCGACGGATTCCGCCGGGATCGTCGCCATGAACAGCGGGAACACGCCGTTGAGCGCCCAGCCGAAGAAGAAGATCGCGGCCAGGATCCAGACCGAACCCTGGAAATACAGTGCTCCGAGCGGCAGGATTACCCCCAGGAACGAGAAGAAGGCCAGTACCGGACGCCGTCCGATCGCGTCGGAAATCGCCGGGACGACAAAGCTGCCGATCCCGGCCGAAATGCCGAGTGTTGCCATGAGCCAGCCCATGGTCTCGGGATCAAAGGTCCGCGACTTGGTGAGGTAAAGCGGCATGAAGGTCCAACAGACGACCAGGTAGGACACCAGCAGGATCGAAATCAGCGAGCACAGCACGACATTGCGGTGCCGGAAGGCGTCGCGCAGCGTGACGGCCGGATGGGCTTCCTCGTCAGCGTCCTTGGGCGGTTCGCGCAGGGTGAACCAGATGATCGCAGCCGAGATCAGGCCCGGCACGGCGGCGAGATAGAACCCTTCACGCCAGCCATAGGCCACCGCGATCGGCACCAGAACGATCGGCGCGAGGCCCGAGCCGAGCAGGTTCGAACCAAGGTTCTGCGCCACGCCCATCGCCAGGCCGCGCTGTTCGGGGGCGACTTCGCTGACGATCATCGCGTGGCTGACGGGCATGACGCCGCCTTCGGCCGCGCCCATCAGCAGACGCGCGCCGAGCAGCATGATGAATGACGTTGCGACGCCCGAGACGAACGAGCACAGGCAAAAGGCAATCGTGGCCAGCACGATCACCGGTTTTTTCGAACCGAGCTTGTCCGACAGCCGCCCGACCGCAAAGCCCGACAGCGCCCAGGTCAGCGAGAGAGCCGAACTCAGCGTGCCGACCTGCGTGTTGCTGAGGTGGAGGTCGGGCTGGACGAAGGGCATCAGGAAATTGAGCGCGTTGCGATCGAAGAACAGGATGCCGAAATTGAGGCTGAGCAGCCCCACGACCCACGCCTGGTACCGTCCTGTGAGGCGCTGGCCTCCGTTCATCCTTGTTCTCCCCACCTGTGTTTTCGTTATTCAGTTGGCAGCCGCCGGGACGGCCTTAACCGCCCCGGCCGCGCCAACAGTCCCGAAGGACTGGCAAAATCTTCGAGGAAGTTCGTGTATTATGAGCTTCTTGCGGCACGAACCTGCTCCTTTTTCAAAGCGTGATCACGACCTTGCCAAACAGGTCCGGTGACGACTGGTAGCGCCACGCGTCGAGCGCTTGCTCGATGTCGAAAGTGCGATCGATGACTGGCTTGATCCCGTGCGTGTCAATGAAGGTGCCCAGCCGCTGCGCCATCCCCTTCGAGCCGACGAAGATCCCGCGGATCCACGAACCCTTGAACATCAGGCCGTGCGGGCTGGTATCGCCCTGGCGGGTGAGCACGCCGATCAGCGCGATTTCGCTGTTGAAGCCGACCGCCGCGATGCTCTGCGCCAGCGTTCCCGCGCCGCCCACTTCGACCACGTGTTCGACCCCGCCGCCCGAAAGCCGTGCGGCCTCGGCACCCCAGGCGGGCACGTCGCGGTAATTGATCACATCGTCCGCGCCGAGCTGCTTCACGCGCTCAAGCTTCGCGTCCGACGAGGATGTCGCGATCACCCGCGCCCCGGCGGCCTTCGCGATCTGCAGCGCCAGCAGCGAGACGCCGCCGGTGCCGAGCACCAGCACACGCTCGCCCGCCTTCACGGGGCGCGGTCCTTCCATCAGCGCGTTCCAGGCGGTGACCCCGGCGCAGGGCAGGCAGGCGGCTTCCTCGAAGCTCAGGCTCTTGGCGATCTGCACCACGCCGCGTTCGGGCAGCACGACATAGTCCTGCAGCATGCCCTGGGCCGGCGGCGCGCCCAGCGCATCGCCCGCGCGCGGGTTCGCTGGGCCGTCCATCCAGTCCTGAAAGAAGATCCCGGCGACCCGGTCCCCCACTTTGACGCTGGTGACGCCCGCGCCAACTGCAACGACTTCGCCCGCTCCGTCCGACAGTGGCACCGTATCGCGATCGACCGCGCCGCCCATATAGGCGCCGAGCGGAATGATCTGGTCACGGAAATTGAGCGAGCAGGCCCGCACGCGCACCTTGACGTCGCCAGGGCCGACTTCCGGCTCGCTTACGTCGCGCAGTTCCAACCCGTCGAGCGAGATCGAACCCTTGCGGACAATCCATTGGCGCATCGTTGTGCATCCCCTCTTTCCGCTGGCATCATTGCCGATGCGGAAGCTAGAGATAATTAGCTGTACATACAAATTTCACATGGTGAAACTTATCTCTCACCGTGCGCCAGCTGACTTCCGATCTTGCGGGCAGTGGCCTGCAAGGCGCCCAGGTGGCGCGCGATTACCCCTTCGTCCGCTCCGCGCCGCGCCGACCAGGTGATATTGATCGAGGCGACGGGCGCGCCCGCCACCATGATCGCCACGCCCATCGAACGGCGGCCATCGCGCAGCACGAGCTGCTTCGAGCGGTCTTGCCAGGAATGCAGCGGATCGCGGGTGGCATAGCCACGCTGGCGCACAGAATCGAGAATTGCGCGAAGTTCCGCCTCGCTGGTTTCACTTGCATCGGCCGGCCGCAGGCGATCGATAATCGCATCGCGCTCGGCATCGCCGCAAGCGGCGAGATAGGCCCGGCCGGTTGCCGTGTGGACGTAGGACAGCTTGACGCCGACCGGTCCCAGTGTCGTCGCGTCGAGCCGGAACAGCGGGCTGTTGGTCTCGATGATCTCCATGTGATCAAGGCGCGGTACGGCCAGGACCGAGGGCCAGGCCACCTTGTCGCTCAATTCCTTCATGTGTGCCGATGCGATTTCGCCAAGGCGCTCGATAGTGGAAGTCTGCGCGCGGATGACCGCGCTGACATTGGGCAGATAGGCCCCGTCGGCCAGGCGCTGCCACACCAGCCCCTTGTTGCCGAGCGTCTTGAGCATCCGCAGCAGGGTTGCCTTGGGCAGGCCCACCGCCTCGTGCAACTCGTGCAGGCTAACGGCCCGGCGCGCATGGACTTCCAGCAGCACGTCGAGTCCGCGTTCGAGCGAACGGACAGTCTTTACCTTGCGATCTCGCATGATCTGAATTTCACCTCGTGCAACGCAAGCTTTCGAAAGGCAGGTGCAAAGTCAACCGCCTTGTCGCAGCTTTGGGTCAAGCGGAGAGGAAAACGATGAGCGAACACACCGGCCTGCCCAGCGTCATGCTGGTCTGCACCCAGGACACCAAGGAAGAGGAAGCGCGCTTTGTCCGCCAGGTACTGGAAGGCGCCGGGGTGCGGGTGGTGCACCTCGATCCCAGCGTGCGACGCACCGTTGGCGGCGCGGAAATCTCGCCCGAAGATGTTGCCAAGGCTGCCGGAACGACCATCGAAGCGGTTCGTGCGCTTGGCCATGAAGGCCGCATCCACGAGGTGATGATCAAGGGCAGCGTCGCTGCTGCCCAGGCTTGGCACGCGCGCGATCCGCTTTCCGGAATCCTCGCCGTGGGCGGTTCGATGGGGTCGGCACTGGCCGGGGCGCTGATGCAGTCGATGCCCTATGGCCTGCCCAAGCTGATCGTCTCGACCATGGCCTCGGGCTTCACCCAGCCCTATATCGGGGTGAAGGACATCGCGATGATGAACGCGGTGACCGACATTTCGGGCATCAATTCGATCAGCAGCTTCGTGCTGCGCAATGCCGCCAACGCCGTGGCGGGCATGGCCAAGGGCTATGATCCCGACACCCCGGCGGGCAAGCCGCTGGTGCTGATCACCACGCTCGGCACGACCGAGGCCTGCGTCAAACCGATCCGGCAGGCGCTGGAAGCGGACGGCTGCGAGGTGATGGTGTTCCACTCCTCGGGCGCGGGCGGGCCGACGCTCGACGGGCTGGCGCAGGATCGCGATACCGCCCTGGTGCTCGATCTCTCGGTGACCGAGATCATGGACCACATCCACGGCGGGCTGGCCGATACCGGCCCAGACCGGGGCCTGCCGGCGCTGCGCAAGGGCGTGCCGACGATCATCGCGCCCGGCAATGCGGACTTCATCATCGGTGGGCCGATCGATTCCGCGCGCGAACAGTTCCCCGGGCGCCGCTATCACGAGCACAACCCCCAGCTCACCGCCGTGCGCACCGGTACCGAAGACCTCAAGCGGCTGGCCGATCACCTGGCGGCGAACATCAGGCAGGCGAACGGCCCGGTGCGGGTGTTCACGCCGCTCAAGGGCTTTTCCAACCACGACAGCCCTTATGGCCACCTGATGGACGAAAGCCTGCCCGGTCCCTTTGCCGAATACCTGCGTCAGGTCGTCCCGGCCGAAGTACCGGTGACGGCGGTTGATGCCCACTTCAACGACAAGGCCTTTGCCGACGCGATCATCGCGGCGGCGCGCGAAATGCTGGCAGCGAAATGACCGAAGATCTTCCCCTGACCGCCGAGGACGTCGCCGAAATCGTCGCGATCCTCGATGCCTCGCAATACCGCGAGGTCGATATTGCCACCCGCCAGTTCCGCCTGCGCATCGCGCGCGGCGACGGAGCCGACGCGGGCTTTACCCAGGAATGGGAATGGGCCGGCGCGGGCGCTGCCTTGGAGAGTGCGGTTACTGCCGACGAAGTGGTCGATCCCGACGCGATCTGCGCCCCGCTGCCCGGCACCTTCTACCACGCCCCGCAGCCCGGTGCGCCGCCGTTTGTGGCGGTTGGCGATGCAGTGGGGCCGGAAACCGTGGTCGGCATTGTCGAGACGATGAAGCTGATGAATCCCGTCCACGCCGGACGCAGCGGCACCGTGGCCGAAATCGTGGTGCCCAACGCGACGATGGTCGCCAAGGGCGAAGTCCTGCTGCGGCTGGCATGAGCGCAATGCCGATCAAACGCCTGTTCATCGCTAACCGGGGCGAGATTGCGCTGCGGGTAATCCGCACCGCGCGCCGGATGGGCATAACCACGGTGCTTGGCGCGTCGGAGGCCGATGCCAATTCGCTGCCCGCGAGGCTGGCGGACGAAGTGGCAATTGTCGGCCCAGCGCCGTCATCGCAAGGCTATCTCGTGATTGACCGGGTGGTTGGCGCGGCGCTCAAGGCCGGGTGCGACGCGGTGCATCCGGGCTATGGTTTCCTGTCGGAAAACGCCGACTTTGCCCGCGCGCTGACGGCGGCTGGACTGACGCTGGTCGGTCCGGACGTGACCACGCTCGAGGCGATGGGTGACAAGCTCGCCGCGCGCCGCATCGCGGTGGAAGCCGGCCTGCCAGTGCTGCCGGGCGGCGAGGCGCAGACCCGCGAGGACATTCACACGCGCGCCGCCGAAACCGGCTATCCGCTGCTGCTGAAAGCCGTGGCCGGGGGTGGCGGCAAGGGGATGCGCCGGGTTGACCGCGCCGAAGACCTGGACGCTGCGCTCGACATGGCGCAGGCCGAAGCCCAGGCAGCGTTCGGCAATGCCGCGGTCTATGTCGAACGCTTCGTTGCGCGCGGCCGCCATGTCGAAGTGCAGCTGCTCGGCGATGGCACCAGCGCGATCCACCTTGGCACGCGCGACTGTTCGATCCAGCGCCGGTTCCAGAAGCTGGTGGAAGAGGCTCCGGCTCCCGCCATGCCGCTCGACAAGCGCGCCGCCATCGAGGACGCGGCGGTGCGCCTGGCCCGCCACCTCGGCTATCGCGGGGCAGGGACGGCGGAATTCCTTGTCGATGCCACCGATTTCTCGTTCTATTTCCTCGAACTCAACGCCCGCATCCAGGTCGAACATCCGGTCACCGAGGCGATCACCGGGGTCGATCTGGTGGAACAGCAATTGCTCGTCGCGTCCGGCAAGCCGCTGGGGCTGACGCAGGCGATGGTCCGCCCCAATGGTCACGCCATCGAAGTGCGGATCAACGCCGAAGATCCCGACGCTGATTTCCGCCCCGCGCCCGGCCGCGTGATCCGCGCGGCATGGCCTGCCGGGCCGGGTGTGCGGGTCGATACCCATATCGCCGCCGGGGGCGAAGTGCCGCCGTTCTATGATTCGCTGATGGGCAAGCTGATCGTCCACGGCGCGACGCGCGAAGAGGCCGTTGCCCGACTGGAGCGCGCGCTGGCGAGCCTGACCATCGAGGGGATGCCCACCACCGCGCCGCTGCACCGCCGCATCGCCGCCGATCCGCGCTTTGTCGCGGGCGGGGTCGATACCGGCTTCCTTGCTGGCTACTGGGGAGCACCTGCATGACCTCGCTTAAACTCGTCGATGTCACCATGCGCGATGGCAACCAGAGCCTGTGGGGCGCCACCGGCCTCGATACCGCGCATATGCTGCAGGCTGCTGCCTTGACCGAGGCCTGCGGCTTCCGTGCGGTCGATTTTACCTCGTCGAGCCACATGGCGGTGGCCGTGCGGTACTTCCAGAACGACCCGTGGGAGCGCATCCGCCGGATGCACGCGGCGATGCCCGGCACGCCACTGCAGTTCATCACCACGGGGCTGCGCTTCATCGCCTGGCAGCAGGCCGATCCCGAATTCATGCGCCTTGTTTACCGCGCGCTGCAGGCCAATGGCATCGGCCGCTTCGTGCTGCTCGATCCGATGCACGAAGTGCCCGCCGTGATCGAGGCGGCCAAGCTGGTCAAGGAAGAGGGCAGCGCCGAGACGATGTGCGCGCTGACCTTCACCCTGTCGGAAGTCCACACCGACAAGTTCTATGCCGACTTTGCCCGCGCCGTGGCGCAGAGCCCGGATATCGACCTGTTTTATATCAAGGACCCTTCGGGCCTGCTCTCAGTTGACCGGGTGCGTACGTTGGCCCCGGCGGTGAAGGCCGCAATCGGCAATCGCCCGCTCGAAATCCATGCCCACACCACCATCGGGCAGGGGATGTTCTCCAGCCTCGAGGCGGCGAAGCTTGGCATTTCGGCGATCCACGTCGGCGTCGGGCCGGGCGGAGACGGTTCCTCGCTGCCCGAAGCGGGGCGGATGCTGGCCAACCTTGAAGAGGCCGGCCATTCGGTCGATCTCGATCCCTCGGCGCTGGCGCGGCTCTCCACCTACTGGAGCCGTGTGGCCGCCGCCGAAGGCCTGCCGCCGGGTCGTCCGCAGAACTTCGATGCCAGCTTCCTGCGCCACCAGATCGCGGGCGGGGTGATGACCACCACGGCCCGCCAGCTCGAGGAACTGGGTCTGGCTGACCGGCTGGGCGCGGTGATCGAGGAAACCGAACAGGTCCGCGCGGAACTGGGCTATCCGATCATGGTCACGCCGTTCCCGCAGATGGTCATGAGCCAGGCCCTGTTCAACGTGATCGGCACGCACCGCTATGCGCAGGTGTCGGACCAGGTGATCCGCTATTGCCTGGGCAAGTTCGGCAAGCCGACTTCGCCGATCGACCCGGCGATTCTGGCCGCGATCATGGACCGCCCGCGCGCCCGCGAACTGGAAAACGAGCCGGATTTCCCGGCGCTGGGCGATCTCAAGCGCCAGTTCGGCGCGAATATGCCCGACGAGGAATTCCTGCTGCGCGCGGTGATGCCGGGCGAGCAGGTTGACGCCATGCTGGCCGCGCGCCCCTCGCGCACCGGCTATTCGCCGCAGGCCGCGCCGATCCTGTCACTCCTGCGCCAACTCGCCGCCCGCCCGCAAGCCCGCGACATCGTGGTCGAACGCGCCGGATTTCGCCTTGCCCTCCATGCCGGAGCTTCTGCTTGACCCTTTCTTCCGACGTTACGGCCCGCCTGCGCGGAGCCTCGGGCTTTGTCTTCGACATGGACGGGACCATCGCGCTGGGCGATGCGGCCAGCGGCGGTCACAAGGCGCTGCCGCACGCGGTCGCGCTGCTGGAGACGCTGAAGGCGCAGGGGCGGCCCTATGTGGTCTTCACCAATGGCACGGCCAAGCCCCCCGCCGCCTATGCCGCATCGCTGCGCGCCGCCGGCTTCCCGGTGGAGGACGCGCAGATGCTCACCCCTTCGTCATCGGCTGCCGGGTGGCTGGTAAAGCAGGGCGTGGGCCGGATCCGCGTGCTCGGTAACGCTGGCTGCGCCGCGCCGCTGGTCGAAGCCGGGCTGGATGTGGTCGGCCCTGCGGACGAGGCGGAACGGGTGGAGGCGGTCTATACCGGCTGGTTCCGCGAATTCGATTTCGCCGCGCTTGAGGCCGCCTGTCATTCGCTGTGGAACGGCGCGCGGCTGCTGACCGCCAGCAACGTGCCGTTCTTTGCCACTGCGACAGGCCGGGCGATTGGCTCCAGCTTTGCGATCAACGCCATGCTGACATCGATGACCGGCAAGCGCCCCAGCGTGCTGGGCAAGCCTTCGCGCGTGGCGCTCGATACGGCGCGCGCGGTCATGGGGCTGCCGCGCTCGGCCCTTAAGGACATGGTCGTGGTGGGTGACGATCCGGGTCTCGAAATGCGCATGGCCAATTCCGCCGGAGCGCTTTCGGTGGGCATGAAGACCGGGATCATGGCAAGCGACGCCAATCTGCCCGCGCGTGATCGGCCAGCGGTGTTGCTGGACAGCCTGGCGCCGGTCCTCGAAGCCTTGAGCTGAGGCTGGCGCCGCGCGCTCAGTCTGCGGTGCCGCGCATCAGGGTCTGGCGGGCGGAACGGATGTGCGCGGTCATCACGGCGTGGGCCCAGCCGCCATCGCGCGCCGCAATCGCGTCGACCAGTTCGCTGTGCTGGATCGCGCTGCGGCGCAGTTCGTCCTGCGAATAGTTGCGGAACGTGACCAGCACGAGCGGCATTTCGGTGAGCGAACCGATCAGTTCGCGCAGCCGCGAGTTGCCCCCGGCTTCAAGCACTGCGCGGTGAAAGCTGCTGTTGATCTGGGCGACCGCGGCATGGTCAAGCGGCGTCTGATTGACCGCCGCGGTCATTTCATCGGCTAGTGCGCGCAGGTTGGCGATCTGTTCGTCCGAGGCGCGCTCGGCCGCAACCTGCGCGGCAAAAGCTTCGAGCAGGATTCGCAGTTCATAGATCTGCTCGATCTCGGTGCGGGTCCAGCGCGCCACGAAGGCGCCGCGGTTTGGGATCAGCTTGACCAGCCCTTCGGCATCGAGCCGGCGCATCGCTTCGCGCACCGGGGTTCGGCTGAGGCCGCTTGCTTCGGCCAGCTGCTGCGCGGTGATGTGCGAGCCTTGCGGATAGCGGCCACTGACAATGCCTTCACGGATCGCGGCATAGGCATCTTCGACAGCTTTGCTCATGGTACTTCGCGCAGTTCCCCAAACATCAGCCCAGGCGATAGGCCGACCGCGATCCGCTCGCAATCGCCAACTTGCATGAATCGTATTCAAAATGTCCCGGAGCGACAGCTGCCACAGCATGGGCAAGGCCGCCGAACCTGCGGAGCCGACTGCTTTTGCAGTTCATAAGACGACGATAGCAGCAGTCGATCGCTGCGCGGTGGCGGGCTGGGTGCGTGAGCGTATTGAATGCAAATTGGAGCAATGTGTCCGAACGCGCCGACGCCGCGGGATCAGTCGGCGGAAATCGCCTCGAGCGCTTCGCTGGCCTCAAGCCACTTGAGCTCGGCCTCCTCGATCGCCTTCTGAACGCTGGCGCGGCGCTTCATCAAGTCGGTCATGGTCAGGTTCGCCAGCGCCTTGTCGGCCTTGGCGGGATCGAACATGGCCTGGTCGATGGCGCTCAGCAGCCTGGTCTGGCGTTCCAGTTCGGCTTCGGCCGCCTTGGCTTCCTTGCGCAGCGCCTGGCCCTTTTCGCGGGCCTCGGCGTTGGCGCGGCGCTGATCTTTCTTGTTTACGACGGCCTTGGCCTCGCCCTTCGCAGGCGCGGGGTCCTTCGCCAGCACGAAGGCGATGTAATCGTCGATCGAGCCGTCGAAGTCCTTCGCCGTGCCGCGATCGACCAGCACCAGCCGGTCGGCGGTCATTTCCAGCATATGGCGGTCGTGGCTGACGATCAGCACCGCGCCGCCATAGCCGTTCAGCGCCTGGATCAGCGCCTCGCGCGCATCGACGTCGAGGTGGTTGGTCGGCTCGTCGAGGATCAGCAGGTGCGGCGCATCGCGGGTGATCAGCGCCAGCGCCAGCCGCGCCCGCTCGCCGCCCGAAAGCTTGCCCACCTCGGTTGTCGCCTTGGGGCCGGAAAAGCCGAACCGCCCCAGTTGCCCGCGCACCGCCGCCGGGTTTGCACCGGGCATCAGCATGGTCATGTGCTGCAAGGGGGTGTGGCTCGCGTCGAGTTCCTCGACCTGGTACTGGGTAAAGTAACCCACCTTCATCCGGCCCGAGGCGTTCATCGCGCCGTCCATCGGTGACAATTGCGCCGCCAGCAGGCGGGCCAGCGTGGTCTTGCCGTTGCCGTTGCGGCCCAAAAGGGCGATCCGCTCGTCCGGGTCGATCCTGAGGTTGAGGCGGCTCAGCACCGGCGTGTCGCCATAGCCGACGCTTGCCATGTCGAGCGTAATCAGTGGCGGGCGCAGTTCGTCGGGGCTGGGGAAATCGAAGCTCAGCGACGGATCGTCGATCAGCTCGGCGATGGGTTGCAGCTTGGCCAGCGCCTTGGCGCGTGACTGGGCCTGCTTGGCGGTGGACGCACGGGCCGAATTGCGCGCGACATATTCGCGCAGCCGCTCGCGCTCGGCCTGCTGCTTGGCGCGGGCCGAGGCAATCTGTGCCTGACGCTCGGCGCGCTGGCGCTCAAACGCGTCGTAGCCGCCGGGGTAGAGCGTCAGCTTGCCGCCTGTCAGGTGGAGGATGTGATCGACCACGTTGTTCAGGAAATCGCGCTCGTGGCTGACCAGCAGGATCGTCGCGGGATAGGACTTGAGGAAGTCCTCCAGCCACAGCACCGCTTCAAGGTCGAGGTGGTTCGACGGTTCGTCGAGCACCAGCAGGTCCGGCTGGGCAAACAGCAGCGCGGCCAGCGCCACGCGCATCCGCCAGCCGCCCGAAAAGCTGTCGAGCGGTCGGGCCTGCGCTTCCTCGTCAAAGCCGAGGCCGGAGAGAATCCGCGCCGCACGGCTCGGCGCGGAATGGGCGTCGATGGCGATCAGGCGCTCGTGAATGTCGCCCAGCCGGTGCGGATCGACGCAGGTTTCGCTCTCGGCCATCAGCGCGGCGCGTTCGGTGTCGGCGGCGAGCACGGTTTCGAACGGGGTGGCGGTGCCCGCCGGGGCTTCCTGGGCGATATAGCCGATCCGGCTGCCGCGCGGCATGTCCACGCTGCCGCCATCGGCGTCGAGCAGCCCGGTGATGACCCGCACCAGCGTCGACTTGCCCGCGCCGTTGCGCCCGATCAGCCCGATCCGCCCGCGCGGGGGCAGGCGGGTGCTGGCGTCGTCAATGATCGTGCGCCCGCCAAGACGGACGGTGATATTGTTGAGGTTCAGCATGGCGATCCGATGTGGCTCTTGCCGCGCTTCGCCGCGAGCAGTTCCTGCCGGTGGCGTTCGCGATAGCCCGCGCGCTGTTCCTCGGTGCGCGTGTCATGACAGGCCGGGCAGGAGACGCCTTCCTCGTAAAGCGGAGAGGCGCGGTCTTCCTCGCTGATCGGCAGGCGGCAGGCGCGGCACAGGCCGTAGTGGCCGGGGATCAGGCCGTGGCCGACGCTGACGCGCTCGTCAAAGACGAAGCATTCGCCCTGCCACAGGCTCTGGTCCGCAGGCACGTCTTCCAGATACTTCAGGATCCCGCCCTTGAGGTGATAGACCTCGTCGATTCCCTCTGCTTTCAGGAAAGCGGTGCTCCTTTCGCAGCGGATCCCGCCGGTGCAGAACATCGCGACCTTGGGCGGCGTGCCGCTTCCCAGCAGGCGTTCCCGCTCGGCACGGAACCAGGCGGGGAATTCGCGGAAGCTGGCGGTCTTGGGGTCAATCGCCCCCGCAAAGGTGCCGATGGCAACCTCGTAATCGTTGCGGGTGTCGATCACGATCGTGCCGGGATCGCTGATCAGCGCGTTCCAGTCATGCGGCGAAACGTAGTGGCCGACATCGCTGAGGGGATCGATGTCCGGCTCGCCCATCGTCACGATTTCGCGCTTGAGGCGCACTTTCATGCGGTGGAACGGCAATTCCGGCGCGGCGGAATACTTGACCTCGATCCCCGCGCAGCCGGGCAGGGCGCGCACGTGTTCGACCACGGCGGCGATGCCGGCCGGGCTACCCGCGATGGTCCCGTTGATCCCCTCGCGGGCGAGCAGCAGCGTGCCCTTGATGTCTTGGCTCTGGCACAGGGCCAGCAGCGGCCCGCGCAACTCCTCCGGCGCGTCGAAACGGGCGAAGTGATAGAGCGCGGCAACGCGGATCGGCAGGTTGGTTGCGGGCATGGACATTGGCCGGTCAGATAGCGCGCCGCGCGAGCCGCACAAGGGCTTCGTCGAGCGCGGAGAGGAAGCGTGAGCGATCCGCCTTGCTGAACGGGGGCGGGCCGCCGATTCCGCCGCTCAGCATCGTTTCACCGCCTGCACGCAGGTCGGCCATGATCGCACGAGTGGCAATCGCGCCGCCGATCGAACTGGCGGTGAAAGGCTTGCCATTGGGCGCGATCACCGTGCCCCCGGCCTTGAGGCAGCGGTCTGCCAACAGGATATCGGCGGTCACCACCACGCTGCCGGCATGGCAGGCCTCGGCAATCCAGTCGTCCGCGGCGTCGAACCCGTCGCTCACCACCACGCGGGAGATGAGCGGGTGTTCGGGCAGGCGGATCCGGGCATTGCTGACGACGATGACCGGCACAGCAAGGCGGAAGGCGACCTTGTAGATCTCTTCCTTTACCGGGCAGGCATCGGCATCGACGAGGATCTGCAGGCTCACCGGGGGCGCGGCGCCTTGCCGCGATGCGGACCGCGAGGGCCATCGGAACGCGGACCGAACGACTTGCCCTTGAAGCCAGGCTTGCCCTTGAAGCCGTCCTTGTTCTTGAAATCGCCCTTGCCCTTGTAGGCGGGCTTGCCGCCTTCGCGCTCGTCGCGGCCGGGGGTGGAGGGGCGGACGGTCAGCGCGGCGCGGGGCTTTGCCTCGGGCGAGGGGGCTTCCTCGCGGCGCTGCTCCATCGCCGGGGTGCGATAGGGGGCGGGGCGATCCTCGCGGCGATCCTCGCGCCGGTCATCCCGGCGACCGTCACTGCGTTCACCATGCTGGGGGGCGGGGCGGCGCTGGTAGGCGTTGGTGCGCACGTTCGAACGGGCCGCTTCGCGCGGGGTGCCGTCGGAAGGTTCGATCGCGATCCCGCTCTCGTCCTCGGCGCCGGGCACGGCGGTGCGGGCCAGCGCCGACTGGAAGCGGGCTTCGATGGCGCGCGGGATCTGGAAGAAGGTTTCGTTGGCGGCAATGCGGATCGCGCCGATCTCGTTGCGCGTGATATGCCCGCGGCGGCACAGCAGCGGCAGGATCCAGCGCGGATCGGCGCGCTGGCGGCGGCCGATGTCCATGCGGAACCAGACCACGTCGTCGAACCCTTCGCGGTGGTGCTGCTCGCGCGTCCGGCCCTGCGCGTCGAGCCGGGTCGGCTGGGCGGAAAGGTCGATCAGGTCCTCGGGCTGGGGCAGGCGGCTGGCATGGGCGCGGACCAGGGCGACGGCAACCTCTTCGGCGCTCTTGTGTTCGAGCAGTCGGGCGGCCAGCGCCAGTTCGGCCTCGCTCGGTTCGGCCACTTCGCTTTCGTCCAGCAGGGCGGCCATGACGCGTTCGTGATCCTGCGCGCGGATCGCCTCGGCGCTGGGGACTTCGCCCCATTCGGCCGGGATGCGCGCGCCGCGCAGCATCATTTCCACCCGGCGGCGGCGCGGATAGGGCACGATCAGCACGGCGGTGCCCTTTTTCCCTGCGCGGCCCGTGCGGCCAGAGCGGTGCTGCAAGGCTTCGGCATCGCGCGGGATCTCGACGTGGATCACCAGGCTCAAGGAGGCGATGTCGATCCCGCGCGCTGCGACGTCGGTGGCGACGCAAACCCGCGCGCGCTTGTCGCGCAGAGCCTGCAGCGCGTGGTTGCGCTCGTTCTGGCTATGCTCGCCCGACAGCGCGACGGCGGCGAACCCGCGTTCGACCAGCGTGGCGTGGAGGTGGCGCACATTGTCACGCGTGGCGCAGAACAGGATCGCGGTTTCCGCCTCGTGGAAGCGCAGCAGGTTGATCACCGCGTTCTCGATGTCCGAGGGGGACACGGTGACGCACTGATAGGAAATGTCGCCGTGGCCCTGATCGTCGCCAACGGTCGAAATGCGCAGCGCATCCTGCTGGTAACGCTTGGCCAGCGCCACGATCGGCTTGGGCATGGTGGCCGAGAACAGCAGCGTACGGCGGCCTTCCGGCGTTGCGTCGAGCAGTTCTTCCAGATCGTCGCGGAAGCCCATGTCGAGCATTTCGTCCGCTTCATCGAGCACCGCGAATTTCAGCGCCGAGAGGTCAAGCGCGCCGCGCTCCAGATGGTCGCGCAGGCGGCCCGGGGTGCCGACCACGATGTGCGCGCCCTGATAGAGCGTGCGGCGTTCGCGCGAAGGGTCCATGCCGCCGACGCAGGTGGTCACCACCGCGCCGTTGCCGGCGAACAGCCAGGTGAGTTCGCGGCTAACCTGCAGCGCCAGTTCGCGCGTCGGCGCGATCACCAGCGCCAGCGGGGCGCCGGCGGGGCCAAAGCGTTCGTCTTCGCCGAGGAGGGCCGCGCCCATGGCAAGGCCGAAGGCCACCGTCTTGCCCGAACCGGTGCGGGCAGACACGATCAGGTCGCGGCCCATCGCCTCGGGCTCGATCACGGCGGCCTGGACAGGGGTGGGGGCGCTGTAACCGCGCGCGGTCAGCGCGGCGGCAAGCGAAGCGGGGAGAGCGGAAAAGGGCATTGAACTCACAAACGTTGGGCCGGGGGTAGGGCCAGTAGCCGGGAATACGTCCGCAACCACCTGCCGGACGCCAAGAGCGCTGCGAGGATTCCTGCACAGGGACTCCGGCGGCGGCTTTGCAGCGCCCATAGCGCCAGATTGCGATTTGCACCACAGGAACCTTTCGCAACTGCGAAAGAGGCGTTCTTGTCGGGTCTTGCCTGCGGATAAGCCGCCCGGCGCGGTTTGAGGGGCGGGGCGCTCTGGCTAAAGGACGAAGCCGTGAGCGCATCAATCGTTATCGGCACCGCCCCCGACGGCAAACCTGTATCCGTGGATATCGAGGAACTGCTGGCCACCCGCCTGCTGGTCCAGGGCAATTCCGGGTCGGGCAAGTCGCACCTGCTGCGCCGATTGCTGGAAGAAAGCGCGCCGCTGGTGCAGCAGGTGGTAATCGACCCGGAGGGCGATTTCGTCACCCTGGCTGAACCGTTTGGCCATGTGGTGGTCGATGGCGCGGCCTATGACAGCGCGGAGATCGCGCAGCTCGCCACGCGCATCCGCCGCCACCGCGCCTCGGTGGTGCTAGCGCTCGACGGGCTGGAGATCGAGGCGCAGATGCGCTGCGCCGCGATTTTCCTCAATGCCCTGTTCGATGCCCCGCGCGAACAGTGGTTCCCGGTGGTGGTGGTGGTGGACGAGGCGCAGATGTTCGCGCCCGCCGCCGGCGGCGACGTTTCGGACGAGGTGCGGCGCGTCTCGCTCGCCGCGATGACCAACGTGATGTGCCGCGGGCGCAAGCGCGGGCTCGCCGGGATTATCGCCACGCAGCGGCTGGCGAAGCTCGCCAAGAATGTCGCGGCCGAGGCGAGCAACTTCCTGATGGGGCGCACCTTCCTCGATATCGACATGGCCCGCGCGGCGGACCTGCTGGGGATGGAGCGGCGGCAGGCGGAGCAGATCCGCGATCTGGAACGCGGGCAGTTCCTCGGCCTTGGTCCGGCAATTGCACGCCGCGCGGTGCCGGTGCGGATCGGTTCGGTGCGCACCTCGGCGCGCACCTCGATCAAGGGGTTGATGCCGCTGCCGACCGCCGATGCCGACGAACTCCACGCGCTGCTCCATGCCGAGCCGCAGGAAGAAGAACGCCGCGCGCCTGCGCTGCCGCTGGATGAGGTGCGGGTCGATCCGGGCCAGCTGCTCAACCAGATCGCCGATTTCGAACTCGCGGGCACAGAGGACGCGGCGGACGCGGCAGATGGCGGCGAAGACCTGTTCAAGGCCGCTTCCGTCCCCGCGCCGCCCTCGCTCCCGCCAGAGGAAGTGCGCAGGGTCCTCTCCGAAATCATGCTCGACATGGCGGGCGAGGAGGGCGCGACCTTTCAGGGCGCGGCCTCGCTGTTCCAGGATTTCAGCGTGCGCTGCCGGATGCAGCGGATCGGCGCCCACGTGGGCGACGTTACCCGCTTTCGCCGCCGCTTTGCCTATGCCGTGGCCGGGATCGGCGATCCTGACGCACCCGAATGGAGCGCACTGGCCGCGCTGGCCGCACGGGTGGAGGACGATGTGCTCGCCCCGTTCCTGCTGATCGCCCGCGCCGCGCTGGAAGGCACGCCCTGCCCCGATGATGAAGACCTCGCCCGCGCCTATGGCACCAGCTCGTCGGGCCGGATCAGGCGGCTGATCGAGCACCTTGAAAAGAGCGGCCTGATCGTGGTGCGCACCGATTTCCAAGGTCGCCGCTCGATCGGGATTCCGGAACTGGGGATGAGCACGGCGGCGCTTTAAGGGCGTTCAATCGCCCAGCCAACTGACTGCGATCTCGCCACGATGCCCCTCCGGCGCCAGCGCGGCGCGCAGGGCTTCGAGCAGCGGCGGCAGAGCCTGCGTGAAGGCGTAGGGCGGATTGACGATAAACAGGCCCGCGCCGTTATAGATGCCGGGCTGATCGCGATCGTAGAGCCAGTGCTCCACCGTCAGGAATTTCGCGATGCCAAGCCGGCGCAGCTTGTCCTTCCAGCGCGAATGGGCGGCGCGGTCTTTTAGCGGGTACCAGATCACCGTCACGCCGTGCGCCCATTTGCGCTGCGCCGCCGCGAGGGTGGCCGTGATCCGGGCGCGTTCGTCCGTCTGCTCGTAAGGCGGGTCGACCACCACTACGCCGCGAGGGGTTCTGGGCGGCACCATCGCTAGCCAGAATTCGTAGGCGTCGCGCTCGTGCACGGCAGCGCAAGTGCCGCGCATCGCGCTGCGCAGTTCATGGACATCCTCAGGATGCTTTTCGTTCAGGATCAGGAGGTCCTGCGGGCGCAGCAGCTGCGCCAGGATCTGCGGCGAACCGGGATAGAGGCGCGGCTCGGGCCCGGCGTTCACCGCCTGTACGGCGGCGCGGTAGTCGTTCAGCAAGGGGTTCGGGTCGGCAAAGGCCCGCAGGACGCCCTGCGTGAACTCGCCGGTGCGCCCGGCCTCGTCACCCTGAAGGTCGTACAGCCCGCAGCCGGCATGGGTGTCGATCAGGGTCAGCGCGCTTTCTTTGAGCTGCAACGCCCGCACCAGGGCGATGAGCAGGGCGTGCTTCACGACATCGGCGCTATTGCCGGCATGGAAGGAATGGCGATAATTCATGGCGGTCCGAAAATCCTGACGATCTGCCCTTATCCGTGCTGCAGGGCGCGAACGCCAAGTGCGAGGTGATTGAGGTAACCCAAGCCGGTGCTCGTACAGAACCGGGCGGAAACCTTCAAAGCCCTTCTGCGCGGGGCCTCGAGCCTGGGTTGGCGATCGTCACCAAGGCGGAGGCGCAAGGCTGCGGGGCATGGCATTGAGCCGCTACCTAGTGCGCCGGAGCAGCCCCGCTGAACAGCACCTTGGGGCGCTTGGCCAGCCATGGCAGCCATGCGGCGATAAACAGTACGGTGGCCGCCATCCAGAAGACGTGGCTTGCACCCACCGTCGCGGATTGAGCATCGACCAGCCGTTCGATCATCGCGCGGGCCTGCGGTTCGGTATAGCCGGCGGCCTGAAGTTTGGCGGCGGCGGCATTGGCGTTTTCACCAAGGGTGCCAACCATCTGGTCGCGGCTCTGGCGGGAGGCATCGTCCCAGAATGCGGTTGACAGCGCGGTGCCGATCGCCCCGCTGATCGTGCGCATGAAGCTGAGCAGCCCGGCGGCCGAGGCGGTTTCCTTGGGCGGGATGGCGGATAGCGCGAAGGTCATCAGGCCGATGAAGAAAAACGGCATCCCGAAGCCTTGCAGCAATTGTGGCAGGCTGAAATCCCAGAACGAACCGTCGGTCGACCACTGGGTTCGCAGCAGCGTGGTCATCACCAGCCACAGCATGCCGCCGGTGATACACATCCGAAGATCGACTTTTTCCATCACCTTGCTGGCGAGGGGGGCGACCAGCACCGCAAAAACCCCGATGAAGGCCATCACGTGGCCGCTCTCGCTGGCCGAATAGCCGATCACCGATTGCAGCCACAGCGGGATGAGCACGA
>NZ_JAYSBK010000058.1:0-19089 GCF_041915465.1 Novosphingobium sp. | reverse complement strand
GCGGCAGGCCGATGTGGGTGGTGCCGCCCTTGCCGGGGGTCACGCCCGCAACCATCTGCGTGCCGTAATCCAGCGCCGCCTGGGTGTGGAAGCTGCCGGTGGCGCCGGTCATCCCCTGGGTGATGACTTTCGTGTTTTTGTTGACGAGGATGCTCATTTATTTTGTCCCCAAAAGCGTTCGTTTTGAACCGGAAGGAATGTAAAGCCGAAGGCAGCCAGCCAGCCGATCAAGAATATCAGCAAAAAGCCTAAGCCGAACGGGTTGGGATGCTTCAAGATCAAGAACCACCCCACGAACCCAAGCCATACAAGGTAAGCAAAAAACGTGAGTCGTTTCCTGCGGCAAATTATGGTCAGCGCGGGCAAGGTGCCCGCAACCGCAACTGCCGCAAGAAACAAGATTGTTTCCATTAGCTAGCCAGGCTGGGGTCAATCGCCTTGCAGGCAACCAGCAGTTCCTTGACCGCATCGACCGAGACGTCGAAGTTGGCCTTGGCTTCCGCGTCGAGCGCGATTTCGATGACTTCTTCCGCGCCGTTCGCGCCGATCACGGTCGGCACGCCGACATAGAGACCGTCGAGGCCGTACTTGCCGTCAACATAGACTGCGCAGGGCAGGATGCGCTTCTGGTCGCCGAGGTAGGCTTCGGCCATGGCAATCGCGCTGGTGGCGGGGGCATAATAGGCCGAACCGGTCTTGAGCAGGCCGACGATTTCGCCGCCGCCCGAACGGGTGCGCGCCACGATCGCGTCGATCGCTTCCTTGCTCGACTTGCCCATCTTGACGAGGTCGTCGACCGGAATGCCCGAAACGGTGGTGTAGCTGGTGACGGGGACCATGGTGTCGCCGTGGCCGCCAAGCACGAAGGCGTTCACGTCCTTGACCGAAACGCCGAATTCCCAGGCGAGGAAGGTGGCGAAGCGGGCCGAATCGAGCACGCCGGCCATGCCGACGACCTTGTTGGCCGGAAGGCCCGAGAATTCGCGCAGCGCCCAGACCATCGCGTCGAGCGGGTTGGTGATGCAGATCACGAAGGCATTCGGGGCGTGCTGCTTGATGCCTTCGCCGACGGACTTCATCACGCCGAGGTTGATGCCGAGCAGGTCATCGCGGCTCATGCCGGGCTTGCGGGGCACGCCGGCGGTGACGATGATCACGTCCGCGCCCGCGATGTCGGCATAATCGTTGGTGCCGGTCAGCTTGGCGTCGAAGCCTTCGACCGGGCCGCACTGCGCCAGGTCAAGCGCCTTGCCCTGGGGGATGCCTTCGGCGATGTCGAACAGGACGATGTCGCCCAGTTCCTTCTTCGCGGCGAGGTGAGCAAGCGTGCCACCGATCATGCCGGCGCCGATAAGGGCAATCTTCTTGCGCGAAGTGGTATTGGCCATGATGCGACGATGTCCTTCCCTGAAATGCGGGATCACGTCTGGCAATCTGGGCAGTCCATTCCATCCCGCTGGAGTGCGGACGTCCCGGTGAACGGGGGTGGCCCTAGGCCGGTGGATTGGGGATTGCAAGGCAGGAAAGGCCTATCAGGGCAACTTATTTGTGATAACAGTTCGCAATAGCAACAAGCGTTCAGAAAGCGGGCAAAAGCAACCTTTCTCCGCGCCTGCACGAGCAAGCCGGCCGCAATGACGTAAGGTAAGAGCAGGTCCGCGCCCGGACCGCAGGGACTATGCCCCGAACTTGCGCACCAGCGCCGCGGCCATCCGGCGGTCGAACTTGCCGCAGATCTCGAGCCAGTAGCGATAGGTCTGAACCTCGCCCGCGTGATAGCCGCGTTCGGCTTCGCGCCGGGCCTGTTCGGCAGCGCCGAGGCCGTGGGTGGCAAAGTGCTTGATCGCATCGCGCAGCATCCGGTCGGAAGTAACCGCGCCGCGTCGCCCGGTGCTGGGCCGGCCGGTGCTGGGCCGACCGTCGCAATTATCGTTCGCGGCCTCGCGCGCAAGGTTGTTCCGGCTCGCTACGCCGAGGAAGGCGGAGACGACGGGGCGGGCGGCGGCAAAGTGGATCGGCATGGCCAAGGCTTTAGCCGCGCGCGGCTAAGGCTTGGTTCGACTGTATGGTTTTCATGCTTTTAACCACGCCAGAGGGGCGGAAATCCGTGCGTTCAGTTGCCCGGCTGGGCGATCCATTGGCCCGAATTGCGGTATTCCGGCCTGACGTTTTGCCCGTCTGGCAGCTTGTCGCCGCGGTACAGCGCATCGCCGCCGCGGTTCTGGACTTCGCTGGAATAGACCGGAGCCGGAGCGGCGGCCGCGCCGTGGGGACGCGGGGCGGCGTCACCGGGCGTCGCCGCCGCCGACTGTCCGCTTGCCGGCGGCAGGCCGGCCTCATAGGCGCGCTGCAGGGCCAGCGGATCGAGCGAAGGATCGGGTGCCGTGCTGGCCGCCGCGCTGCGCGGATTGGGCGCGGCCACCGGCTCGCCGCCGCGATAGGCAAAGTGGAAGGCGGACGCCGCACCGGCCGGGCCGCGCCAGCTGAAGAACTGGTGTGCGCCGATCGTGGTGATCTGGTTCATCTGCGCGTCCCAGGCGGGATGAACCGCGATGGTGTGATAATGCGTGGCGAGGCCGACCGAAGGCTCGACGAAGCCCGACAGCGCCGCAATCGCGACGTTCTGCGCGCGGTTCCAGAAGAAGCGGTTGGGGACGCGGGCCAGCGATCCGTCGCAGGTGAAGCTGAACTGGCACCCGGTGGTGCGCTCCGATCCCTGGTAGACCACACCGCAGACCGTGTTTGGAAAGGCGGGATGGGCAACGCGGTTGAGCACGACCTGCGCCACGGCGCGCTGGCCCTGGTCGGGCTCGCTCGCAGCTTCGTAATAGATCGCGGCTGTCAGGCACTGCACTGCGCGGGTGCGGTCGACGCC
This sequence comes from Novosphingobium sp., assembly GCF_041915465.1. GTDB lineage: Bacteria > Pseudomonadota > Alphaproteobacteria > Sphingomonadales > Sphingomonadaceae > Novosphingobium. Next base: position 16,214 of record NZ_JAYSBK010000058.1, on the reverse strand, counting down.
GGAGTTGTCGATGCGGAACGCGCGGGCAATCGCGCCATTCGCCACCAGATCGCCATAGGATATCCCGCCACTGGCCGTGGGCGTCGCCGTTTCGGGGGCGAGGTAATAGAACGCCGAGCCGGGGAAGCTGTCGCCCGTGCGTTCGAACGGCATCGGCTCGACCGTGACCTGCGCCGCGCCGGCATTGCCGATGTCGAAGCCGCCCCATTCGCCTGGTGCGGCCAGCGCCGGGACCGCGACCGCCGCCAGCAGCACCAGCGCGCGGCGGCCCAGGTGACGCCGTGCGCCCCGCATCCCCACCGTGCGCACGCCCTTGCGCGGCAGCCGCGCGGCGAAATCGCGCGGCCTGGCCTCGTGGGCCAGCTCTGGAAATAATGGGGGGTGAACAGGGTTCATCGGTTCCGTCTTGGTTACGCGCCTTCGCGCGTAGTCTGGTTGCGACCGTCCCGCAGCAACGCAGATCGCTCCGTGCCGATGCGGGACACAACGCGCGATAAGGTTAAGCGGTTAAGAAATGGCCCAATTGCCTGCCCCGCTTGCCCCTGCGGCGCATCGGAGCTATGCGCCGTCCCACGTCATGGGTTGTCCGCTTCGGCGGACCTAAGAGGGAAGGGGGTTCAATTCCCCCGCTGCCCCCGCAACTGTGACCGGGGAGCGATGCGCCCATACGCCACTGGTTCAACACCGGGAAGGCGGGCGCAAAGCAACGATCCGGGAGCCAGGAGACCTGCCGGTGACGGTCGTTCCGCAGCCGGGCGGGGTGTACCGGAATGCAGCGTGGACCCGCTAATTCGCGCGGGGCCTCTCGCCATGAACGGCATTCGTTCATGTTGTGAGGTAATCGCGTGAAGTATCTGTTTTATATTGGTTGTTCGTTTTTTTCGGTCGCTCCGGCTATGGCGGCGACCTGCCCGCCGCCGCGTGACGATGTCGTCCTGTTCGATTGTCCTGCGCCGCCGCAGACGGACAAGTTGAAGGTCATGTCCGAGCCGGTAGCGGCCGTTGCTGTCGAACACATCTATTCCGTAGCGAACCGGGTTCCGGCTGAGCAGATTGTTGTCACCGCCAGCGGCTGGGGCGATATGATCGCGCAGACCGGCCAGTCGGTCAGCGTGATCGGCGCCGGCGAACTGGCGCGCGTGCAGGGGCCGGACCTGACCCGCGTGCTCGAACGCCTGCCCGGCGTTACCTGGACCCGCAGCGGGGGCCTTGGCAGCCAGACCAGCCTGTTCGTGCGCGGTGGCAATTCGGAACAATTGCTCGTCACCATCGACGGCGTGCGCGTGGAAGACCAGGCCGCGCCCTCGGGCGGGTTCGATCTTGGCACGCTGCTGAGCGGCGGGGTCGGCCGGGTCGAACTGCTGCGCGGATCGAACAGCGTGGTCTGGGGGTCGAGCGCGGTCTCGGGCGTGCTGGCGGTCACCACGGCGGAAATGAACGGCGTTTCGGCCAGCGCGGAATATGGCGCCAACGAGACCTGGAGCGGCGAGGCACAGGCCGGCATCGCGAATGAAAGTCACGCCCTGACGCTGGGCGGCGGCTATACCGAAAGCAGGGGCATCTCGGCCTATGCGCTGGGGACCGAGCCCGATGGCTTCCGCCAGTGGCATGTCGGAGGGCGCGGGCGGATTGCGCTCGCGAACGACTGGTCGCTGGTCGCGGTGGGGCGCTATGCCGACAGCCGGATCGAGTTCGACGGCTATCCTTATCCGCTCTACGTCTTTGCCGATACGCCCGAGTACCAGACCACCCGGCAGGCATCGGGCCGCGCCGGGTTCGAACATTCGGGTGATGACCTGCTGCTGCGCGGCGGCGTCGCGCTGTCGAGCACCAGGCGCGCCTATTACGACCCGACCTATGGCAGCGCGCCGAACTATGAGACCGATGGCCGCTCCGTCCGCGCCGATCTGGGCGGGCGGCTTATGCTGCCGTCGGACTTCACGCTCGATTTCGGGGCTGACAGCGAATGGACCCGCTTTTCGACCAGCTACGATCCGCGCCAGACCGCGCGGCTCAGCAGCGGTCACCTGCAATTGGGTTATATCAGCGGCGACGGTTCCCTCTCGCTGGCGGCGGGCGCGCGCTTCGACGATCACGACCGCTTCGGCAGCCACTGGACCTTCGGGGCCAATGGCGCGGTCGAAATCGGCGGGGGCTGGAGGCTACGCGCCAGCTATGGCGAGGGCTTCAAGGCGCCGACGCTTTACCAGCTCTATGGCTACGGCGGGAACGCGGGCCTTCAGGCGGAAACCAGCCGCAGCTTCGACGGCGGGATCGAACTGGGCGACCGCAACAGCGCGCTGCATTTTGGCGTTACCGCGTTCCAGCGCGATGCCCGCAACCTGATCGACTACCTCTACCCCAGCGGCTATTTCAACGTCGGCCGCACCCGCGCGCAGGGGCTGGAAATCGAGGGCGATGCGCGGGTTACGCCGCATTTCGCCGTCCATGCCGCCTATACCTATGTCAAGTCGACCAACCGCGCGACCGGCAAGGATCTGGCCCGCCGCCCGCGCCACGCGCTGACCGTTTCGGCGGACTGGGAAACGCCGCTGGCCGGCCTTGCGCTGGGTGCTGACCTGCGCATGGTGGGCGATAGCTATGACGATGCCTGGAACACGGTGCCGCTCGATGGCTACGCGCTGGTCACGCTGCGCGCCGCGGTGCCGGTGGGTGAGCATTTCGAGCTCTATGGCCGCGTCGAGAACGTGGCCGACGTGCGTTACCAGACGGTGGCGGGCTACGGCACTTATGGCCGCAGCGCCTATGCCGGTGTGCGCGTGAAGTGGTAAAACGGCTCGCGCCTTGCCTCGCAATCGCGCTGGCGGCCTGCACGCAGGCCCCGGCGCGCGAGGTGGGGCGCGAGTTTCCGACCATCGTCAGCCTCAATCCCTGCACCGATGCGATCCTGGCCGAAGTGGCCGATCCGCAGCAGATCCTGGCGCTATCGGCATACAGCAGCGACCCGGCGTCGAGTTCGATGGAGGTGGCGAAGGCCCGCCAGTTCCCGGCCGTGGCGGGAACGGTCGAGGAAGTGGCGGCGCTGCGCCCCGATCTGGTGGTCGGCGGCACATTCATGGCCCCGGCCACGGTAACGGCGCTGGGCGGCATGGGCTTTCGGCTTGAACAGTTCGGCATCGCGCCGACCGTGGGCGAAAGCGAGGCGCAGGTGCGCCGCCTCGCCGCGCTGGCCGGGCATCCCGAACGCGGCGAGGCGCTGGTGGCGGAGATCGAGGCCGTGCTGGCCGCCAACCGCGCCCCCGCCGGGCCGCCGGTTCCCGCGATTGTGTGGCAATCGGGCGGGATCGTGCCGGGCAGCGACACGCTGATTTCCGACCTGCTGGCGCGCACCGGCTTCACTAATGCCGCCGCCGCGCGGGGGATGAAGCAGGCCGACGTATTGCCGCTGGAACTGATGCTGATCGCCCCGCCGCGCGTGATTTTCACCGCGGGTAGCCGGTTTTCGGAAGAAGATCGCCTGCTGCGCCATCCGGCCTTGGCGCACTTGACGGACACCCGGCGCGAGCCGCTCAGCCCCGCGCTGCTGTGGTGCGGCGGGCCGACAATCGTGCGCGCGGCCACGCGGCCGGGCGACGTGAGGCGCAGCCTGTGACGCGCCCCGTCCTCATCCTGATCGCCGCACTGGCGTTCGCCGTGCCGCTTTCACTGCTGGCAGGCCGCGTGTGGATCGACCCGTTGGGTCCCCAGGTGCCCAATGCCATGTCCATTCTGATGGAACTGCGCGCTCCGCGTGCCGCGCTGGCGCTGGTGCTTGGCGCGGGGCTGGGCGCGGCGGGGGCGGCAATGCAGGGCTACCTGCGCAATCCGCTGGCCGATCCGGGCCTGTTCGGGATTGCCCCCGGTGCGGCGCTGGGCGCGGTGCTGAGCTTCTGGACGGGTTATGCAGCGCAGCCGTTTGCCCTGCCGCTCTTCGCGCTGCTGGGTGCGAGCGGGGCGATGGCGCTGCTTGGGCTGATCGCGGGCAGCGGCGGTTCGGTGACCCTGTTTACCTTGGCGGGCATGATGATCGCCAGCCTTGCGGGGGCGCTGATGAGCCTGGCGATCAGCCTGTCGCCCACGCCCTTTGCCATGTCCGAAATCGTCACCTGGCTGATGGGCGCGCTGACCGACCGTTCGTGGCAGGACGTGTGGGTGTCGGCACCGCTGACGCTGGCCGGGATTGGCGCGCTGATGCTTGCGGGGCGCAGCCTCGATGCCCTGACGCTGGGCGAAGCGGCAGCGCGCTCGCTGGGTGTTTCGCCGCGCCGGTTGCAGGGGCTGATGATCATCGGCGTGGGGCTGACCGTGGGAGCAGGCGTCGCCGTGGCGGGGATTATCGGTTTCGTCGGGCTGATGGTGCCGCACCTCATGCGCCCGTTTACCGACCGCCGCCCGTCCTCGCTGATCGTGCCGAGCGCGCTGGCCGGCGCATTGCTACTGCTGGTGGCGGATTGCCTGTGCCGGGTGCTGCCGCTGCAAAGCGAGCTGCGGCTGGGGATCGCGCTGTCGCTGGTCGGCGCGCCGTTCTTCCTGGTGCTGCTGCTGCGCCTCAGGAGGAGCCTCGCATGACGCTGTCTGTATCGCAGCTGAGCCTTGCCGGGCGGTTGGACAACCTGACGCTGGAATTTCATCCGGGCGAAGTCACCGCGATCTGCGGTCCGAACGGGGCGGGCAAGTCGAGCCTGCTGACCTGCCTGGCGGGATTGGCCGGGGAAGGCGTGGCGCTTGGCGGCGCGGCGCTGTCCGCAATGCCGCCGCGCGAGCGGGCGCGGGCGATCGGCTACCTGCCGCAAAGCGCCGAAGTGGCCTGGGATGTCTCGGTCGAAACGCTGGTCGGGCTTGGCCGCCTGCCTTGGCAAAGCGGAGCGGTGCAAGACGCGCGCCATGTCGCCGATGCGCTTGCGGCGATGGAACTGAAAGCGCTGCGCAATCGCCCCGTCTCGCAGCTGTCGGGCGGTGAGCGTGCCCGGGCGCTGGTCGCCCGCGTGCTGGCGGGAACACCGCGCTGGCTGCTGGCGGACGAACCGCTCGCCAATCTCGACCTGGCGCATCAACTGGCCCTGCTGGCCAGCCTGCGCGCCTTGGCGGGGCAGGGGCTGGGCGTGGTGCTGGTGCTGCACGATCTGGCCCACGCGATGAACCATGCCGACCGCGTGATCGTGCTGGATGGCGGCAGGCTGGTCCGCGATGGCCGCCCGGAAGTGGCGCTGGACGAGGCTACCATTGCCAAGGTCTGGGGGGTCAGCGCACGCTGGCTCGGCGAACCGGGGCAGCGTGCGCTGGTGGTCTGACTTACTTCAGCCCGCGTGCCTTGAGCATCGGCTCGATGCTGGGATCGCGGCCCGCAAAGGCGCGGTACATGTCCGCATAGTCGAGCGAGTGGCCCTTCGAGAGGACCATGTCGCGGAAGCGCTGGCCGTTGGCACGGGTCATGCCGCCGTTCTCCACGAACCACTGGTAGGCGTCGTGATCGAGCATTTCGGTCCAGCTATAGGCATAATAGCCCGCCGCATAACCATTGGCCCAGATGTGGCGGAAGTAGCTGGTGCGATAGCGGGTCGGCACATGCGCGATGTCGAGCCCGGTCGAACCCAGCGCGGCGTTTTCGAATGCGTCCACGTCCTGCTTGCCCGCGTCCGCGCCCAGCGTGTGCCACTTGAGGTCGAGCAGGGCCGCGGTGACGACTTCGCCCAGCGCATAGCCCTGGTTGAAGTGCCTGGCCTTTTCGATCTTGGCGACCAGCGCCGCCGGCATCGGTGCGCCGGTCTTGTAGTGCTTGGCGAAGTTCGCCAGCACGCGCGGCTCGGTCATCCAGTTCTCGTTGAACTGGCTGGGGAATTCCACGAAATCGCGCGCGGTGTTGGTGCCCGCGATGCTGGGATAGCGCTGGTTAGACAGCATCCCGTGCAGCGCGTGGCCGAATTCATGGAACATGGTGTTGGCATCGTCCCAGGTGATCAGCGCGGGCTGGCCGGGGGCGGGCTTGGTGAAGTTCTCGACGTTGTAGACCACCGGCTTGGTGCCGAGCAGCGTGGTCTGGTCGACGAAGTTCGACATCCACGCGCCGCCCGACTTGTTGTCGCGCTTCCACGGGTCGAAATAGAACAGCGCCAGTTCGCTGCCGTCGGCGTCGAACACTTCATAGACCGTCACGTCGGGGTGATAGGTCGGGATATCGGTGCGCTTCTTGAAGGTCAGCCCGTAAAGCTGGTTGGCGGCAAAGAAAACGCCGTTTTCCAGCACGTTGGTGATCTCAAGATAGGGCTTGATCTGGTTCTGGTCGAGGTCGTACTTCTGCTTGCGCAGCTTTTCCGAATAGTAGTCCCAGTCGGCCGGGGTGACGGTGAACTTGCCGCCATCGGCCTTGATGAACTTGTTGAGTTCGGCAGCCTCGCGCTGCTGCGCGGCGGCGAGCGAAGGGACGAGCTGTTCGAGGAAGCCGATCGCCTTGGCCGGGGTCTGCGCCATCTGGTTGCTCAGCGCAAAGGCGGCATAGTTCGGGAAGCCAAGCAGCTGCGCCTTCTGTGCGCGCAGCATCGCGATTTCCTGGATCAGGCCGCGGGTATCGTTGGCATCGCCGCGTTCCGAGCGCATCCAGCTCTTCTCGAACAGGGCCTGGCGGGCCTTGCGGTTCGACATCGTCGCGAGCAGCGGCTGCTGAGTGGTGTTCTGCAGCGGGATAACGTAGCTGCCCTTGGGCAGGCCGCGATCGGCCGCGCCGCGCTCGGCGGCGGCCACATCGGCGGCGGACAGCCCGGCCAGCCATGCCTTGTCGGGGAACACCAGCGCGCCGTCCTTGGTGCCCTTGGTCAGGTACTGGCCGAAGTCGGTCGACAGGGTCGAAAGGCGGCCGTTGATACCCTTGAGCGTTTCCTTGTCGGCAGCCGAAAGCATCGCGCCGTTCTTGACCATCTGTTCGTAAGTAATGGTCAGGACCTGGAGCTGGTCGGGCGCGAGGTTCAGGCTGGCGCGGTTGTCATAGAGCCACTTCACGCGGCCAAACAGCTTGTCGTTGAGCAGGATCGAATCGCGCATCCCCGCAAGCTTGGGCGCGGTGCGGCTGTCGACGCCGTCCAGCGTGTCGTTGGTATTGGCGCTGGTCAGCGCGCCGAACACGTTGAGCACGCGGGTCAGCATCTGGCCCGACTTTTCGAGCGCCTCGATGGTGTTTTCAAAGGTCGGCGCGGCGGGGTTGCCGGCAATCGCATCGACTTCGGCCAGCTGGATCGCGATGCCCTGCTCGATCGCGGGTTCAAAGTCGCTGTCCTTGATCTTGCTGAAGTCGGGCGCCTGGAACGGCAGCGTCGAAGGTTCGGCGAAGATGCCGGTGCCCTTGGGGATCACGGGGGCATAGGGCGCGGCGGTGGGGGCGGCCTGCGCCACCGGGGCCGGGGCGGCCACTTCCTTGGGCGCGCAGGCGGCCAGCGCCAGCAGCGAAACGGAAACGAGGGGGAGGGTGCGCATCGGTGAATATCCTGTCGGAGAAAGGGGTTGGGGGCAGCGTGGCCGCCGCCCCCTGAATGCTTGCGGACGGATCCGGCTTACCAGATCTTGGCGCGCTGTTCGGGCGCAAGGTAGAGCGCGTCGCCCTGCTTCACGCCGAACGCCTGATACCACTGCGGCACGTTGCGCAGCGGGCCATAGAGGCGGAACATCGCCGGGCTGTGCTCGTTGGTGGCCACCTGGCGGCGCAGCGCATCTTCGCGGGCCTTGCTGCGCCAGACCTGCGCCCAGCCGAGGAACACGCGCTGATCGCCGGTGTAACCGTCGAGCACCGGCGCCTCGCGCCCGCCGAGCGAGGCGTGATAGGCATCCAGCGCCACCGAGATCCCGGCGAAGTCGGCGATGTTTTCGCCCATCGTCAGCGTCGGGTTAACGAAGGCGCCGGGGGCGGCTTCGAACTTGGCATACTGTGCGCCGAACACTTCGGATTCCTTCACGAAGCGGGCGGCATCTTCGGGCGTCCACCAGTCGCGCACCTTGCCGCTGGCATCGACCTTGCGGCCCTGATCGTCAAAGCCGTGGCTGATTTCGTGGCCGATGACCGCACCGATCGCGCCATAGTTCACGGCATCGTCGGCATTGGGATCGAAGAACGGCGGCTGGAGGATCCCGGCCGGGAACACGATCTTGTTTTCGAGGAAGCCGTTATAGGCGTTCACCGTCTGCGGGTTCATGCCCCACAGCTTCTTGTCGACCGGCTTGCCGAGGAAGCTGAGGTTGTAGGCCGCGTTGAACTGCCCTGCGCGCACGACGTTGCCGTAAAGGTCGGTCGCGCTGATCTTGAGCGCGTCGTAATTGCGGAACTTGTCCGGATAGCCGACCATCACTTCCATGCGGCTCAGCTTTTCGAGCGCGGCCTGCTTGGTCGCCTCGCTCATCCAGTCGTTGTTGCGGATGCGGCCGGCCATCGCGGTCTTCAGGTTGGCGACCAGCGCTTCCATCTTGGCCTTGGACGAGGCCGGGAAATAGCGCGCGACATAGTCCTGACCGACCAGTTCGCCCAGCGAGCCATCGACCAGGTCGACGCCGCGCTTCCAGCGCGGACGGTTTTCGGTCACGCCATTGAGGGTCTTGGTATATTCAAAGCGGCTGTCGACCATCGCCTTGGTCAGATAGGGCGAGGCCTGGTCGGCGATGTGGAACTGCTGCCACAGCTTGAGCGTGGCGAGCGGCGTTTCGCCAAAGAACTTCGCGATCGCCTTGATCGCGGTGTTCTCGTTCACGATGATGCGCTTCTGGGCGGGAATCCCGGCGCCCGCAAAGTAGGCGTTCCAGTCCATCCCCGGTGCATAGGCGATCAGCTCGGCCGTGCTCATCGGGTTGTTGAGCTTGTCGATGTCGCGGCGGTCGTCGATCTTCCAGCTCTTGTAGGCGATCTCGGTTTCAAAACCCATGATCGTGTCGGCGGCCTTTTCGGGATCGGGGTTGCCGATCGCCTTCATGGTGCGCACGATATAGGCGCGGTAGGCGTTGCGCTGCTTTTCGAACTGGGGCGAGAAGTAGTATTCGCGCTCGGGCAGGCCGATCCCGTCCTGGCCCATCCACAGCACGTTGAGTTCCGGGTTCGCGGTGTCGGCATAGACGCCGAAGCTGACCACCGAACTGCCGAACTTGCCGTTGGTCCCGCCCATGAAGCGGGCGAACTGCGACTTGGTGCTGATCGCGTTGACGGCTGCCAGGTCACGCTTCAGCGGGGCGAGGCCGATCTGTTCGATCCGCTTTTCATCCATGAAGCTGGCATAGAACGCGCCATACTTGCTGCCGGCGGGGGCGTTGAGGATGAGATCCTTGAGCTGGCCCGAGGTGCGCTCGCGCAGGTCATCGAACGCGCCGATCGAGGGACGGTCGGCCGGAATCCCGGTGGCGTCCATCCACTTGCCCGAAGTGTAGCGCAGGAAATCGTTGCCCGGCGTGACCGAGCTGTCACCCCCGGCGAGGTCGACACCCCAGGCGCCGATCGCGGGCTTGCCCGCAGCGGCTTCAGCGGCCGGGCCGTCGGCGGCGACGAGCTGAGCGGTGACCAGCGGCGCGGCCAGGACCGCGAGCGCGGCGGCGGAAATGAACAAGCGAGATTTCATGGTGTTACGACTCCCGAAGACCGGATGCGCAAGACGCCCCGAAAGCGGGGCCCGCGCAAGGATGGCCTTTCCTCGCGCGCGCGCCGCGCAGGGTCAATGCCGTTCGCAGAGCGCGAATGGCCGTTCGTAGAGTGACGCGGCCAACCGTTGCTTCGGCCGGCCACGCAAAGTGCAATTATTGCTTGGGCTGCGCGCAGCGCGAGAAATCGCCCGCGTTGCAGGCGGCAACGTCGGCTTCCCACTTCTTCATCGACGCGTCGTATTCGGCCTTTTGCCGCGCAGTCTCGGCCTCGATCCGGGCGACTTCCGCTTCGCGGGCCTTGACCGCCGCTTCATAGGCGGCCTGGCTGGCCGCGTTCTGCTCTAGCTGGGCCTTGGCTGCGGCGGCCTGTTCGGCGTTCAGCCTGGCGCGCGCTTCTTCGGGCGTTTCCGCCTGCTGCGTGGCGGCCAGCGCGGGAGCGGCAACGGCGATCGCCAGTGCCAGTGCCCCGCCAAGGGCCGACTGCTTGGGTGCGTTGATCTTCAGCATAATCCATTACCTCCACGACCCGCCCTGGGGGTTTCATAGCCCCGTCGCCGTGACCATGAAACCCCTTTGGCGTCATTCCGTCTCAAGGCCGGTCGGGATCGGCCTCGCGGTTGGTCATCGGTTCGGAATCCTGATCCGGCATCCTGACGCGCGGATTGACCCGCTTGGGCGGGGCCGGTTGTTCCGCCACAGGCTCTGGTGGAGGCGGAGGCGCAGGCGGTGCCGGGGGCTGCCACTGCACCGGAGGCGGTGGCGGCGGCGGCGGGGGCGGCGCATAAACAGGTTGCTGCGGCTCCGGCTGAACCGGGGGCACCGGCGGCTGATAGCGCGGATTTGTCCAGGCCGGCGGTTCCTCCTGGGGCGGCGGCTGATAGCGCACCGGTGGCGGGGGTGGCGGCGGCGGAGATGGAGGCGCAGGGGGCGGAGGCGCAGGCGGCTGCCATTGCGCCGGAGGCTGCCACTGCGTTGGCGGCGGCACAGGCGCTGGTGCGGGCGGCGGCGGCGGAGGAGGCGGCGGCGGAGGAGGCGGCGGGGCTGGTGGTTTCGGCCTGGGCGGCGGCGGTGGCGGAGGCGGCGGCGCGGGCGGCTGGACGATCGGATTGCCGGTTGGCGGCGGTGCGCCGCGCTGTCCGCTGCGCTGCCAGTCGTCATAGCGCCAGCGGGCATCGCCGCGATTGCGGCGCTCCTGGTCAAGATTGCGCGGCGGATGGTTGTAGCGCTGCTCGTATTCGAAATTGCTCCAGTCCGGGCGCTGGCGCCATTCGTCGCGCCAGCCGCCGTTCCAGCTCGTTCCCCAGCCATAGCTGTAGCTGTAGGAATTCATGTAATTGCCCCAGCCATAGGCCGCCTCGCCATCCCAGCGGCGCTGGCGCAGCGATGCCGCATAGAGCGCGCGGCCGCGGTTCTGGTATGCTTGGCTGTCGTAACGCTGGCGGCCGGAAAGGTCCGCGGTCCACAGTCGGCCGTTGTTGTCATAGACCTGGACCAGCCGGTATCCGTCGAAGGCGTAGCTGTAATAGGAATCGCGCACCAGGTAGGGCGCGGTTTCGTGGACGGCGAAGTAATACTGGATGATCCCGTCGCGTCCGGGCTCGACGATCAGCATTTCGCCGGCGCGGCTGACCCAGGCCCAACTGTCGATCCCGTCGTATTCGAAAGTGAAGTCGGGTGGGGAATTGCCGATCGCGTCGGCAAAGCTGTCGGCCAGGTCGATCCAGAAGAACGCCTGCACCGGCGGCGGCGGTTCACGATAGACCGGTGCCGGGGGCGGTGCGGGTGGCGGCGGCGGTGCTTGCTGCACCAGCGGCGGCGGCGCCTGATTGCCTTGCAGCGTCGTCACCGCAACCGTCTGGACCGGCGGGGCCGGCGGGGCCGGGGGCGCGATTGGCTGGGTCTTGCAGGACTTTACCTTCTTGCCTTTGACCTTTTTCACCGTGCAGACAGTTTTGGTCGTGGCCGGCTTCCTGGCCTTTTTCTTGGCGGTCTTTTTCTTGGTCGCGGCCTCGGCGGTGCCCATGCCGGCAAGGCTGCGTGCCAGTGTCGCGGGGACAGGCACGGAAACGACGCGCTCGCCCAGCGCGATTTCAAGCCGTCCGTCCGCATCGAGCGGCGAAACCAGCGGAACCAGCGCCGCGAGCGGCAGTGCCGCCAGCAACGCCCGGCGGCGAGACAAAGTAATCTTACGCATCGACACAGTCATGCGAATCCCCCGAACAGCATGTTCTGCGCGCCCAATAGGTTCATTGCATGGAAAAAATGGCTCGTAAATGAACAGATCGAGCAAACGACCGGCGGGAACTCACCACCACGGGCCTTCGCGCTCAAGCCGTTGCTTCGCTTGATTGACCGCATTGGTCGCGCGATTGGTAAATTCGCCGAATGCGTTGACGCGCGGTTCGACGAATTCGGCGGGGCAATCGGCGTTGCCCATGGCATCGAGATACCATTTGAGCGTATCCATGACCTTGAGCACGCGGTCGCCCGCGCTCTGGGGGTTGTTGGCGATGGCCCACTCGATGCCGGAAATGTCGGGGAAATTCTTGTCGTAGTCGTTGCTCAGCGCCGTGCAGTAATGATTGCGCCCGCGCGCGATGCCGGGGCGGTCGCCATTCTGCGCCGCCGCCAGCACCGCGCCGGGTGGGACCGGGGTGTCGAAGGCGGTCTGGCACTGCACCGCAAGATCAAGCTGGGCACTGACCGAAGTCGTGCCGGGGCTGTAGGAGCCGACCCGGCGGTCCATGTCGGCATAGCTCATTCCGGCGGCGCTGGCCGCGCGGCGGACCATTTCGTCGCCCGCCCAGGTCGAACCCCAGGCGTTGGGCGGGTACTTGGCGTCGAGCCAGCGATAGATGCCCGCGCATTGTACCGGATCGGGCCCCGTGACGACCGCGACCGGCGTGCGCGCCGCCGCCGCGCCGCCGCGCGTTGCCGCGGCCACGCCAAAGGTCTTGGGACAGGCGTTGCTCACCAGCGAGTCGAAGCTCGCAAGTTCGATCCGCCCGTCGGATACGGCGGCGTCGAGGCGCGGCTCGCGCGCGGTCAGGTCGGCGCGCACGTCGCTCTCGCTGCGCTGACCAAGCCGTGCCGCCGTGGTCACCAGTTGCTGATAGGCCGGTCCGCGGTCGCCGATGTAGCCATAGATCAGCGCACAGGTCAGCGCATTGTCGGCGGTCGGTTCGACCTGGGCCAGCGCCGGCGCGGCCGGAAAGAGCATGGCGGACACAACGACTGGAGCAAGCAAACGCATCAACGATTTCAAGCGCATGGGATTCCCTGTTGCGGATTGGCGGGCCTGTGCCGGCCACCTTGCCCGGCGCACGGATCATGCGATGCCCGGCGCGGCTTGTCGATAGCCAGCGGCGCGGCCACCGGCACAGCGGTCCTGTCCCTTGGGGAAGCGCGGGGCGCGGCCCTTGCCAGAATCGAACAAATCTGGAACAGCCAAAGCCATGTCGCTCTCCAAGATCGTCGTGCGCGGTGCGCGCGAGCACAACCTCAAGGGCTTTGATGTCGAGCTGCCGCGCGACAGCCTGATCGTCATCACTGGCCTGTCGGGTTCGGGCAAGTCGAGCCTCGCCTTCGACACGATCTATGCCGAAGGCCAGCGCCGCTATGTCGAGAGCCTGTCGGCCTATGCCCGCCAGTTCCTCGAAATGATGCAGAAGCCCGATGTCGAGCATATCGACGGCCTCAGCCCGGCGATCTCGATCGAGCAGAAGACCACCAGCCGCAACCCGCGCTCGACCGTGGCGACTGTTACGGAGATCTACGACTACATGCGCCTGCTGTGGGCGCGCACCGGGGTGCCTTATTCGCCCGCCACGGGCCTGCCGATCGCGGCGCAGACGGTCAGCCAGATGGTCGACCGGGTGATGGCTCTGCCCGAAGGCACACGCGCCTACCTGCTCGCCCCCGTGGTGCGTGGCCGCAAGGGCGAATACCGCAAGGAACTGGCCGAGTGGCAGAAGGCGGGCTACACCCGCGTGCGGATCGACGGCGAACTCTACGCCATCGAGGACGCCCCCGCGCTCGACAAGAAGTACAAGCACGACATCGAGGTCGTGGTGGACCGCATCGCCGTGCGCGAAGGCATTGAAACGCGCCTTGCCGACAGTTTCGAGCAGGCGCTGAAACTGGCCGAGGGGCTGGCCTATGTCGATCTGGCCGACGGCGTCGTGCCGGGGCGCGAGGACGAGGAATCGGGCGGGGCGATGAAGGGCGCAGGGCTACCGCCCAACCGCATCGTCTTTTCCGAAAAGTTCGCCTGCCCGGTCTCCGGCTTCACCATCGAAAGCATCGAACCGCGCCTGTTCTCGTTCAACGCGCCGCAGGGGGCCTGCCCGGCCTGCGATGGCCTTGGCGAAAAGCTGCTGTTCGATCCGCAGCTGGTCGTGCCGAACGAGGCGCTCAGCCTCAAGCAGGGGGCGATTGTGCCTTGGGCCAAGTCGAACCCGCCGTCGCCCTATTATATGCAGGTGCTGGCCAGCCTGGCGGCCGAATTCGGCTTCAGCCTCGAGACGCCGTGGCAGGACCTGCCGGGCGAGGTGCAGCTCATCATCCTCTACGGCACCGGGGGCAAGCCCGTCGCGCTGACCTTCATGGACGGCAAGAAGAGCTACACCGTCAAGAAGGCGTTCGAGGGCGTGATCGGCAACCTCAACCGCCGGATGCTGCAAACCGAAAGCGCCTGGATGCGCGAGGAACTGGGCAAGTTCCAGACCGCGCAGCCCTGCGAAACCTGCGAGGGCAAGCGCCTCAAGCCCGAAGCGCTGGCGGTGAAGGTGGCGGGCGCCGACATTTCGAGCATCACCCGCCTGTCGGTCGATGCGGCGGTGGCGTGGTTCGGCGCGCTGAATGACCAGCTGACCAGCCAGCAGCAGCAGATCGCCAAGGCCATCCTCAAGGAAATCAACGAGCGGCTGGGCTTCCTCAACAACGTCGGGCTCGATTACCTCAATCTCGATCGGACCAGCGGCACGCTCTCGGGCGGGGAAAGCCAGCGCATCCGCCTCGCCAGCCAGATCGGCTCGGGCCTGTCGGGCGTGCTCTATGTGCTCGATGAGCCCTCCATCGGCCTCCACCAGCGCGACAACGACATGCTGCTCGAAACGCTGAAGCGCCTGCGCGATCTGGGCAACACCGTGATCGTGGTCGAACACGACGAGGACGCGATCCGCACCGCCGACCATATCGTCGATCTTGGCCCCGGCGCGGGCGTCCACGGGGGCGAGATCGTGGCCCAGGGCACGCTGAAGGATATCCTGAAGTCCAAGACCAGCCTGACCGGGCAATACCTGTCCGGCGTGCGCAAGATCGAGGTGCCGGCCACCCGCCGCAAGGGCAACGGCCACTTCATCACCGTCCACAACGCGCGGGCCAATAACCTTACCGGGGTGACGGCGAAGTTCCCGCTTGGCACCTTCTGCTGCGTCACCGGGGTGTCGGGTAGCGGCAAGTCCAGCCTCACGCTCGACACGCTCCACGCGGGCGCGGCGCGCGCGCTCAACGGCGCGCGGGTGATCGCGGGCGCGCATGACCGGATCACCGGCCTCGAAATGTGCGACAAGGTGATCGAGATCGACCAGTCGCCCATCGGCCGCACCCCGCGCTCCAACCCGGCCACCTATACCGGCGCCTTCACCCAGATCCGCGACTGGTTTGCGGGCCTGCCCGAAAGCGCCGCGCGCGGGTACAAGGCCGGGCGGTTCAGCTTCAACGTCAAGGGCGGGCGGTGCGAGGCCTGCCAGGGCGACGGCCTGATCAAGATCGAAATGCACTTCCTCCCCGACGTCTACGTCACCTGCGAGGAATGCGGCGGCAAGCGCTACAACCGCGAAACGCTGGAGGTAAAGTTCAAGGGCCACTCGATTGCCGACGTGCTCGACATGACGATCGAGGACGCGGAAGAGTTCTTCAAGGCCGTCCCCCCGATCCGCGACAAGATGCATATGCTGAACGAAGTCGGCCTCGGCTATGTCAAGGTCGGCCAGCAGGCGACGACCCTGTCGGGCGGCGAGGCGCAGCGCGTGAAGCTCGCCAAGGAACTCAGCCGCCGCTCAACCGGCCAGACGCTCTACATCCTCGACGAGCCGACCACCGGCCTCCACTTCGAGGACGTGCGCAAGCTGCTCGAAGTGCTGCACCGGCTGGTCGACCAGGGCAATTCGGTGGTGGTGATCGAACACAACCTGGATGTGATCAAGACCGCCGACTGGATCATCGACCTCGGACCAGAGGGCGGCGTGCGCGGCGGGGAGATTGTGGCGGAGGGGACGCCGGAGGAGGTGGTCCGCGTGGAGAAGAGCTTCACGGGCAAATACCTGAAGCCGCTCCTGGGCAAATGACCGGGACCGAGCCTGCCCCGGACTTGATCCTGGGGCGGACCAGATGGTGCAGGTCGAGCGGAGCTTTGCGGGGCGGTATTTGGTGCCGTTTTTGGGGTGAAGGCTTAGAGTTTAGAAGTGTCACTACGGAGGGCTAGGCCGCAAACTCATAAATCGAGATGAGCTGTTGCGGTCAGCTCGAACGACCGGCTAGCTTACCCTAATGACGACCGACCTTCTCATCGACGGTATGCTTTCGGGCACGGGCGTGCGTGACGCTGT
>NZ_JAYSBK010000057.1:0-19196 GCF_041915465.1 Novosphingobium sp. | reverse complement strand
TTCTCTGTCGCCTCGATAACCCAGCGCGAGGTTCCTTCAAGCCCAAGCGCGGTAAGGCGACCGCTCTCATAAGCGCCCGTATCGATGCCGATGCGGTTTCGCCTGACGTCCGGTTCGTCGAATATCGTGTGCCCGTGGACGACTACAACACCAAAGTCGCTGGCATGGCTCAGGAAAGGCTCGCGGATCCAGCGCAGGTCGTGCTGGCGCTGCTGGTCGATCGGGGCATCCGGGCGGATCCCGGCGTGGACGAACAGGTAGTCGCCCAGCGGGATCCGATCTTCGAAGCCGCGCACGAATTCGATGTCGGCCGCCGGAATCACCGCGTTCATCAAGGCACGCGTTTCCTCGATGTCGGCGCGGGTGTATTCTTCGGGATCGATCGGATAGCTGAGCAGGGTTTCCTTCCCGCCATAGCGCAGGAAATGTCGCAGCACTTCACCCTTGCGCAGCGCATCGAGGAACATCTCTTCGTGATTGCCCATCAGGATGCGCACATTCCGGCGCTGTTGCCATTCGCGCGCCAGGCGGATCACCCCGGAACTGTCGGGGCCGCGGTCGATCAGGTCGCCGAGCATGATGACCGTCGTATATGACTGGCCGCGCTTCAGATCGTCCGCCTCGATCGCCGCGATCAGTTCGGCGAACAGGTCCGAGCGGCCATGGACATCGCCGATCGCATAGACGCGTTCGCCCTCTGGCAACGAGGCCGTCGGCGCGCTTTCGGTGGCGCTGAAAAGCTTGCGGAGAGACTTGAACATAATCGCTTTCGCGCCGGAATTCGGGATAACTATAGTAAGTTCGGGCCTGATAGACAATGAATTGCGGTCAATTCGTTACGTCACGAGAGATCTCGGGTGGCCGTTGCCGCAATGCAACACATCGCGTCCATTGCGCAACGAATGCGGGCATTTTCCCTTGTGCAGCGCAGCAAATGTATGCTGATGAGGGACCGCACTGGCCGAATGCGTCCATCTGAACGAGATGCAGCGGACGGTGCGCAGGTGGGACGAAGCAAAAACAACTGAAGGAAGATTGTCATGCTCACGTCCGTCCGCGGCCTCATCGCCGCCTCTCTCCTTGTCGGCAGCGGATTGGCCGCCACTCCCGCTTTCGCTGATGAAACCGATGCTCCCTCGGCCATTACCGTAACCGGTAACTTTGGCCTGGTGACCGACTACCGGTTCCGCGGCATCTCGCTTTCGAACGGCGATCCGGCGGCGCAGGGCTCGCTTCAGGTCAACCATGAAAGCGGCCTCTACGCCGGTATCTGGGCCTCGAACCTTGAAGACAGCGCGGTTTACGGCAACCTCGAAACCGACTTCTACGCCGGTTGGACGGGCTCGCTCGGCAGCGGCGTGACCGCCGACGTCGGCATGACCTACTACGTCTATTTCAACGGCAACGTCGGCGATGCCAACGTGTTCGAACCCTATGCCTCGCTGTCGACCACCCTTGGTCCGGTGAGCGCGAAGGTCGGCATGGCCTATGCCTGGAAGCAGGCCTCCCTTGGCAACGACGACAACCTCTATGTCTACACCGATTGGGGTGCGGGCATTCCGAACACCCCGCTGAGCTTCTCGGCCCACGTCGGCTACACCTCGGGCGCGCTGTCGCCGAACCTGCTGACCGGCAAGAGCACCAAGGACGGCTTCGACTATTCGGTCGGCGCCAGCTATGCGATTACCAAGAACCTGTCCGCCGGCGTGAGCTACATCGGCGTTGACGGCAACTCGTTCGACAGCTTCTCGAACGATGCCGTGGTCGGTTCGATCAAGTACTCGTTCTGATCGGCGAAAGTTGACGCGAAAAAATCGGCCCGTCCCGGACAACCGGGGCGGGCCCTTTTTGTGCAGCCACGGCGCCGTCAACGCAGCGAATAGTTGACCGTGGTG
The DNA here is from genome assembly GCF_041915465.1 of Novosphingobium sp. Taxonomy (GTDB): domain Bacteria; phylum Pseudomonadota; class Alphaproteobacteria; order Sphingomonadales; family Sphingomonadaceae; genus Novosphingobium. Next base: position 17,301 of record NZ_JAYSBK010000057.1, on the reverse strand, counting down.
ACCACGCGGACCTTCTTGTAGGGCGTGTCGGAAACTCCCCAGCCTTCGGCCTCGCCGTCGCGGGCGGAAATCTCGAAATAGCCCTGCGTCGCGTCCCGAATGGTGCCCACCGAAGATCCGCTGTCGTTGGCGAACTGCTCGGCCGACTTGCGCGCGTCCTTGGTCGCTTCGGCCACCATTTCGGGCTTGATCGAATTGAGCTTGGTATAGGTATAGCTCATCCCGCTGCCTTCCTCGAGGAATACCCCGCGCCGCACGAGTTCGAACTGCTTGCCGACCGCGGCCTCGGCCTTCTTGATGTCGGTCGTGCGCAGGGTGATGCGCTGGCGCACGGTATAGGTGGTGATGCCCTGGTCGGTCGACTGCGAGACGTTGACGCCCGTCGGCTGAAGCGCGTCGGCGGGAAAGCCCAGTTCGCGGAAAAAGGCGTTGATCGCCTTGGTGTCGGCGTCGATCTTGGCCTGGGCACCCGCCAGATCGGAAGCGCTGGCGGAATAGGACAGGGTCCAGACCGCCAGGTCGGCCGTTACGTCACGTTCGGCGACGCCGCGCACCGTTACGGCACGGTCGGCCTGCTTGGCGCGGGTCAGTCCATCGCCGAGCAGGTAGCCGCCCACGATCATCCCGAGCGTCAGGATCGAGGCGGCGGAAAGCCAGGTCTGGGCGGAGGAATTACGCCAGAATGGGCTGGCGGTATCGGGCAGTTCGGCATTAGAGTCGGACATGACGCGCTCTCCCTGTTAGGTAAGGGGAAGCTACGCCAAGACTGCTTTCTGCACGATGAACTGTGCAAATCTATCGACGAAACGAGGTAGAGTGTGACGAAGTTCCTCCATTCCATGATCCGGGTGACCGATCCCGACGCAACTATCGCCTTTCTTGAGCTGATCGGCCTCAAGGAAGTGCGCCGCTTTTCCAGCGAGCAGGGGCGCTTTACCCTGATCTTCCTTGCCGCGCCCGGTCAGGAAGGCGTGGCCGAGGTCGAACTGACCTACAACTGGCCGGCCGAGGACGGTTCGGCGGAAGACTATTCGGGCGGGCGCAATTTTGGCCATCTCGCCTACCAGGTGGAGAACATTTACGAGACCTGCCAGCGCGTGATCGACGCGGGCCACATTGTCCACCGCCCCCCGCGCGATGGGCACATGGCTTTCATCAAGACGCCCGACGGCATTTCGATCGAACTGCTGCAGGACGGCCGCCTGCCGGTTCAGGAACCCTGGGCGTCGATGCCCAATGTCGGTTCCTGGTAGGGGGAACGGAAAGCGGAGCGGCTGTCAGGCCGGCGCGCGGGCCGTGCGCAGCACGATGAAGCCCGCAATGGCCGACAGCAGCGAACCCAGCAGTACACCAACCTTGGCTTCCTCGACCAGCGCCGGGCTGGCCGGGAAGGCAAGCTGGCCGATGAACAGGCTCATCGTGAAGCCGATCCCGCATAGCAGCGCCATGCCCCACAGCTGGCGCCAGCTTGCTCCTGCCGGCCGTTCGGCCATGCCGGTGCGGTCGGCCACGAAGATCGCGCCCAGGATCCCGGTCTGCTTGCCGATCAGCAAGCCCAGGGCAACACCGAGCGGCAGTGCGTCGGTCAGCCTGGTGGCACCTTCTCCGCCCAGTTCCACCCCGGCGTTGGCAAAGCCGAAAAGAGGCACGATCACGTAAGCGCTGATCGGCGCGAGGGCGTGTTCCATGCGCAGCAACAGGCTGTCGCCCCGCCGATCGAGCCCCAGCGGCACGCACAGCGCGGCGAGCACGCCGGCAATCGTCGCATGCACGCCCGAATGCAGCACGGTGTACCACAGCAGGCAGCCAAGCAGCGCATAGGGCCAGCCGCGCGCGACGCCCATGCGGTTGAGCGCGGCCATCAGCGCCAGCACGACCGCGGCCGCGCCCAGCCAGGCAAGCTTGAGCCCCGTCGTGAAGAAGAAGGCGATGATCGCGACCGCGCCCAGATCATCGACAATCGCGACGGTCAGCAGGAACAGGCGGAGCGATGCCGGGACGCGCTTGCCAAGCAAGCCAAGCACGCCCAGCGCAAAGGCGATGTCGGTCGCTGCCGGGATTGCCCAACCTGCAGCCAGGCCCGGCTCCCTGCCGGCAACCAGGAGATAGACCAGCGCCGGGGCGGCCATCCCGGCGAGCGCAGCCAGCACCGGCAAACGCCGCTTGGCGGGCGTGGAAAGCTCTCCGTCAAGCACCTCGCGCTTGATCTCAAGGCCGACGACAAAGAAGAACAGCGCCATCGCAGCGTCGTTGATCCACATGTGCAAGCTGTCGAGCTTGGCAATTGGCGTCCAGTCCAGCGCGGCGTGGAACAGGTCGTGATAGCCGTGGGCCAGTGGCGAGTTGGCGACCAGCATCGCGGCGATCGCCACCACGATCAGCAGGATCCCGGCGCCGGCTTCGCCTCCGAACAGACGTGTGACAATGGTGGCAAGGGGGGCAAAGGGATGGCGCTTGACAGTCATGCCACCTGAATCGCCGTTAGGCTTTCCCGGCGCAACCCAAAATCGAACCCTGGCCAGACCTTAATGGGTCAGCTTGAGGTCGCCCACCGCGTTGGCGATGGTAACGAAGGCATCGCGCAGTTCATCGGCATTGCTCGCGGCGAAGGCATGACCTGGCCCGGCGCATTCCTCCATCACCGGGTTGAGCTCGGTTCCGAAGGCAATCAGCCAGATGGTGATGTTGTGCTTCTTCGCCTCCTGACAGGCGAAGGCAAAGCGGTTTTCCACCGTCTGGGTCAGGGTATACTTGCCGCCCGGCGCCCAGCGCCTGCGGTCGACCGGTTCGAACCCATAGGACGTGTAGGACAGATCGAGCGCCGAAGTCTGTCCGTCGGTCATGAAGATCAGGTTGCGACTGGTTGCCCTGCCAACCGCAACGTCGGCATTTTCAGAGGCGAAGAGCCCGGTCGGCGAAAGTAGCCGTGCTGCCCAGATCATGCCGATATCGTGATAGGTGCTGCCCCAGGGCGTCAATTTGGACAGATAGGTGGACAGATCCGTCGGGGTCATTTCCTGCAGCTTCTGCGCGGCTGGCGGACAGGCATCGGTGTACATCATTGCCGGGGCGACATATTCGTCGGTGGTGTTCACCTGGCTGGTGGTGAAGGCGCCGGTGCCGTCCCACTTGTGCTGCCGCCCGAAAATCAGCTTCGGGTACATCGGCCGCCACTGGGTGGCAGGTCTACCCTTGGTCGGCACCAAGTCGATGTTCAGGTCGAGCGCCCGGTCGAGATCCACATCGTTGTAATCGTCGATGGTGTAGGTGTCGCGTTCTTCGATGCATCCGGTGGTCTGCGTGCGCCACGCGGTAACGTCCTTGGTCACCTGATCGTATTGCCATTTGCTGGTCGTGATCAGGGCGGGCTGGGTGATGTAATCGAAGGTCATGATGTAATTGGTGTAGACCGACTTGGTTACAGTGCAGGTCTGCCCAGCCAGGGCAACGCTGTACTCTGTCCCCGAAACGAGCATTTTGTACTTCGTGGTGGTCTTGGTGCCCGCGGGCGGCCCGGCATAGGCTGCGCTCGAGGTGCTCAGGGCGGTGTAGGTATAGGTCGCCGAGTTGGGCGGCACGCTCGGGCAGGTGTAACTGCCCCCGCTTAGCGTTGCCGCATAGGTCGAATAGGTCGAATCCGCGCGGGTACCTGAAACGGGTGATGCGGAGGTAGAGAACGAATAGGTGCCCTTGGCCGTTCCCGTTCCGACCAATGTGCGCGACTGGTAGTGCCACTGGTCCACCACCCAATCGTTCTTAAGCAATGCGCCCACGTTGACGTTGGTCGAATAGGGCACGAAACCATAGCGGATCCTGCTGCCGACCCGCTTGTTCGCTTCAAGCGTCGTGTAGAACTCGGTAATCGTATCCTTCAGCAGCGCGATCTTCGGCTTTGAGTCGCCCGGATTGGTTTCCGCCATCGACCCTGTGACGTCGAGCGCCAGCATCACGTCGATGTTCGCCATGCCAAGTTGTGCAACGCACCTGACCTGAACCGGCACCTTGGCGATGCCGAAGATCTGCATGATCGTCGTCGGTACGTCCGCCGATGCCGTGGCCGAGATCGAGTAATCGCTCGCTAGCGTCATTGCGAAATTGCGATTGACGGTCGAATAGGCACCGCTTGGAAAGTTGGTGTTGAAGAAGCGGTTGCCGATCGATTGCGCGTTATCGGGGATCTTGCCGGTCGCCGCGGCGCTTGCGCCGATCCGCTTGCGGGTCGCCAGCACCCCGGAATCGCAGGCGTTCTGGAGGCGCGTCTGCACCAGATAGGTGCGTCCCATGTCCACCGAACCGCCGATCAGGGCCATCAGGGGAACCAGGGCCGCCGCAATCAGCACCAGCGTGTTGCCCGCCCGGTCGCGCACCAACCTGCGCAGCAGGCGCATAGCATGGCAACTCGACAATCCGTTTCGCGGCATCATGGGTTGAATTTCGACCTTCGCGACCACCGTGCTGCTTTGCGCTTCGGTTGAAAAATATCGTAATCGAAGGCGGTTGGTGCGCGGTGCAGACTGGTGTCAGGGATTGCACCTAGGTCGGGAATTTACGGATGGCCGCGCGAAGCCGGTGTTGTGGTGCGCGCCGGTAATGCAGGTCCGGGCTGCGCCATCCTGGCGGCGGCCGACATGCGAAGGCGCGCAGTGCGGCGGGTAAAGTCAACACAGTGGGTAACCGGCCAATTCTATCGCCGGGCCAGTGGCACGGTGCTTGCCATGGCCTTCGTGGTTGCGATGATTTCCGGTGGTGAGCCGAATTCGTCCGGGCCTGTTCCAGGTTCGCCAACGCCGCCGCGCCCAGCCGGGGCCGCAGAGCGGCATCCGGTGCTGTCCGGCCCCTCCAACGCAGGCCTGACCCTCGCCGACGAACCTGGCGGCGCTGAACCCGCAGCGCCGGGATTGGACGATGCGGACTCACCGGCCCATTTGGGTGCTTATACCCGGCCAGAACCTCCAGCCTCCGGCGAGCGCGACCATTTTGCCCCCCCTCTGGGCTTTGCGCGCGATCCCGAGGGCGACCGGCCCACTCCGCAGCAAGTCCGGCGGTTGATTGCACAGTCCTATGCTCGTTCGGGAAGCGAAGGCGGCGGGGACTGACGAACGCATGGTCGGCGGCGCCGCGGCAACAGGCGCAAGACAGCGCCCGGCCAAATTGAAATGCCTTTGCTAATCCATTGTCAGACTACGTATTTATGACTAGTTTTCGAACCCTGTGGGCTTGGCAAGGGGTTAGAGCGGGCCGTGGCTTGGGGGCAAGAGGCAGGGGAATTCCTCGCGCGGTGGGTTATCCCGCCGGAGCGCGAACTGCTTGTCTTTGCAGCTTTCTGGTTCGCGGTCGGGTTGCTTGACGAACTCGTGATCGACCTCGCCTGGCTTGGTCTGAAGTTGACCGGAAGGGCGAAAACACGTCGCCTGCCGCGCGGCTACGGCCGCGCCGAATTGGCCGGGCCGATCGCGGTGATGATCCCGGCCTATCAGGAATGCGCCGTGATCGGGGCGACCGTTGCGCACATGCTGGCCGCCTGGCCGCAGCGCGAACTGCGGCTCTATGTCGGCTGTTACCGCAACGATGCCGCGACCCTTGCCGCGGCAATGAGCGCGGCCGGGACCGACATGCGGGTGCGGCTCGTCGTGCATGGCGTCGATGGGCCGACCACTAAGGCGGACTGTCTCAATCGGCTCTACGCCGCGCTGTGCGCCGATGAGCAGCGCAGCCGGCAATCTTTTCGCGGCGTATTGCTGCATGATTCGGAGGACATGGTCCATCCCGCCGCCTTGCAGGCGATCGATACCGCGCTGGGCAGCCATGATTTCGTGCAGCTTCCGGTGCGCCCTGCAGAACAACCGGAGTCGCGCTGGATCGCCGGGCATTATGCCGATGAATTCGCCGAATCCCATGCCAAGGCGATGGTCGTTCGTGCCACGTTCGGTGCCGCCATCCCGGCCGCAGGTGTGGGGTGCGGCTTTGCCCGCCATGCCCTGACCGCGCTGGCCGAGCGCCGCCGAAGCGAAGGGGAAGCCGGACCCTTCGCGCCGGAATGCCTGACCGAGGATTACGAACTGGGGCTGGTGCTGTCGCGGCAGGGGCGAGGCAGCACCTTCCTGCGGCTGCGCGATGCGGCCGGCCGGCTGGTTGCGACCAGCAGCCATTTCCCGACCGAGCTTGACGCCGCGGTGCGCCAGAAGACGCGCTGGATCCATGGGATCGCGTTCCAGTCGTGGGACCGGATGGGCTGGAGTTCCCGCCCGGTCGAGCTGTGGATGGCGCTGCGCGATCGGCGCGGCCCGCTGACCGCGCTCGTGCTGTGCGCCGCCTATTTGCTGCTGCTCCTCGATGCCGTGCTGATGGGCGCACAGGTCGCCGGTGTCCCGGTTGACTTGGACATATCGCTGCCGCTGCGCGTCCTGGTCCTGGCCAGTCTGTTCGGCTTTGTCTGGCGTTCGGCGCTCAGAGCGGCGTTTACTGCCCGCGAATATGGCCCGCTCGAAGGTGCGCGCGCGATTTTGCGCATTCCTGTGGCGAACGTCATCGCGATCATGGCCGGCCGCCGCGCGCTGATTGCCTACCTGCGGACCCTGCGCGGCACGCCGGTAGTCTGGGATAAGACCGCACACAGCACGCACCCGGCCCTGGCCGCGCCGGTTGCCAGCTCGCTCGCCGGAGCCGAAGCATGAGTCTGCCGCGCACCGCAGCGCCGCGGCGCGGGCAGCCGCTGGTCGCGCTGGTCCTGTTGCTTGGCGGGTGGGTCGGCGTGCGCGCTGCGATCCTCGACAGCGAACCCCATGCAGCGGGTGGTGCCGCGCCTGAGCTTGCAGCCGCACCCGCCCTGACGCCGCCGGTTCAGGCTGAACCGGCTATTGCGCAAGCGGCGGCACCGGCCGCCGAGGCTGTGAACTGGCCCGCACTGCCGCAGGCACCGGCGGCGTCTGCCGGGCTTGCCGAGCCCGCGCTGATGCCTCCGCCGCCCATGCAATCGGTCCCGGTTCGGGAAACTGCCGCCACGCCGGCTGCGGATGCCCCAACCCCACCAAGAATTTCCGGTGGGCACCAGATGCTGTGGATGGCGGGGCTGTCGATGCTGCCGCTGCCGCTTGACGCTGGACTGGTGCAAGGTCGATCGTCAGGTCCGCTGCGCCCGCCAGCGCTCGGCGCGACAGGAACGACCGCCCTTGGCAAGCCGCAACCGGCGCCTGCCGCGCTGCGTTGGTCCGCCGATGGCTGGATCGTTTGGCGGCAGGGTGGCAACGGTTACAACCTGCCCGGTGCGGGGCTGCCGGGCGCTGCGGGACCGAGCGGGGCCTATGGCGCGAGCCAGGCTGGCGTGGTGGTACGCTATCGTCTTGCGCCGACCAGCCCGCAGCGGCCATCGCTCTATCTGCGCGGTTCCAGCGCCTTGCAGGCACCGCGTGGCGAGGAAGTGGCCGGCGGGTTCTCGCTGCGCCCGGTCAAGGGCTTGCCGGTTGCGGCAATGGCCGAGGTGCGCGCGACGCGCACCGAGGGCGGCAAGGTGATAGTTCGCCCAGCCGTAGCCCTCGTCAGCGAACTGCCCGCTCAGCAGCTACCGTTCGGCCTGCGCGGCGAAGCCTATGTCCAGGCCGGCTATGTCGGTGGGCGCGATGCGACGCCCTTTGTCGATGGACAGGCCCGGGTTGAAAAGCCGTTGGTGCAAATGGGGCCGATGGAACTGCGCGCCGGTGGCGGGGTCTGGGGCGGGGCGCAAAACGGTGCGCAGCGGCTGGATGTCGGTCCCACGGCAACCCTGGCCATGCCGGTCGGACCGGGCGGTAGCCGCGTCTCGGCAGACTGGCGTTTCCGTGTCGCTGGGGATGCCGCCCCGGGTAGTGGGCCGGCAATCACGCTTTCCGCCGGTTTCTGATTCAAACGGCCTTTTTTTGGCCGCTGCGCTGGTCTAGGCCAGTGCTCCAAGCATGGACGTCTACCTTCCCATCGCCAACCTTTCGGTGAACGGCCTTATCATCGTCGCGCTGGGTGCGCTGACGGGGCTTTTGTCGGGCATGTTCGGGGTCGGCGGCGGGTTCCTGACCACGCCGTTGATGATCTTTTACGGGATCCCGCCAACGGTTGCCGCGGCTTCGGCAGCAAGCCAGGTGACCGGGGCAAGCGTTTCGGGCGTATTTGCCCATGCCAAGCGCGGCGGCGTCGATTACCAGATGGGCGCGGTGCTGATCGCGGGCGGTGTGGTGGGCACCGGCATCGGCGCGCTGTTGTTCAGCCTGCTGCAGCAAATTGGCCAGATCGATATCGTCATCAGCCTGCTTTACGTGCTGCTGCTCGGCTCGATCGGCACGATCATGGCCCGCGAAAGCTGGCAATCGATGAAGGCGCAGAAAACCGGGGTGCCGTTGCCCGCGCGCAAGCGGCGCCATCACCCGATGGTCGCCAACCTGCCGCTGCGCTGGCGGTTTTATCGCTCGGGGCTCTACATCTCGCCGCTCGCGCCGCTGATCCTGGGGATCTTCACCGGCATCCTGACGATGCTGATGGGGATCGGTGGCGGGTTCGTGCTGGTCCCGGCAATGCTTTACATCCTGGGGATGAGCGCCAACGTCGTGGTCGGCACATCGCTGTTCCAGATCCTGTTCGTGACGATGATCACCACGATGATGCACGCGCTGACCACTCGCGCGGTTGACGTGGTGCTGGCGGTGCTGCTGCTGATCGGTTCGGTTTCCGGCGCGCAGGTGGGCGCGCAATTGGCCGATAGGCTTCCGGCCGACCGGCTGCGTTTCGTGCTGGCGGCGATCGTGCTAATCATCGCGCTGCGCATGGCGCTGGGGCTCGGCTGGCGGCCCGACGAAATCTACACGGTGATGCCGTCATGAAGCGGCTGCTCGCCCTCCTTGCCCTGCTGCTGCTGACCGGTGCGCGCGATCCGATCCTTGTGCCCGAGGTTTCGCAGCACGAGATCCAGGTGCGCCAGGGCTTCAAGGGTACCGAACTGCTGCTGTTCGGCGCGATCCTGACGCCCGAGGGAACCCGCGCCGGGCAGGACTATGACATTGTCGTGGTGCTCAAGGGGCCGACCCGCTCGATCGTCCTGCGCGAAAAGCAGCGGATCGCAGGCATCTGGGTCAATGCCGACAGCGTCGAATTCCGCTCCGCGCCGACCTTCTTTGCGGTAGCCTCGTCGAAGCCGATCAAGCAGATCGTCGATGACAAGACCGCTGCAATCTATGAACTTGGCCTGCCCTGGCTGCAGCTGTCCCCGATCGGCGCTTACGATCCCAAGGAGCAGGAACGCATGTCTTCCGGGTTGGTCGACCTGATGCAGCGCGAACAACTCTACAAGGAAGATCCCAAGGGCGTGGCTGTCAGCGAACAGGTGCTCTATCAGGCGCGCATCGCGCTGCCCTCCAGCGTGACGACCGGAACCTATACGGCAGAGACCTTTGCGATCACCCACGGGCGCGTGGTTGCCTCGGCGATTTCGCGGGTCGAGGTGAAGAAGCAGGGCTTCGAACTGGCGGTGGCCCAGTTCGCGCAGCACAACGGGTTTATCTATGGTCTGCTGGCGGTGACAATCTCGGTTGCCATGGGCTTCCTTGCCGGGCGGCTGTTCGCGCTGGTTTGATCTGCACTGCTGACAAGATTTAGCCCAATATTAACCGACCCCGCCTAAGCCTCTGTCGTCAACCAAGCCGGGTTGGCGCAAAGGGACAGGCCGTTTTTGATGAACGATATGAGCTCCAGGGGTTTCGGCGCGGCTCGCCCGGCCCAAAGCGAAGATATCCCGGCGGTAGCCGCGACGCAGGTCGAGGAAATCGACAATGCGCGCGAACCGATTGGAATCGTGCTGGAAATCGCTGGCTCTGGTTCCGCCATCGCGCTCGACCTTCAGCGCTTGCAGGAATGTTCGGGCGATAGCGACCCTTCGATCGCGCTGGCCGGGCAGGTTGGTAGCCAGGTCAAGATCCGCGTCGGGCGCGGCTGGCTGCTCGCCAGCGTGCGTACCCAGCGCCAGGATGCCAAGACCCCGGGCGGGATCATGGCCCAGATCGACTTCCTCGGCGAAGGCGACGAGGAACGCCTGACGGGCCGCATCCACTCGTTCCGCCGCGGTGTGACGCGCTATCCGATCCCGGGCGCGCTGATCTATCCGGCGACTTCGACCGACCTCAAGCAGATCTATGCCAGCGATGGTCGTTCCAGCATTCAGGTCGGCACCGTGTTCCCGACCAAGGACATTCGCGCTGGCCTCTATGTCGATTCGATGCTCGGCAAGCACTTTGCGCTGCTGGGTTCGACCGGCACCGGCAAATCGACCAGCGCCGCGCTGATCCTGCACCGGATCTGCGAACATGCGCCGGAAGGGCACATCGTGATGGTTGACCCGCACGGCGAATATTCGGCCGCGTTCAAGCAGACCGGCATGATCTTCGACGTGTCGAACCTGCAGATGCCCTACTGGATCATGAACTTCGAGGAGCACTGCGAAGTGTTCCTGACCAGCACCGGCAATGAACGGCAGGAAGATTCCGACATTCTGTCGAAGTGCCTGCTGATGGCGCGGTCCAAGAACCGGCTGGCCGAAAGCATGGGCAAGATCACGGTCGACAGCCCGATCCCCTACCTGCTGTCGGACCTCACCAACCTGATCACGACCGAGATGGGCAAGCTCGACAAGGCCACCTCCTCGGCGCCCTATATGCGAATCAAGACCAAGATCGACGAGCTTAAGGCCGATCCGCGCTACCAGTTCATGTTCTCGGGCATGCTGGTGGGCGATACGATGGCGGAATTCATCGCCAAGATCTTCCGCATGCCGAGCCGCGGCAAGCCGATCTCGATCATCGACGTCTCGGGCGTGCCCTCCGACGTCACCTCCACCGTGGTTGCCGTGCTCAGCCGCCTGGTGTTCGACTTCGCGATCTGGGCGCGCGACGAAAAGACCCGCCCCGTGCTGCTGGTCTGCGAAGAAGCGCACCGCTATGTGCCGAACGAGAAGAACGCCGACGGTTCGTCCGTGGGCCGGATCCTCAGCCGCATCGCCAAGGAAGGCCGTAAATACGGCGTCAGTCTTGGCCTTATCACGCAGCGCCCGTCTGACCTTGCCGAAGGCGTGCTGTCGCAGTGCGGCACGATCATTTCGATGCGCCTGAACAACGACCGCGACCAGGCCTTCGTCAAGGCCGCGATGCCCGAAGGCGCGCGCGGGTTCCTCGATTCCATCCCGGCGCTGCGCAACCGCGAATGCATCATCTGCGGCGAGGGCGTTTCGATCCCGATCCGCGTCGCCTTCGATGAACTCGAAGAGATGAAGCGCCCGGCCAGCGCCGACCCCTCGTTCACCCAGCTCTGGTCGAGCTCGGGCGGCGAAGAGGAAATGGTCATGCGCACCGTCCAGCGCTGGCGCGCGCAGGGCCGCTAAGCGCCTGGCCTTATCCTGCAGCGGCGGCGATGCGCCTTTGCATCTGCCGCCGCCAGCCGCCCTTGAAATAGGCGGCCAGCGTCAGCACCATCGACATGACCGAACTGACCATCAGCGAATACCACAGCGCGTCCGCGCCAAGGCTGGGATAGAGCAGCCAGTAGATCCCGTAGCGGATCAGGTACATCGAGGTGAACAGCACCAAGAGCTGCGAATAGACCACGCCATAGGCGCGCAGCGTGCCGAACAGCACGATGGTGACGCCGAACGGCAGGTAGGTCCAGATCGCGAGGGACTGGATGTGCTGGGCCAGCGGCACCGCCGGACTGGCATCGCCCAGGAACAGTGCGAGCAGCGGCCGGTCGAACAGCAGCATCGCCGCCAGCAACACCGCCGTGATCGCGAGGTTGGCGGTCGATCCGGCGCGGCTGATCGCGTCGACCCGGTCCTCGCGCCCTGCGCCGATGTGCTGGGCCACCATCGCGCTCACCGCCGCGCCGATCGCCATCGCGGGCATGCCGATGTAGTTCCACACCTGCAGCAGCGCGCCATAGGCCGAGGCCATTTCCAGCCCCTCGCGGTTGACCAGGCCGATCATGATGACGCCCGCGCCGGAAATGACCAGCATCTGCGCGCCCATCGGCAGGCCCTTGCCCAGGATGTAGCGCAATTCGCTGCGGTGCGGCTTCAGGAAGGCCAGTTCCTTGCCCCGCAGGCGCAGCGGCAGGTCTTTCGCATAGATCCACGCGATCATGCCAAACAGGCCCAGAAAGCTGGCGATCACAGTGGCAAAGGCCGATCCGCCGATCCCCATGCGCGGAACCGGCCCCCAGCCCATGATGAACAGCGGGTTGAGGATAACGTCGAGCACCGAGGTCAGGATCATGAAGCGCAGCGGGGTACCCGCATCGCCCGATCCGCGCATCCCCATGGCAAGCATCGTGGTGACGGTGGCCGCCGGATTGGCGATGAACACCACGCGCAGATAGACCAGTGCCTCGCCATATGATTCACCCGGCGTTGCCAGCCAATGCAGCATCTGCGGCGCGAAGATCCAGCCGCCCAGCGAGGTCGCCAGCGCGAGCATGAAGGTAAGGCCGATGGCGGTGCCGAGCGAGCGGCGCGCCGCGACCACATCCTTGCGCCCCCAGGCCTGCCCGACCTTGACCGTCGCGGCCATGCCGAACCCGAACACCAGCGCGAACAGCAGGAACATGATGATGTTGGCGTTGGCCGTCGCGGCCAGCGCGCCATTGCCCAGCAGCCGCCCGACCCAGACCGCGTTGATCGAGCCGTTCAAGGACTGCATCACGTTGCCGATCATCTGCGGCACGGCAAACACGATCAACGTGCGGGTCAGCGGCCCTTCGGTCAGGTCACCACGTAGAGGTCCGGTGGGGAGGGGGGCATCGCTCATGTTCCGCGGGTGTCCCCGTACAGGTGAATGTGAAGTCGGTCGGTAAAGCGCAGGCCATGCTCCAGCGCCAGCGGGGCCAGCCAGCGACTGCGCGCGCGCAGGGTTTCGCTGTCGGTCCCTTCGGGCATGACATAGACCCGCGCGGGCGGGATGGCATAGGTTTCGATCAGGCCAAGCACCTCGTCGAGATCGGCCGGCTGCGCAATTACGAACTTGAAGTATGCTTGAGGTTTGGCGGACCACTCTGCCAGCCGTTCGGGAATCTGTGCAGATTCAACGGGATTCCCCGAATGCTTCAGTTTCACACTCACGTTGTACTGCGCGACTTGGCTGTCGAGCGCGGGATGCGGGGCGACTGTGCCGTTGGTTTCGATTTCCACCGAAACACCGTCCAGAAGCGCCACCATCCGCGCCAGCGCCGCCCCTTGCAGCAGCGGTTCGCCCCCGGTGATGACCAGCCGGTCCTGCCCCAGCGCCATGATCCGCGCGGCGACATCGGCTTCGTCCAGCACCACCTGGTTAGCTTGCCGCGCGAACGCCTGATCGTCGCGGTGCGGGCGATTGTCGCCCTCGAAGCGCCAGGTATAGGCCGTGTCGCACCACGTGCAGGCAAGGTTGCAGCGGCTCAGGCGCACGAAGGCGACGGGCCGCCCGATGCTCGGCCCTTCGCCCTGCAGCGAGGCGAAGATCTCCGGCTCGCCGGGGGTGGTGGTGGCAAGGGTCAACATGGCGCGCCGCTTTTGGCGGCAATCCGCGCGGTAGGAAAGCCAAAACTCCCAATTGTTAGGAAGTACCTGCCGTTCAGATCGTTGCGCCGGTGATGCCTCCTTCGAGCGTGCCGAACACCGAGATGCGATGCCCCCAGAACAGGTCGCCGTCATCGTATTCGAAGCTCACGTGGTCGTCTTCGGAAACCGTAATGTCGCGCAAGTGCAGCCGTGCCAGCCATGCCGCGCGGGGCAGGCTCGGTTCGGCTTCATCGCGCCAATTGTCGTCCCACACTTCAAACAGGTGTTCGTAAGCCGCATCCTCGACCATGGCCTGCCAGCGGTCGGCATGGTCACAAAGCGTCAGGAATGCCGCCGCCCGGTCATCCAGCGTGCCGTTGCCGTCCGCATCGAGGGTCAGCCGCACTTTCTTTCCGCGCCATTCGGCAAAGCCCTCGAAAAAGCTGGGCAGGGCGGGCAGGGCGTTGAACTGGCCCAGTTGGGGATGGACGAAGGGCTGTGGGTGCAGGATCGGTGCAGCCAGTTCCACCAGTTCATCGTCTGAATTCCGACCAAGGTAGTCCGCGATCACGGCGCATAGGCGCGTGCCGGATGGTTCGGGCGGGGCAGCCAGCCTGAAGCGGATCGGGCAGCCCGTCGGAACCGTATCCATCCAGCGGGTCAACGCCGCTTGACTGGGCAGGGACCGTTCAAGGCGAAGCTCGGTAGCGACGGGCGCACCGCCTTGCATCCGCCAGACCGCAAGGGTGACCCCGAACTTCCAGTCGGACGAATCGCCCTCGAGACTGGACTGAAAACCGAACTTTCCGCTGGGTCCTGCGATGCCGGTGACAATCAGGGGCTGGGCCTCCTCGCCGGACTGGCGTTCGGTTGCCGCACTGTTGCGACGCCCGGCCAGCCAGTTCCGAAGGCCCATCCCGATCCTACCCCAGCCGCGCGAGCGCCGCGGCCAGGCGCTCGGCTTCGGCGGCGTGCATGGCGTGGTCAGCGCGGGCCTTTTCGACGGCTTCGGGCTTGGCTTTTTCGACGAAGGAGGGATTGCCGAGACGCCCTTCAAGGCTCTTGGCTTCCTTCTGCGCGGCGGCCAGCGCCTTGCTTAGGCGAGCCTTTGCTTCCTCAAGGTCAACACTGCCAAAAAAGTCGATCCGACCTTCGATGCCTTCAATCACGAGTTGCACTTCGCCATCCAACTCGACGTCGATTAGGCGGTCGAGCGAAAGTCCCAGAGTGCTTGCCCCAGCCGCGAGTTGAACCAATCCCTCAGCAGTTCGTACATTGACCATTTCCGCACGGGTCATTCGCTTGAATGCTATCAGGTTTTTAGTCAGCCATTCGAACTGTGATTGTTCTGCTCTCGACACAAAGATTGTCATCGGCTTCGCTGAAGCATCGAGAGCTGCCTTCATGGCACGCACCTCGCTAATTGCTCTTATCAGCCATTCGACTTCGGCCTTGGCGGCGGCATCGACGCTCGCTTGCGGGGCGGGCCAGCGCGCGACGATCAGTTCGTTCTCGCGCGTGCCCAGCTTGTCCCACAGCTCTTCGGTGACGAAGGGCATGAAGGGGTGGAGCATGACCAGGATCTGGTCGAGCACCCAGCCGGCGACGGCCTTGGTCTCGGTGTCGAAATTGCCCTTGATGAGTTCGATGTACCAGTCGCAGAACTGGTCCCAGACGAAGTGATAGATCGCGTTGGCGGCAGCATCGAAGCGCAGGTCGGCCATCGCCTGGTCGAGCGCGGCGACGGTTTCGACGACTTCGCCGATGATCCACTTGTTGACCGCGCTCGTCGCCGCCGGGGCTTCGAGCGTGCTGCTCGCCCCGATCCCGTTCGACTGGCAGAAGCGCGCGGCGTTCCACAGCTTGGTCGCGAAGTTGCGGTAGCCCTCGACGCGGCGCTCATCCATCTTCACGTCGCGGCCCTGGCTTTCCATCGCCGCCATGAAGAAGCGCAGCGCATCGGCGCCGTACTGGTCGATCAGCCCCAGCGGATCGACCACGTTGCCCTTGGACTTGGACATCTTCTGCCCGTCCGCCGCACGCACCAGCCCATGCAGGTAGAGCCGCGGCCACGGGTTCTGGCCCGTCATCGCCTGGCCCATCATCATCATCCGGGCGTCCCAGAAGAACAGGATGTCAAAGCCCGAGACGAGCAGGTCGTTGGGGTAGTGGCGCTTGACGAGTTCGCTCTCGTCCGGCCAGCCGAGCGTGGCGAAGGGCCACAGCGCGGAGGAGAACCAGGTGTCGAGGACGTCGCTGTCGCGTTCGAGGGTGACGCCGCTACCGGCCTTGGCCTGGGCTTCCTCTTCGGTTTCGGCGACATAGATTTCGCCGTCCGAGCCATACCAAGCCGGAATCCGGTGGCCCCACCAAAGCTGGCGGGAAACGCACCACGGCTGGATGTTTTCCATCCAGTTGAAGAAGGTCTTTTCCCACGACTTCGGCACGATTTCGATCGCACCGCTGCGCACGGCCTCCAGCGGGGCCTTGGCCAGTTCCTCGGCGTTCACATACCACTGGTCGGTCAGCCAGGGTTCGATCACCACGCCGCCGCGGTCGCCGAACGGGGTCTGGATCGTGCGGGGTTCGGCGTCGTGGAGCTCTTCCTCGCCGTCCTTGTTCTTGGTGACGTGGGGGATCAGGAAGCCTGCTTCCTTCATCCGGCTGACCACCAGAGCGCGGGCATCGAAGCGGTCCATGCCGACAAATTCGGCCGGCACCAGCCCATCGGCGGTCTGCACCACCTTGGCTTCGGCATCGAACATGTTGAGCATGTCGGCGGGCTTGATCCCGGCGCGCTTGCCCACTTCGAAGTCGTTGAAGTCGTGCCCCGGGGTGATCTTCACGGCGCCCGAGCCCAGTTCCGGGTCGGCGTGCTCATCCGCCACGACCTTGAAGCGGCGGCCGGTCAGCGGCTGGAGGATCTCCTTGCCGATCACGCTCTGGTAGCGTTCGTCGTCCGGGTGGACGGCCACGGCCATGTCGGCCAGCATGGTTTCGGGGCGCGTGGTCGCCACCTCGATATAGTCAAGCCCGTCGGCGCGCTTCACGCCGTCGGCGAGCGGGTACTTGAAGTGCCAGAACCCGCCCTTGACCTCGCGGGTTTCGACCTCAAGGTCGGAAATCGCGGTCTTGAGCTTGGGGTCCCAGTTCACCAGCCGCTTGTCGCGGTAGATCAGGCCCCGGTTGTAGAGGTCGACGAACACCTTCACCACGGCGCGGGTGAAGTGCGGGTCCATGGTGAACTGCTCGCGGCTCCAGTCCATCGAACAGCCCAGGCGGCGCAGCTGGCGCGTGATCGTGCCGCCGCTTTCGGCCTTCCATTCCCAGACCTTGTCGATGAAGGCTTCGCGCGTGTAATTTGTGCGCTTGTCCTGTGCCGCTTCAAGCTGGCGCTCGACCACCATCTGCGTGGCAATGCCTGCGTGGTCGGTGCCCACCACCCACAGCGCGTCCTTGCCGCGCAGGCGCTCGTACCGGATCACCACGTCCTGCAGGGTGTTGTCGAGCGCGTGGCCGATATGCAGGCTGCCGGTCACGTTCGGCGGCGGGTTGACGATGGTATAGGGCTGCGCCTCGGGCCGTTCGGGGCGGAACAGTCCCTTGGTTTCCCAATGTTCGTACCACTTCGCCTCGATTCCGGCGGGGTCGAAAGTCTTGTCGAGCGTTGCTTCGGTCATGGTTTCGCGCCTTTGCCAGCGCCCCGCATGGCTGGCAAGCTTGTCGCGGCGCGGATTTTCCCGCATGACCGCATCCACGATGCGCGA
>NZ_JAYSBK010000056.1:0-19773 GCF_041915465.1 Novosphingobium sp. | reverse complement strand
GCCGCAGTCAGCGCCGCCGAGCTCAGCCTTGAAGGCGTGCGCGCGGAAAACACCGTTGGCAACCGCACGATCCTCGACATCCTCAATGCCGAGAACGAACTGCTCAACGCGCAGGTCCAGCTCGTCACCGCCAAGCGCAATGCCTATGTCGCCGGGTTCAACCTGCTCGCCGCGATGGGCAAGGCCGATGCGGGCGATCTCGGCCTCGACGGCGGCGCGCTTTACGATCCGGGCGACAATTACAACCGCGTAAAGTCGAACATCTGGGACTGGAGCAGCGATCCGGCCCCGACCGCGAAGGCGACCCGCACGGTTGACACCAAGCCGCAGGACGGTTCAATTAACCATAAGTGATTCAGCCCGTTCGGTGGCTGGGCTTACGTCATTCTTGGTAATTGGGGCGGTTGAACAATGCGCCAGGTTGGTGAACCCTCGGTCGAGGAAATCCTGGAATCGATCAAGAAGGTGATCGCGCGCGACAATCGCGTGGGCGCTGCCAGCGAGCGCCGCCAGCGCGAAGAACGCGGCGTCGATGCGGTTCGCACCGCCGCCGTTGCCGAACAGGACGACGAAATCCTCGACCTGAGCGGCTTCATCGATCACGACGAAAGCGCCGAGCCGGAAAGCGAAGAGGGTTCGGATCCCGCCCTGCTGCAGCCCGCCGCCGCCAGTTCGATCAGCGAATCGCTTGCCGCGCTCGCGATGCTCTCACAGCCTGGGGTCGCCCCGCAGATCGTCCGTTCGGGCGAAACCTCGCTTGAAGGCATGGTGCGCGAACTGCTGCGCCCGGCTCTTGCCGAATGGCTGGACAAGAACCTGCCGCCGCTGGTGGAACGCATGGTCGCGGTGGAAATCGCCCGGATCGTCGGCAAGAAGGGCTGAGCGCCATCGCCCGTCCCGATCCCGCGCTGCTCGATCCCGCGCGTTACCCCTATCGCCAGGAAACGACGACCCGGTTCGCCGACGTCGACCCCAATCGCCACCTCAACAACGTCGCGCTGGCGGCGATGATGGAAGATGGCCGTGTGCGCTTCAATTTCGCGATCGGCTTTCGCGAGGCGATCGCCCCGCGCCGGGCGATGGTGGCGAGCATGGGGATCGAATACCTCGCCCAAGGCTATTTCCCCGATGGGGTCGAAGTGCAGGCAGCGATCGAAAGCGTCGGACGGACCAGCTTTTCGGTGATCCAGCTGCTCACCCAAGGCGGCCGCAACGTTGCCTTCGCGCGCTCGGTCATCGTGTGCATCGACGGTGATGCGCCCTCCCCCATTCCCGACGCCTTCCGCGACGAACTGCTGGCAAAATGGACGCTGCGGGGATGAGCTTGCCCGAAGCCGAACTCGAACGCGCCCGCGCCGCGCTGGAAACGAACGGAGGCGAGGGCATCCGTCGGCACATCTTCCTGTGCGCCGAAGCTCAGAAGGGCGAATGCTGCTCTGCCGAGATCGGCGCGCCAGCGTGGAAGTACCTCAAAAAGCGGCTCAAGGAGCTCCGGCTCGACCGCGATGGCGGGATTGCACGGACCAAGGCGGACTGCCTCAAGATCTGCGCCGCAGGGCCGGTTGCGGTGGTCTATCCCGAAGGCGTCTGGTACCATTCATGCACCCAGGACGTGCTTGAGCGGATTATTCAGGAACACCTCATTGGTGGCCAGCCGGTAGAAGAATACCGCCTTTATCCGACCGACAAGCGGGCGAAATAGGCAGACTCGCCAACAATCCCGGTTCGTGTCATCATTCCTGCCCATAACAAGAGCAGGAGAGGGGCCATGTCGATCGCGCGCCTGATTGCGGGCAGGGATTCCGCCAGAACTGTCAGCTGCGAGGCAACCATGAAGGTTGGCGACGCAGTGCGGTTACTTGCCGAGGAGCGGATTGGCGCACTGCCAGTCTATGCGAATGGCGCCATTGCCGGGATCTTTTCCGAACGCGACGTTGTCTACCAATTGGCCCAGCACGGCCCGGCCATGCTCGACAAGACCGTGGGCGAGGTGATGACCGCGCCTGCCATCACCGTCGATCCGGCAACCGATGTGCTCGAAGCGCTTGGCCTGATGACCCGTCGGCGCATTCGCCACCTCCCGGTGGTGAACGGCGGCGCGATGGTCGGCTTCATTTCGATCGGCGACCTGGTCAAATACCGGATCGACCGGATCGAAAGCGAAGCCGAGGCGATGCGCAGCTATATCCAGTCTGCCTGACCGCTCATACCTGCGAGTCCTTGCCGCTGAGGGCAGCAAGGACTACATCGGCGGTATGGACGCCCCAACCATGACCCTCAGCCCCTCGGCTGCCGCACGCGTGGCCGCCATTGCCGCCAAGCAAGGCAAGCCCGCGATCCTGCGCCTGTCTGTTGAAGGCGGCGGGTGTTCGGGTTTTCAATACAAGTTCGGCCTCGCCGATGCCCCGGAAAGCGATGATCTCGCGGTCGAAACCGACGGCGTGACGCTGGTGGTCGACCCGGTCAGCCTTGATCTGGTCGCGGGCAGCGTGGTCGATTACGTCGAATCGCTGGGCGGTGCGGCATTCCGCGTCGAAAACCCGATGGCAGCCTCGGGCTGCGGATGCGGCTCCAGCTTCGCCGTATGATGTGCTCGCCTGACGGCTCGAGCGGCACCGGCCCGCTCCCCCTGCCCAGCCACCCGGCAGGATACTATTGGGGTGGTTGGGCAGGGGGAGCGGGCCGGTGCCGTGCAAGGCAAGGCGCGAGCCTTGCCGGACCATGCACACTATGAAGATCGCCAGCTTCAACATCAACGGGATCAAGGCGCGGCTGCCGCGGTTGCTCGAATGGCTTGAGGAAACCCGCCCGGCGGTTGCCTGCCTGCAGGAAATCAAGACCCAGGACGAAGGCTTCCCGGCCGCGGAGTTCGACAAGATCGGCTATCATGCGATCTGGCACGGGCAGAAGGGTTTCAACGGCGTCGCGATCCTTGCCGATGGCACTGCGCCGGTCGAGGTCCAGCGCGGGCTGGCGGGCGAACCGGAAGACGAACATTCGCGTTACCTCGAAGCGGAGGTCTTCGGGGTGCGGGTAGTTTGCATCTACCTGCCCAACGGCAACCCTGTGCCGGGACCGAAATTCGACTACAAGCTGCGCTGGATGGAGCGGCTGCGCGTCCGGATGCGCGAGATTTCAGCCGAAGAAGTGCCCGCGGTGGTCATCGGGGACTACAACGTGATTCCGTATGATCACGATATTTGGTCACCCGCTGCAATGGCAGACGACGCCCTGATGCAGAGCGAATCGCGCGATGCCTATGCGCGACTTTGCCATGACGGGTGGACCGACGCGCTGGCGCTGCACAACCCACAGGGCGGGGTCTGGACCTATTGGGACTATCAGGCGGGCGCCTGGCAGCGCGATCATGGCTTCCGCATCGACCACGCGCTACTCTCGCCCGAACTGGCCGACCGGTTGGTCGCCTGCGGGGTCGACAAGGCCCATCGCGGACGGGAGAAGGCTAGCGATCACGCCCCGGTCTGGGTAGAATTTCGCCGCGACTGACCGCGCATGCAAAAAGGGCAGGCCTTGCGGCCCGCCCTTTGCAATTCATCCGCAGACAATCGGCGTTCAGCGATAGAACACATGATTGTCGACCCGCGCGATGCGAGTCAGGTGCCAGCCAGGGGAAACCCGGGCTGCATGGAAAAAGAGCGCGCCTTCGACCGGGCTGGCCCAGGTCCCTTCATGGGCGATCTGGGCAATGGCAACGGCGTTCTTCCAGCCGCGCGAAGCCTTCGGGATCGCCGGCATCGCGTGGCCGCGCACGAAAGAGAACTGCGAGGGCTGGAACACGACGCCGCAATAGGAATTGGGGAAGCGGCCCGACTTGGAGCGAGCAACCACGACGCGGCCAACGGCGAGCTGACCTTCGAGCGATTCGCTCTTTGCTTCGAAATAGATCGCGCCGGCCAGGCAGTTGAGCTCGCTCGAAAGTTCGGCAGGCTGCGGCTGGGCGGCAACCAGTTCGGCAAGCGAGGCAGGACGGTCCGCCGAATCGATGGCCTGGTCCGCAACGGTCAGCGCCGGGGCGTTATTCGCCGCGCCGGGCTGGGCAATGGTCTGGATAACCGGTTCCTGATAGATCGCCGCAGGAGCAAGGCTCTGTGCGGCAGCGCCCGAACCGCCGGCGCTGGCAAGAATGCTGATAATGGTGGCACCAACGGCAATCGCGGAGGCGCGGGTAAGCTTCGAACTCATCAAATCTTATCATTGGGCGGTGGACGCGCCCGCGCAGGATGGGTTGAGGATCCGATCGGACCTTGGTCCGTTAAGCCCCCAGCCGATAATCCTGCCGGCTGCCCCCCGTCTGCGTGCTAGCGAAGAAAACCTGACTGCTTCCCGCGCCGCCTACGCACGAACGTAAAAGGTGCGCGCCCCTAGATTCCGCAGTGCAACAGAGTCAACCCTGTCAGTCTGTTAATCCGATGAGCCGTTCACCACCCGCGATATCCAGTTCAACAATCCACAGATCGGCGTCCTGATCACCGCGGCGGGCCAGGTATTCATCAATTTCCTGTTTTGAATCAGTGGTTTCACTGCGGGAGAGGTGCCACTTTCGCCCCCCCTCAAGGGTCGGCATACGTTCAAAAACCCGCGTATTTTCGCCCTTTTCGGTCAATACGACCAGAATTGTGCCGGCATCGGGCTCGCCTTTGCGCAAGACCGACGCAAAGCCCCCTTCGGCGCCGACCAGACGCACCAGTGCCGATACTTCAAGGCTGGCCGGCAGGCGCTGCGACACGTCCCGCCGTTCCGCTTCAGGCCGCGTCGCGATCGATCGAATTGGCCAGGAGCGCGTAGAGCGCCTCGGCCCCCGGTGCTTCGGCCAAGGCAGCATGCATCGCATCGTCGCGCATCATGCGGCTGATCGCGGCGAGGGCATGGAGATGCGCCGCACCCGCGGCTTCAGGTGAAAGCAGGCCGAACACGATGTTCACCGGCATTCCGTCGGCCGCGTCGAAATCGACCGGCGATTCAAGCCGGAAAAATACCGCAACGGGACGGCTTAGCCCCGGAATCCGCGCATGCGGAATCGCGACACCACGGCCGAAGCCGGTGCTGCCCAGCTTTTCCCGCTCTTCGATCCGTTCGAGCACGAGGGTGGCGTCAAGACTGTGCACCGCAGCGAAACGGTCTGCCAGCTGTTCGAGAATGGCCTGCTTGCTATCGGCCTTGATTACGCCGACTGCTTCTGGCTGGAGTTGAAAAAGTGCGGTCATAAATGGGCTATCAGTCCCAGTTAGCTTGGACAGGGACAGAGCGGGTCAAGCCCGCCAATCTGCCCCTCTCCTCACCAGGAAATGCGCGCCTTTACCTTGCGCATCAGGAAGGTTCAACCCAGCCGATTGAACCATCACCCCGGCGATAGACCATATTATGCTTGCCCGTGCCAGCATTTTTGAAAAGCAGGGCATTGGTGTTGCGCAGGTCAAGCATCATTACTGCATCGGAAACAGTGGCTTCCGGCACGTCAACGCGTGTTTCCGCAATCACCACGGGTGCATCGATGGTGACTTCTTCGGCTTCCTCGTCGGGCCCGACAAAGACGGTATAGGCCGCTTCCTCGGCACGCAGCGCATGGGCTGCGGCTTCGTGGCGGTCCTTGATCCGGCGCTTGTAGCGGCGCAGCTGCTTGTCGATCTTCTCCGCCGCCTGATCCAGCGCAACGTGGGCATCGTGGGCAATACCCGCGCCCTTGAGGATCAGTCCCTGCATGACATGGGTCACGATATCGCAGCGAAATGCCCCGGCGGGGGCGCGATTGAACGTGACATGAGACGAAAGCGCGCCGGTAAAGTACTTGTCGGCGATCGCATTCATGCGGGTCTGGGCGTGCGACTGCAGGGCTTCACCGGTTTCAACCTGGTGACCAGAAACGCGAATATCCATGTCTTGCCTTCTCCTCTTGTCAAAGCCCGAAGCGGTTCATTCGTTCCAGAGGGGCGATTTCACCGTTTCGAGAAAGGCGGCATGTGCCGCCAGTTCCGCCTCGCTTGCGGCATGCGGCCGGGCGGGACGAAAGGTTCGCTCGCGCGCCGGTGCGGCAACCGGTTGGGCGAGAGTCTCGGAATTGTCGGCGACCAGCGAGAGGCCGATCTGGCGTCCGCCGGTCAGCTCGACATAGACCTGGGCAAGCAGTTCGGCATCGAGCAGCGCCCCGTGCCTGGTACGATGGCTGCGGTCGATCCCATAGCGCGTGCACAGCGCATCAAGGCTGAGCTTCGCGCCGGGATGGCGCACCTTGGCCAGCGCCACAGTGTCGATCATCCGCGTCTTGCTGACGGGTTCGAGCCCGCACATCTCGAGCTCGGCATTGATGAAGCCGAAATCGAACCCGGCATTGTGCGCGACCAGCATGGAATCGCCGATGAATTCGAGGAATTCGCCCGCGCGCTCGTGAAAGCGGGGCTTGTCCGAGAGGAAGGCGATCGACAGGCCGTGCACCGCTTCGGCGGCAGCGGGCATATCGCGATCAGGATTGAAATAGGCGTGGAAGGTGTTGCCTGTGACCACCCGGTTGACCATTTCGATGCAACCGATTTCGACCAGTCGGTCACCGCTCTTGGGATCAAGACCGGTAGTTTCCGTGTCGAAGATTATCTCACGCATTACAGGTTTGATATCGGCCTGACTCGGCGCTCTGGCAAGAGGGCCTTTTCCCTATTTTTCGAGCAAACTGCCGTTAGCCAACCCGGTCAGGCTGGATCGCCTTCCAGCAAGGTCAGCGCATGGACCAGGCGCTGCACCGCGTGCCGGGTTTCAGCCAGCGAAGTGCCGGTATCGATCACATAGTCGGCGCGCGCGCGCTTCTCGGCATCGGGCACTTGCAGGGTAAGGATGTGTTCGAATTTTTCGACCGTCATGCCCGGGCGGGCCAGCACGCGTTCGCGCTGCATTTCCGCCGGGGCGGAAACCACGACAACGGCATCGACCGTTTTCCAGCCGTCCTTTTCGAAGAGCAGCGGAATATCGAACACGATCACCGGCTGATCGCGGTTGTCCGAGAGGAATTCGTGGCGCATCGCGCCGACTGCCGGATGGACGATGCGCTCCAGCCTGGCGAGCGCTTCGGGATTGCCGAACACCGCGGCGCCCAGCTTTTGCCGGTCTACCCCGTCCGGCCCGGTGGTGCCGGGGAACTCGCGCTCGATCGGCTCAAGCAACGCGCCGTTCGGCCCCTGCAGCTCGTGGACGGCCTTGTCGGCATCGAACACTGGCACACCCAGCCCCTGAAACATTGCCGCGACGGCCGACTTGCCCATGCCGATCGAACCAGTGAGACCAAGGATCAGGGGGCGTTTCTCGGTCATTGGGTCAGGATCCTGCGCAGTTCGGCATCATGCTCGCGCGGCGGGGCCACGCCGAAGAACTTCTCGAAGGCTTCGCCGGCCTGCCCGATCAGCATCGACAATCCATCGATCGTCGGAAATCCGCGCTTGCGCGCTTCGACCAGCAGCGGGGTGTCGAGCGGATGGGTGACGATGTCATAGACCACGCTGCCCGGCGGGGCGTGGCTGAAATCGAACGCGAGTGGCGGCTTGCCCGCCATGCCGAGCGGGCTGGCATTGACGATCAGGTCAAGCAGGCCCTCACGGTCGTCGAATTCGAAATCCGTTTCCGGCGCGAAATGCGCAAGATCGACGGCGTGGTGATCGTTGCCGCTGGCCAGCTCGTCAAGCAGGGCCCGCGCCTTGGCCGGATCGCGCGCGGCGAGCACGAGCACGAAACCTTGGCGCGACAGGGCCGAGACGATCGCCCGCGCCGCTCCGCCAGCTCCGAGGATCCGGGCCATGCGGAAGTGGTGCTTTTGCGCGAGAAGATTGCGCAGCGGTTCGAGAAAGCCGCCGACATCGGTATTGTAGCCGGTGAGCTTGCCGTCTGCTCCGCGCACCACCGTGTTGACCGCGCCAACCTGCGCCGCGAGCGGATCAATGGCATCGAGCAGCGGCATGATGGCTTGCTTGTGCGGCATGGTGACATTGCACCCGCGCCAGTCCGGATCGGCGCGGCGCGCGGTGATATAGTCCGCAAGCTCATCTGGGCGGACATGGGCGGCGCGGTAATCGTGCGGCAGGCCGAGCTGGCCGAGCCAGAACTTGTGGATCGCCGGGCTTTTCGACTGGACGATGGGATCGCCGATCACTTCGGCGTAGGCAGTCATTTCGGCAGTTCCCCCAAGTCCCGCAAGGCTCCCAGTACCGGCAGCAGCGGCATCCCCAGCACCGTGAAGTGATCGCCCACAATGCTTTCGAACAGTTGCACGCCGCGCGCCTCGATCCGGAACACGCCGACGCAATAGCCGACTTGCGGCCATTCATGGTCCAGATAGTCCGCAATGAACGCTTCACTCAAGGGTCGAACATGGAGCACCGCAAGGGCAGCGTGGCGCCACACCACCTTGCCGCCGCGCGCCAGGGCGGCGGCGGAATGGAGCCGCATCGCCTTGCCCGAGAAAAAGCGCAGGTGTTCGGCCGCATTCTCGCGGCTCGTCGGCTTGTCGAACCGCCGACCTTCGACTTCGACCAGCGAGTCGCTGCCGAGCACGAGTGCAGCAGGTTCGCTTGCGGCGACGGCCAAGGCCTTGGCCTCTGCCAGGGCGAGAGCAATCTGCTCGGGCGCGGCTTCTCCGAGCGAGGCTTCGAGAGCGCGCTCATCAAGCTCGGCCGGGAGCGCGCGATAGGTCACGCCGGCCCCGTCCAGCATCGCGCGCCGCGATGCGCTCTGCGAAGCAAGGATCAGGCTCATACGGGGCCCGCATCCTTGGGTGCGCGGAACTCATTGTAAAGGTTGATGATCGCGGCGGCAGCCTCTTCGATTGAGCGCCGGGTCACATCGATCACCGGCCAACCGTTGTCGGCAAACATGCGCCGCGCGAATTGAACCTCGCGGCCAACCCGGTCTTGATCGACATAGGCCGTTTCGGGCGCCTGGTTGAGCGAGAGAAGGCGGTTGCGGCGCACCTGGATCAGCCGTTCGGGCGCAGTGGTCAGGCCCACGACCAGCGGATGCTTCAGGCCAAACAGCGCCGGGGGCGGCGGGCTTTCGACCACGATCGGGATATTCGCGACCTTGTAGCCGCGCTGCGAGAGGTAGATGCTCGTCGGCGTCTTGGAGGTGCGCGAAACCCCGGCGAGCACGATGTCGGCTTCCTCCCAGTCTTCCCACAGCACTCCGTCATCGTGGGCGATGGTATAGTGGATCGCGTCGACGCGAGCGAAATAGGCCTCGTTGAGCACGTGACGGCTGCCGGGCCGGGCGCGCGGATCCTGCCCCAGCGCCGAACCGAGCGCCTCGATCGCGGTATCGAGGACCGAGACCACCGGCAGGCCCAGCGTGCGGCACCGATCTTCCAGCCGGGTGCGGGTTTCGATGTTCGACATGGTATAGAACACCAGACCCGGATTGGCGGCAATTTCGGTCATGATCCGGTCAAGATGTTGCTGTGATCGGACCATCGGCCAGAAATGCCGGGTAACATCCGCCCCTTCGAACTGCGCCAGCGCAGCCTTGGCCACCATTTCAAGCGTTTCGCCGGTCGAATCCGACAGGAGGTGGAGATGATGGCGGGACATCTGCTGGTTATGGCCGTCCTGTGGATGAATGCGCTCATAAACCACGGGAGGAACCGGCGGACAAGTTCCGGAGTGGATTCCACCCCCGCTACCGGCATCTTGGCAGGACACTTGTGGACAGGTGGAAAGTGTTCCCCACAGCCTGGGGATAAGGCGGATAACCTGTGCTTGACGCGTCGCGATAACGAGTCGGGTTGCGCTTACCCCTGTTCACGGCGGGACAATTCAGGCAAGGCGCGCTTGTTCGCGCTATCCACAGGCCAACAACACTCATCATCCTTATAGAATCTTATTTGTATTTGATTGGATTCCCACGCGATGCCCGGTTTGCTCCTTCGTACCCTGCGCGGTGAAAACGTGCGCCCCAGGCCGGTCTGGCTGATGCGTCAGGCCGGACGCTACCTTCCCGAATACCGCGCCTTGCGTGCGGAAAAGGGCGGGTTCCTGGCCCTAGTCTATGACAGCGAGGCTGCCGCCGAGATCACGATCCAGCCGATCCGCCGCTATGGCTTCGACGGGGCAATCCTGTTTTCCGACATCCTGATCGTGCCCTATGCGATGGGGCAGGACTTGCAGTTCCTGGTGGGCGAAGGTCCGCACCTTTCGCCCCGATTGGTCGATGCCGGGCTGGAAGCGCTCAGCGCCGTGCCCCAGCGGCTCGATCCGATCTAT
Organism: Novosphingobium sp.; assembly: GCF_041915465.1. Taxonomy (GTDB): domain Bacteria; phylum Pseudomonadota; class Alphaproteobacteria; order Sphingomonadales; family Sphingomonadaceae; genus Novosphingobium. The sequence continues at coordinate 9,523 of NZ_JAYSBK010000056.1, read as the reverse complement.
GAGACGGTGCGCCTGGTGAAGGCCCAGCTTCCCGCCGACAAGACCATGCTGGGCTTTGCAGGCAGTCCGTGGACGGTCGCAACCTACATGGTCAATGGCGAAGGCAGCCGCGACCAGCACGAGACGCGCGCCATGGCCTATCGTGACCGGGCGGCGTTCCAGGCGATCATCGATGCGATCGTCGAGGTGACCGTGGACTATCTCGCCGGCCAGATCATCGCGGGCGCGGAAGCGGTGCAGCTGTTCGACAGCTGGGCGGGGAGCCTTGCACCGGCCGAGTTCGAACGCTGGGTGATTGCACCCAACGCGGCCATTACCACGCGGATCAAGGCGCGCTTCCCCGATGTGCCGGTAATTGGCTTTCCCAAGGGTTCGGGCGAAAAGCTGGGCGCTTATGCCCGCGAGACCGGAGTTCATGCCGTGGGCATCGACGAAACCATCGACCCGGTCTGGGCCGCGCGCGAATTGCCGGCGGGCATGCCGGTGCAGGGCAACCTCGATCCGCTGCTGCTGCTGTCGGGCGGGGCGGAGATGGAAAAGCAGGCCTTGCGCGTGCTCGAAGCCTTTGCCGACCGACCGCACGTGTTCAACCTGGGCCACGGCATCGGTCAGACCACGCCGCTCGAAAATGTATCAGAGCTGCTGGGGATCGTGCGCGGCTGGCGCTGAGCCGCTATATAGGTTGAATGGAAGAGGTACTCGCGATGACCTATCTCTGGCTCAAGGCTGGCCACGTGATCTTCGTGATCTTCTGGATGGCCGGACTGTTCATGCTGCCGCGCTACTTCGTCTACCATCAGGAAGCCGCTCCAGAATCGCCTGAGAACGCCGTGTGGACCGATCGCGAGCGCAAGCTGCTGCGGATCATCATGTGGCCAGCGATGTGCATCACGTGGCTGCTGGGGCTGGCCCTGGCGATGGTGATCGGCGCCTTTGCCCAGCCCTGGTTCCATGTGAAGCTGGCCTTCGTGCTCGCGCTCAGTGCTTATCATGTTTGGCTGGCGGGCTATCACGTGGCTTTGGCGAAAGGCGAACGCCGCCTGACCGGCACGAAGCTGCGCCTGCTGAACGAAGTTCCGGGCATGGCCGCGGCGGTGATCGTGATCATGGTAATTTTGAAGCCGTTCGGATAACACCACCCGAAATCCAGCACGTTTCGAGGAGGCAGACGATGATTTTTGTCGTGATTGCTGCCGCTGCCGCCGCTGTTCAACCCAGCAATGCCGACCTTCAGGATATGCACTGCGTAGCCAGCTTCAGCGCAATGTATTCATTGGCAATGAAGCCCGAAGACAAGGAAAAAATGCTGTCTTCGATGCTATACTTCGCTGGCAAGATCGATGGTCGCTCGCCGGGTTTCGACCTGGCCGGACATGTCGGCAGCTTGTTGCAGGATCCGGAATATACAGAGTCGCGCTTGGTCGAAGACCTCAGGCGCTGCAGCGCCGAGATCCTGGCGCGTGAAGCCGATCTGAAGAAGGTTTCACCTCAGTTGCCTGACGTTGAGGTACCGCAGGTGCAAAGGGTGCAACGCTGAAGCGATTTGGGCTGACTTTGCGACCAGATGCGTAATTGTGGCTGAACCGTTCTTTTGCCGCACCTGGAAGAGCACCGATAATTGACCTGAGGCCGCGCACGGCCTATGTGCGCCTTGCACCCGGCAAACGCGCTGGCTCTTCATGCCACGCACCAAGGTCCGCTTTCTCCAAGCCCTATGACCCGCCGGCCAGCACGATCCAAATTCTCTGAACGAGACGAAAATGCATCTTAAAGAACTCAAGAAGAAAACCTCCGCCGAGCTGGTCGAAATGGCCGAAGAGTTGGGCGTCGAAAGCGCATCAACCCTGCGCCGGCAGGACCTGATGTTCGCCATCCTCAAGGAACTGGCCGAAGATGGCGAGCAGATCCTGGGGATCGGGACGATCGAAGTCCTGGCCGATGGCTTCGGCTTTCTGCGCAGCCCTGAGGCGAACTACCTCGCCGGTCCCGACGATATCTACGTCTCGCCCAACCAGGTCCGCAAATGGGGCCTGCGCACTGGCGATACGGTTGAAGGCGAGGTCCGCGCGCCCAAGGACGGCGAACGCTATTTCGCGATCATCAAGCTGATCAGCGTCAACTTCGACGATCCCGAAGCGGTCCGCCACCGCGTCAATTTCGACAACCTGACCCCGCTCTATCCCGATGAGCGCCTCAACCTCGATACGCTCGACCCGACGGTCAAGGACAAGTCGGCCCGCGTGATCGATATCATCAGCCCGCAGGGCAAGGGCCAGCGCGCGCTGATCGTGGCGCCGCCGCGCACGGGTAAGACCGTGCTGCTCCAGAACATCGCCAAGGCGATCACCGACAACCACCCCGAAGTGTTCCTGCTCGTCCTGCTGGTCGACGAACGCCCCGAGGAAGTCACCGACATGCAGCGCAGCGTGAAGGGCGAGGTGATCTCCTCGACCTTTGACGAACCCGCCACGCGCCACGTGCAAGTTGCTGAAATGGTTATCGAAAAGGCCAAGCGCCTGGTCGAGCATAAGCGCGACGTGGTGATCCTGCTGGATTCGATCACCCGCCTTGGCCGCGCCTACAACACCGTCGTTCCCTCGTCGGGCAAGGTGCTGACCGGCGGTGTCGACGCCAACGCCCTGCAACGCCCCAAGCGCTTCTTCGGCGCGGCGCGCAACATCGAGGAAGGTGGTTCGCTCTCGATCATCGCCACTGCGCTGATCGACACCGGCAGCCGCATGGACGAAGTGATCTTTGAAGAATTCAAGGGCACCGGTAACTCGGAAATCGTGCTCGACCGCAAGGTTGCGGACAAGCGCATCTTCCCGGCGCTCGATGTCGGCAAGTCCGGCACCCGCAAGGAAGAACTGCTGGTCGGCAAGGATAAGCTTTCGAAGATGTGGGTCCTGCGCCGCATCCTGATGCAGATGGGCACGATCGACGCGATGGAATTCCTCCTCGACAAGATGAAGGATTCCAAGACCAACGAAGATTTCTTCGCCACGATGAATCAGTAAGCAGGCACCATGACAGCCGACATGATCCTGATTGTCGGCTGCACCGGCGCTGGCAAGACTACCTATGCCCGCCGCCTGGCCGACGAGCTGGGCGGCGTGCGGTTTTCTATCGACGAATGGATGACCGGGCTGTTCGGGCCAGACAGCCCGCAGCCGATCCAGTTCCAATGGATGATGGAGCGGATCGACCGCTGCGAGGCGCAGATCTTTTCCCTTGCGCGTCAACTGGCTGCGCGCGGCGTTCCGGCGCTGCTTGACCTTGGTTTCACGAAGAAGGTGCATCGCGACAAGTTCCGCGCGCTTGCGGCCGAAGCCAAGCTCAGCGTCGTGGTTCATTTCGTCGATGTCCCCGCGGGCGAGCGCTGGTACCGCGTCAACCGCCGCAACAAGGAGCGCGGCGAAACCTTCGCCATGGAAGTCGACCGCCAGATGTTCGACTTCATGGAGGGGATGTGGGAACCGCCGCTTGAGGCTGAATGGAGCGCTGGCGGAGGTTTGCGGATCAACGGATCGTCAACCGCGTGACCATCCTTCTGCCCCGCCATGCCGTACTGACCGGCGCGCCGGGGGCGGGCAAGACCACGTTGCTGGATGCAGCCTCTGTTGCCGGGTTCGCCACCTCGGCTGAAGTGGCCCGCAGGATCCTGCAGCAGCCGGGCGGAGTGGAGCTACGCGAGGCTGATCCGCTGGGTTTTGCCGAAGCCATGGTCGAAGGCCACGCGCGCGAGTTCGAGGCCGCAGCAGGGCAGGGCGCAACCGTGTTGTTCGACCGGGGGCTACCCGATGTGGTCGGTTTTCTTGAAGTCTCAGGCCTGTCGGTGCCTGCCGGCGTGGACAAGGCCTGTCGACAGCTACGCTACGATGGCCCGATCCTGCGCGCGCCAGCCTGGGCGGCAATCTATGTGCAGGATGCGGAGCGGATCCAGGACTGGGAGCAGGCCGTGGCCAGCGACGAGGCGGTCACCGCCGCCTGGCGTCGCTATGGCTATGACCCGCTCGACCTTCCGCTGGCTCCGGTGGTAGAGCGGCTGGCGTTCCTGCGCCGCTCGCTGGGCGATCAGCCGGCCGCCTGAAGCTGCGCCGCCATCATTTCCCAAAGCTTGTTCACCGCCTTGAGCGGGCGAACCATAACTTTGAAATCCTTGATCTTTCCGTCATCGCCGAAGCGGATCAGGTCAATCCCGTTGATTTTGATCCCGTCGATCTCGGCAGTGAATTCAAGGAGCGCGTCCTGCCCGTCGACCAGCTCGCGGACATAGCGGAAGCTGTCATTCCCCAGCACCTTGGCGGCGGCCAGCAGGTACATCATGACCTTGGCCTTGCCCTCTTGCGGGGTGTGTACGACCGGCGAGTGAAACACCGCATCGTCGGCGATCTGGGCAGAGAGCAGCGCGGCGTCGCATTGGCTGTTCATGTACGCGTGCCAGGCCGCAACGCCGGCGTGTGCCGTGCTCATGCCAGGTGCTCCGCAAGGAAGGCGGCGGTGCGGCTATCAGCCAGTACGGCGGCTTCCTCACTGCGCCGATCGCCCATTTCGGCGGCAAAGCCATGGTCCTCGCCGAGGTAATCGTGCAGCGTCACCTTGGGATGACCGTCAAGGGCAGCATGGATTGCAGCCTGGGCTTCCGGACCGACGAAGTGGTCGGCGGTCGGAATGTGCAGCATCAGCGGGTTGGCGATGGCGTGAGCCTCGTTCAGCATTGTGTCGATCATCACGCCGTAATAGCCGACCGAGGCATCGATGTCGGTGCGCGCCGCCGCCATATAGGCGAGCCGGCCGCCGAGGCAGTAGCCGGCGCAGCCAACCTTGGCCGCGCCTTCGCGCCGTGCCCAGTGGATTGCCGCTTCGATATCGTAGACGCCGCCATTCGGATCGTACTGCTGGAAATAGCCAAAGGCTTCCTGCAATTCGTCCGGCACGTCGGGATTGAGCTCGACGCCCGGGGCAAAGCGCCAGAAGATGTCGGGCGCGACCGCCAGGTAACCGGCGGCGGCCCACTTGTCGCACTTCTGGCGGATGCCGGAGTTCACCCCGAAGATTTCGGGAATGACAATGATTGCGGCCTTGGGCTTGCCTGTGGGACGCGCGACATAGGCGGGGATCGTGGCAGTGCCATCGAGCGTGGGGATCTGGACCGTTTCAGTCATCGCTTTGCTCCGGATATCTTCGTGTTTGGCGAACCCTTACGCTTGGCGTGGACTTTGCCAAGGGCCTATGCCAGCTTTGCAGACGGGAACTGGGGCCGTGAGAGCATTTGCTCGCCCAAGGAGAACACTATGAAAGTCCATGTTGAGATCGACTGCACGCCCGAAGAAGCGCGGCAGTTCCTGGGCTTGCCCGATGTGTCCAAGGCCAACCAGTTCTATGTCGATGCGATCGCCAAGGGCATGAAAGGCGCGGCCAACGTGGACCAGCTGCAAGACATCGCCAAGGGCCTCGCACCGATGGGCCAGATGGGGATGAAGCTGTTCCAGCAGTTCATGGAAAGCGGCAACGCCTTTACCGGTGGCGCATCGAAGAAGAAGTCGGAAGAGGATTGAGCATCGGGCTCTGCCTGGCGGGGCCGGGGCGGACTGACACATGACCGACACGATCTTTGCCTTGTCGAGCGGAGCGCCGCCCGCGGCGATTGCGGTTGTGCGGGTCAGTGGGCCGCTGGCCGGTGCGGCGATGGAGGCGCTGACCGGGCGCCGCTTGCCGCCGCGCCGCGCCGTTGCGGCGACCCTGCGGGATGAGCGGGACGAGGTGATCGACCGGGTGCTGGCGCTGTGGTTGCCGGGTCCGCAGACAGCTACTGGCGAAGACACGCTGGAACTGCATTGCCACGGCGGGCGCGCCGTGGTTGCGGCGCTGGAAGCGGTGCTGGTGCGGATCGAGGGCTTGCGTCCCGCACAGGCTGGCGAGTTCACCCGACGCGCCTTTGCCAATGGCCGGATCGATCTGGCCGAAGCCGAAGGGCTGGCCGACCTGCTCAGCGCCGAAACCGAGTTGCAGCGGCAGTCCGCGCTCGCACTGGCGGGCGGGGCGTTCTCGCGCGTGGTCGATGACTGGCGCGATCGGCTGTTGGTCCTGTCGGCCGCGGTCGAGGCCGTGCTCGATTTTGCGGACGAGGACGACGTCGCCGCGCTCCCCCCGGACTTTGCCGCGCGTCTGGTTGGGCTTGAGGGCGAGATCACCCAGTGGCTTGCCCGGCCCCGGGCGGAAGTGCTGCGCGAAGGGTTCAAGGTCGTCCTCGCCGGACCACCGAATGCCGGGAAGAGCACGCTTTTCAATGCCTTGGTTGAATTCGATGCGGCCATTACCGCCCCGATTGCCGGGACAACCCGCGATCTTCTGACCCATCCCGTCGCGCTTGCTGGTGTGCCGTTCCGCTTCGTCGATACGGCCGGCCTAACCGAGGCGACCGAGGATATGATTGAGGCGATCGGCGTTGAGCGGGCCAAGGCTGCGCTTGGCAGCGCCGATCTTGTGCTGTGGCTTGGTCCGGAAGGGGAGGGACCGGAAGGGGCCTGGGAAATCGAGGCTCAGGCCGACCGCGCGGGGCATCGGACCAAGGCGGCGCCGCGCCATCGGCTTTCGGCGGTGAGCGGGGTGGGGATGGATGCCCTGCGCCAGGATCTGATCGCGCTTGCCCGGCAGGTCATGCCCAAGCCGGGGGAGGCGGCTTTGAACCAGCGTCAACACCGCTTGCTTGCCGAAGCTGCGCAGTCGCTCGATTCGGGCGCGAACCTGACCGATCCGTTGCTGGTGGCCGAAAGCCTGCGTCTGGCGCGGCTTGCCTTCGATGCGTTGCTCGGTCGAACCACGACCGAGGATATGCTCGACACGCTGTTTGGGCGCTTCTGCATTGGCAAGTGAAGCAAGCCGCTAATGTGTTTCACGTGAAACATCGTCGGCTCGGCGTGTTTGATGTTCAAACCTGTTCCACGTGAAACAGGCCTGCGCTAAGGCGGAAGCCATGCAATCCTTCGACATCATCGTCATCGGCGGCGGGCACGCCGGGGTGGAAGCGGCTGCGGCGGCCGCGCGCATGGGCGCACGCACCGCGCTGGTCAGCTTTGACCTTGCCGCGATCGGCGCAATGAGCTGCAATCCCGCGATTGGCGGTCTGGGCAAAGGCCACCTTGTGCGCGAGGTCGATGCCTTTGACGGGATCATTGCGCGCGCCGCCGATGCGGGGGCGATCCATTACCGCATGCTCAACCGCTCCAAGGGTAGCGCGGTGCAGGGGCCGCGCATCCAGGCCGACCGCAAGCGGTTCAAGGCCGCGGTTCAGAATCTGCTTGGGCGGCTGGGGGACCTGACCCTTGTGCAAGGAGAAGCCGCGGCGCTGCGCTTTTCGGGCGAACGCGTGAGCGGGATCGAGTTGGCCAATGGCACTGTGATCGAAGCGGGTGCCATCGTGCTTTGTACCGGGACGTTCCTTGGCGGCGTGCTGTTTCGCGGGGAAGAACGGATTGTCGGTGGTCGGATTGGCGAAGCTTCGGCCCAGAAGCTGGCCGAACAGCTGCGGGGCGCCGGTCTGCCGATGGCCCGCCTCAAGACTGGAACGCCGCCGCGCCTTGATGGGCGGACGATTGACTGGGTGCGGCTCGACGAACAACCGTCGGATGCCGATCCCTGGACAATGTCGCCGCTTGGCGCCGGCCGAGTGCTGCCGCAGGTGTTTTGTGCGATCACCCGCACCAATCAGCGCAGTCACGACGTCATCCGAGCGAACCTGCACCGTTCGCCGCTTTTTTCTGGCGCGATTGGCGCGTCCGGACCGCGCTATTGCCCATCGATCGAGGACAAAATCCACCGCTTTGCCGACCGCGATGGACACCAGGTTTTCCTGGAGCCCGAGGGCCTGGACACACATCTGGTCTATCCAAACGGCATCAGCACCTCGCTGCCCGCAGACGTCCAGCTTGAAATGCTGCGCACGATGGAGGGGCTTGAGGCGGTGGAGATGGTCGTGCCGGGCTATGCGGTGGAGTACGATCATATTGATCCCCGCGCCTTGCGCCCAACACTTGAACTGCGTGCGATCCCCGGGCTCTATTGCGCCGGTCAGATCAACGGAACGACAGGTTACGAAGAGGCGGCGGCCCAGGGCCTGGTTGCAGGTCTCCATGCGGCAGCGGCCGTGCTTGGCCGTGAGGGACCCGCGATCGATCGCGCAAACAGCTATATGGCGGTGATGATCGACGATCTGACGCTGCACGGGGTTTCGGAGCCCTACCGAATGCTGACGGCGCGGGCCGAGTACCGTCTGCGGCTGCGGGCAAACAATGCGTCGTCGCGGCTGACGCCGCTCGGCCTGGCGATCGGCTGCATTGGTGACGAGCGGCTTGCATGGTTCACCCGGCGCGAGCAGGCGCGAGCCAAGCTCGATGCCGCGCTCGGCGAGACCGCTACCGGCCATGAAATGGTGCGTGCCGGGCTTCCGGTACGTGCCGATGCCGGACGGCTTAGCCTGCGCGAATGGCTGCGCTTTGCCGGAGTGGACGTGGCTGGACTTACCCCATGGCTCGACCCGGATTTGCTGACTGATCGCGACCTTGCCGAGGAAGTGGCCGAAGATGCGGCCTATGCGCCCTATCTCGCGCGGCAGGAAGGCGAGCTCAAGGATCTGCGCGCGGCTGAACAGCTGGCACTGGGGGATGACTTTCCGTATGCCGCAATCCCCGGGCTTTCGCGCGAAATGGTGGAGCGGCTGTCCAAGGCCAGGCCCGACACGCTGGCTGCTGCGGGGCGCGTCCCGGGCATCACGCCGGCTGCGCTTGCAGCTCTGCTGGTCCATGCGCGAAGGCGGGCGGCATGATCCTCGACAGCGAACATCAGGCGCGTGAGTGGCTCGCGGCGCTGCCCGAATGGGACGAAGCGGCGGCGGGCCGGCTCGAATTGCTGGTCGCCATGCTGGCGGACGAGAACCAACGCCAGAACCTTGTTTCCGCGGCCAGCCTTGAATCGGTCTGGCTGAGGCACATCGTCGATTCGGCGCAGTTGCTCACTTATGTTCCACGTGGAACATGCTCACCCTGGCTCGACCTGGGAACTGGCGCGGGATTCCCTGGGCTGGTGATCGCGGCGCTGCGACCCGAATGCGAGGTCGTCATGGTCGAAGCGCGCGCTCGCCGGGTCGAGTGGCTGGAGCGTGCGCGAATCGCGCTGGGGCTGGATCGCGCGCAAGTCGTCGGGACACGGCTGGAACTCATGCCGACGCGCGAATTTCGCGTCATTTCGGCACGGGCCTTTGCGCCGCTGCCCAAGCTGCTTGATCTATCCGCACGCTTGTCCACAGTCGACACGACCTGGCTGTTGCCCAAAGGGCGGTCAGCCCTGCAAGAATTGCAGGAACTCAAGGGCTGGCAGCACAAGTTCCACGTGGAACAGTCGCTCAGTGATGCCGATGCCGGGGTGATTGTTGGCAAGCTCGTTGGCCGGAAAGGAAAAAAGCCGTGATTTGCGTAGCGATTGCCAATCAGAAGGGCGGGGTGGGCAAGACCACGACCGCGATCAA
>NZ_JAYSBK010000055.1:0-19858 GCF_041915465.1 Novosphingobium sp. | reverse complement strand
GCAAGCATCGCCGCGCGGAGCTGCTGCTCCAGGAGTTCGATTTGGGCTACCGGGGTCATGACGCCTTCCTCATCCGAGCGCCCTCTTTGCCTGAAACTGCTATGTCCGCAATGTTGTCGTATCCGGACAGGCCGCTTTCAGACGAAACCATCGAATCCCGCCGACTGCTCCTTAAAACCCGGCCCCGTCCGGCCAGGTTGGCGCGGCGAGGCCCATTACCTTGAACAGCAGGCCCATCTGGCCTTCGCCGATCAGCCGGTCCCTGGCGGCGTGGATCGCGGCGGTGTGCTGCGGGGCAACGGTGGCAAGCGCTTCGGCGCGGGTCTCGATGCCGAGATTGCGCAGCCAGCGCCCTTGCGGGACCGTGCCGAGCCATTTCACCCCGCGCGACTGGGCGATCGGGGCGAGGGTGGCGAAGTCCACGTGGGCGGTAAGGTCGGCCTCGCCCGGCCCGACGAAGGGATCGACCTTGAGGTGGGCGCGCACGGCCTGGAGGGTCGATCCGTCGCGGATCTCGTCGTGGCCATAGTCGATGAACAGCGCGGCGCCGCCCTGGTCTCTCAGCCGTCCGGCCACTTCGTAAACGGTCGCCGCGGCCCCCGGGCAAGTCTCGATGATCGTGCCGATCGGGGCATTGCGCCGCGCTTCGGGCACGGCGGCGTCCATCGGCTGGCCGCCGGCGATGCAGGCAAAACGCTCGCCTTCCGGGATCACCATGCGTTCGCGCCAGCCGTCCTCGGTCTTGACCAGTTGCCGCACCGGCAGAGCATCGAGAAATTCGTTGGCGACGATCAGCACGGGGCCATAGGCCGGGATCGTCGACAGGTCATGATGCCACTGCGCGCCGGGGATGGCGGCGAGCTGGATGTCCTTGAGCGCGGTCGAGGTTTCGACGAAGTGCACCGAGGGTTCCAGCCCATAGCGCTTGGCAACGCGCAGCGCGTCCGCCGCGAGGGTGCCCCGGCCCGGGCCAAGCTCGATATAATGCACCGGCTCTTCCCGCCCGGCGCGGATCCAGAAGTCGGCCAGCCACAGCCCGATCAGTTCGCCGAACATCTGGCTGATTTCGGGCGCGGTAACGAAGTCTCCGGCGCTGCCCAGCGGATCCTTCGACGAATAGTAGCGAGCGTTCGATTCGCCCATGTAGTGCATCAGGCTGATCGGCCCGGTGTTGCCGATCAGCCGCCGGAAGATCGCCGCCAATGGCTCCTTGGGCGCTTCGGCTTGGTTCTGATTGGCGGGCGCTTCGCTCATTGCGGGGTTGGCGTGGCCGCGCCCAGCGCCGGACGCAGCAGCGCGCGGGCCATGAAGACCAGGCCGATCAGCATCAGCGGCACGGTCAGCCACTGGCCCATCGACAGGCCGGTGCGCATGGCGAATTCCTGCAGCTGCGCATCGGGCTCGCGGTAGAATTCGACGACGAATCGGGCAATCGCGATCCCCAGCGTGAAGGTGCCGACCAGCAGGCCGGGGCGCCAGCGCGCGCGGCTCTTCCAGAATAGCAGCAGCATCACGATCACCATCGCCAGCCCTTCGAGGCCCGCCTCGTAAAGCTGGCTGGGATGGCGCGCGAGCGGCCCCGCGTTCGGAAAGACCATCGCCCAGGGCACGCCTTCACCCGCGACGCGGCCCCACAGCTCGCCATTGACGAAGTTGGCGAGGCGCCCGAACATCATCCCGAAGGGCACGCAGACCGCGATGTAATCGGCCACGCGCAGGAAATTCAGCCCGCCGCGCCACGAAACCCAGGCGATCGCCAGCACCACGCCGATCAGGCCGCCGTGGAAGCTCATCCCCCCGTTCCACAACTGCAGCAGTTCCGTGGGATGGGCCCAAAGGCTCGGCAAATCGGAATTGCCGCCGGTATAGAAGGTGGCATAGCCCAGCCGTCCGCCCAGGATGATGCCCAGCGTGCAATAGAAGAACAGGTCGTCGGCATGGCGCTGCGCCATCGGCGCGCCGGGGGCCTTCAGCATCCGGGAAAGGTGCCAGTAGCCCAGCAGAATCCCGGCAAGATAGGCCAGGCTGTACCAGCGCAGCTGGAATTCGCCGAGCGGCGTATTGAAGGCGAACAGGTAGTTCTTCAGCCCCAGGTCGATCCAGTGGATCGGCTCCTGTCCGGCAGCAGCCGACGCAAGGTGGAAGAGCCCGGGAAGATCGAGCGCTGCAAGGTCGAGTGATAGTGACAGCAAGGAGCTTACCTCTTAAACGAACCGGACCAGACGGTTCCGGTGCGCGCAAGCACCGGCGCGGGCCTTCTGGCACAGAGCAAGCCGGGTGACAAACCCGGTTATACCGGCGCGGGGAAGGGGCCGCCGCCTACAACCGTTGGGATGAAGGAATTCACATGCCGAGCGAACTCGACACTGCCATGATCAACGCCGTTGCGGCCCTTTCCGCACCGGGCGGCCCGTTGGAAACCGTGCCGTTCGATGCCGGCGGCTGGACCGTGCCGATGATCAAGGGCGCGCCGCCCTCGCTGGCGCACTATATCGAACAATATTGCGCCCAGCATGGCGATACCGAATTCCTGGTCGACGGCGATTTTCGCATGACCTTTGCCGAAGTCGGCAAGGCCGCACGCCACGTGGCCGGCGCGCTGGTTGCGGGCTGCGGCGTCGCAAAGGGCGACCGGGTAGGGATCGCGGCGCGCAATTCGAATAACTGGATCATTGCCTATCTCGGCGTGCTGATGGCGGGCGGCTGCGCCACGCTGCTCAATGGCTGGTGGACCGGCGAGGAAATGGTTGCCGGGATCGAACTGGCTGGATGCAAGCTGGTGCTGGCCGACAAGCAGCGCGCCGCGCGGATGGACGGGCTGACGCATAACGCCGAATTCGTGCTGTTCGAGCATGATTGCGGCTATGAGCAGGGCCTTTCCGCCGTTCTTTCGCGTGGGGGCGGCATGGATACGCCGCTGCCGGAACTGACTGGCGATGACCTGGCGACCCTGCTATATACCTCGGGCTCCACGGGCCAGGCCAAGGGCGCGGTCAGCAACCACCGAGCGGTGGTGCAGGGCACTTTCAGCTATATCGCCCAGACCCTGACGATCCTCACCATCATGGCCGGGCGCGGCGAGGCGCCGACCATGCAGCCGTGCAGCCTGGTCAACGTGCCGCTGTTCCATGTGACGGGCGAAGTGCCGCTGTTCCTTCAGTCGATCGCGATCGGACGCAAGCTGGTCTTGATGTCCAAGTGGGACGCGGAAGAAGCGATGCGCCTGATCGAGAAGGAGAAGGTCACCTATTTCGTTGGCGTCCCGCTGATGAGCTTCGAAATCGCGACCCATCCCAATCGTGACAAGTACGACCTTACCAGTTGCACCGCCTTTGCCGGTGGCGGCGCGCCGCGTCCGGTCGAACATGTGCGGCGGATCAAGGAAGCGCTGCCCCACGCCTTCCCGCTGCTGGGCTATGGCCTCACCGAAACCAACGGCGTGGGGGCGGGCAACCTCAACGAGAACTATCTGGCCAAGCCCGGTTCGACGGGTACGGCAACCAAGCCGCTGATGGAAATCGCCGCGCTCGACGATAACGGCAAGGTGCTCGGCCCCGGCGAGATGGGCGAGATTTCGCTGCGCTCGGTCTGCAATTTCACCGGATACTGGCAGAACGAGGAGGCGACCCGCCAGGCAATCATGCCCGATGGCTGGTTCCGCTCGGGCGATCTCGGCTATCTCGACGCGGACGGCTATGTCTTCATCGTCGACCGCAAGAAGGACATCATCATCCGCGGCGGCGAGAACATCAGCTGCATCGAGGTGGAGCAGGCGATCTATGCCCACCCCGACGTGGCCGAGGCCAGCGTGTTCGGCGTGCCGGACGAGCGCTTTGGCGAGCTGCCCGTGGCGGTGTATCTGCCCGAGGACGGCGCCGACCTGCCCGAAGACAAGCTGCGCGAATTCCTGCAGGCCCATATCGCGCCATTCAAGGTGCCGGTGAAGATGTGGGAAGTCAGTGAGGCGCTGCCGCGGCTCGGTACCGAAAAGGTTGACAAGCGCGCACTCAAGGCCCGTTACCTGCCTGTCTGGGAAAGCGAGCAGGCTGCGAGCAAGTGAACCATAACCGGATTGCCAACCAGCGCGCGATTGTCGACCGGCGAGTGCTGGCCGACGATATCGCGCAGCTTGTCAGCGAGCGCGGCGCGGCGGCGGCCCGGCCGGCCGTGGTCGAACGGCTGCGCGGCGCGCTGGCGCAGGGGCGCTCGGAAATCGCGGCGCGCCTGGCGCAAAAACCCTCGGCCGGGCACGACTGCGCCGAGGCCCAGGCGTTCCTGATCGACCAGCTGGTGCGCGTGATCCACGATCACGTGGTTGGTGATATTTACCGGGCCAGCAACCGCTCTTCGGGCGAACGGCTCACGATCATGGCGGTGGGCGGCTATGGGCGCGGCGAAATGGCGCCGCATTCGGATGTCGACATCGCCTTCATCACCCCGATCAAGCAAACCCCGTGGTGCGAGCAGGTGATCGAGGCGATCCTCTATTTCCTGTGGGATCTGGGGCTGAAGGTCGGCCATTCCAGCCGCTCGCTTGACGATACCGTGCGGATGGGGCGCGCCGACTTGACGATCCGCACCGCGATGCTCGAAGGGCGCTATGTGTGGGGCGATCAGGCCCTGTTCGATGAAGCGCAGGCCCGCTTCTGGGCCGAAGTCGTGGCGGGGACGGAGCGCCAGTTCGTCGCCGAAAAGCTGGCCGAGCGCAACGAGCGGCACAAGCGGCTGGGCGACAGCCGCTATGTCGTCGAACCCAACGTGAAAGAGGGCAAGGGCGGGCTGCGCGACCTTCACACGCTCTACTGGATCGGCAAGTACATCCACCATGTGCGCGATGTGTCGGAACTGGTCGATGTCGGCCTGCTGACACCGACCGAATACCGCGCCTTTCGCCGCGCGGAAAACTTCTTCTGGGCGGTGCGCTGCCACCTCCATACGATCACCCGCCGGGCCGAAGACCGGCTGACCTTCGACCTGCAGCGCGAAGTCGCCACCCGGATGCAGTTCGCAGATCGTCCGGGCAAGAGCGCGGTTGAGCGCTTCATGCAGTACTTCTTCCTGCAGGCGAAGCGGGTCGGGCATCTCACCGGCCTGTTCCTGGCCCAGCTTGACGATCAGTTCGCCAAGAAGCAACCGCGCGGGTTGCTCGCGGGGTTCCGGGCGCGGCGGCGGATGCTGCGGGGCTATGTCGTGTTCGGCGGGCGGATAAACGTGCCGGGCGATAACTGGTTTGCCGAAGACCCGGCCCGGTTGCTCGAAATCTTCGCACTGGCCGACCAGAACGGGCTCGAAGTTCACCCCGAGGCGATGCGCCTTGCGGTACGCGATGCGCGGCTGGTCGATACAGTGCGCAGCGATCCGCGTGCCAATGCCCTGTTCCTCGATCTGCTGACCAGCCGGAATGATCCCGAAACCGTGCTGCGCTGGCTCAACGAAGCGGGCGTGTTCGGCCGCTTCATCCCTGATTTCGGCCGCGTGAACGCGCAGATGCAGTTCGACATGTACCACCACTATACGGTGGACGAGCACACGATCCGCGCGATCGGGCTGATGGCGAAGATCGAAAAGGGCGAAATGCAGGCGGATCACCCGCTGGCCACGACGATGATTCACAAGGTCGCGAACCGCCGCGCGCTCTATGTCTCGATCCTGATGCACGACATCGCCAAGGGGCGGCGCGGCGACCATTCGGAACTGGGCGCTGAAGTGGCGCTGAAGCTGGGGCCGCGCCTGGGCCTGAGCCCGGAAGAGACCGCGCTGGTCTCCTGGCTCGTGCGCCAACATCTCTTGATGAGCGCCACCGCCTTCAAGCGCGATCTCGCCGATTTCAAGACGATCAGCGATTTTGTCGAACAGGTGCAGTCGGTCGAGCGGCTGCGGCTGCTTTCGCTCCTCACCATCGTCGATATCCGCGCGGTCGGGCCGGGAGTGTGGAACGGCTGGAAGCGCCAGCTGATTCACGAACTCTACGACGCGGCCGAAGAACGCCTGCGGCTGGGCCACGTTCAGCATGGCCGCGCAGAGCGTATCGCGGCTAAGCGGGCCAAGGTATCCGAACGGCTTGGCGGGCAGGCGAAGCTGGTCGAAAAGCTCGGCAAGCTGATGAGCGATGCCTACTGGATCGCCGAGCCCGAAGACATCGTGGCGATGAACCTTACCCAGCTCGATGCGGCCAAGGGGCAGGCGCTCGACGTTCATACCGAGTATTACGCGGCGCGCGGCGCAACGCTGGTCACGGTGATCGCGGCGGACCATCCGGGGCTATTCTACCGGATCGCTGGCGGGATTCACCTCGCTGGCGGCAACATCATCGACGCGCGCATCCACACCGCGAAGAACGGCATGGCGGTCGATAACTTCCTGGTGCAGGACCCGCTCGGCCGGCCGTTCTCGGAAGACAGCCAGCTCGCCCGGATCAAGACCATGATCGCGGATGCCCTGGCCAACAAGATCAAGCTGGTGCCGCAACTCGCCGCCCGCCCGCTCGCCCGCCCGCGCGCCGATGCCTTCGAAGTGCGCCCGGTGGTGCTGTTCGACAACGACGCCTCGAACCGCTTCACCGTGGTCGAAGTCAACGCGCGCGACCGCCCGGCGCTGCTCAACCGGCTGGCGCGGGCGCTGTTCGAATCCAAGCTGATGGTCCATTCCGCCCACATCGCCACCTATGGCGAACGCGCGGCCGACACGTTCTATGTGACCGACCTGCTCGGCGAAAAGCTCGATTCCGCTGCGCGCCTCAAGAGCGTGGAGAAGAAGCTGCTCGAGGCGGCTGGGGAAGAGACCGTCGAGGTTGCGACGGCGTAGTTTCCGGGCGGGAAGGCCGGATGGCCTTCCCGCACCAGTAAAAACAATTACCCGATCAGCGCTTCGGCGATCTGCACCGCGTTGAGCGCTGCGCCCTTGCGCAGATTGTCGCCCACCACGAACAAGGCAAGGCCGTTGTCCACCGTGCGGTCAACGCGCACGCGGCCGACGAAGACCGGGTCCTTGCCGGTCGCGTCGAGCGGGTTCGGCACGGCGGTGACGACCACGCCGGGCGCGCTGCCCAGCAGTTCGAGCGCGCGTTCGGGGTTGATCGGGCGGTCGAATTCGGCGTTGATCGACAGGGCGTGGCCGGTGAACACCGGCACGCGCACGCAAGTGCCCGAAACCGGCAGGCCGGCGATGCCCAGGATCTTGCGGCTTTCATCGCGCAGCTTGAGCTCTTCCTCGGTGTAGTCGTCTTCGCCCAGCACGTAGTTGAGCGGCACCACGTTGTGCGCGATCGGCACGGCCCACTTTTCGGCCTTGGGCAGCAGGTCTTCGTGGCCGCCTTCGGCCAGCTCGCGCGCGCGGTTGCCGACATGGTCGATCTGGCGGGCCAGCACGTCGATCCCTTCAAGGCCGCCGCCCGAGACCGCCTGGTAGGTCGAGACGATCAGGCGCTTGAGCCCGGCTTCGTCGTGGAGCGGCTTGAGCACCGGCATCGCGGCCATGGTGGTGCAGTTGGGATTGGCGACGATGCCCTTGGGCAGGTTCGCCATGGCATCCGCGTTCACTTCGGCGACGACCAGCGGCACGTCCGGGTCCGAGCGCCAGGCCGAGGAGTTGTCGATCACGATCGCGCCGGCGGCGGCAACCTTGGGGGCCAGCGCCTTGGAGGTCGAACCGCCCGCGCTGAACAGCACCACGTCAAGCCCTGCGAAATCGGCGGTTTCGGCGCCCTCGATGGTGACACCGTCGACCACCTTGCCGGCCGAGCGGGCCGAGGCGAACAGGCGCAGCTGCCCAATCGGAAAGTTCCGTTCCTTGAGGATTGCCAGCATGGTCGAACCGACCACGCCGGTTGCGCCGACGATCCCGACGTTAAGCTGCTGCCCGGGGGCGAAACGATGCACCATCACTACTACTCCATGTTGTTGCGGAGCCGCGCGAGGTGTTTCTTTCCCGTTTGGAAGAAGCCCCGCGAACTCGCGCGGGGCTGGTTGTCCGGGTGCCTCAGGCCAAGCACACCGCCACAACCGTCCCGCACAAGGCGGCCGGTTTGGTGGTAATAATCTTGGTTGCAACTGCGAACATGGCGCGGGCCACTACCCGCGCCGCCGCGCAATGTAAACCGCCTTTCGTCGGCCCCGCGTGAAATTTTACTACTTGGGGACGGCGGCGGCGAACTGATCGTATGCTTCTACGGCCTGCGCCGCATACATCAGGCTGGGGCCAGCGCCCATGTAGAGCGCCATGCCCATGGTCTCCATGATCTCATCGCGGGTCGCACCTTGCTGGACGGCGGCCTTGGCATGAAAGGCCACGCAGCCATCGCAGCGGATCGCGACCGAAATCGCCAGCGCGATCAGTTCCTTGGTGCGCGTGTCGAGCGCACCGCCAGCCGTTGCGGCCTGGGCCATCGCCGAAAAGGCCTTGGTCACTTCGGGCGCGCCCAGGCGCACTTCCTTGATCGCGGCCGACAGCTCGGCTGCCATGGCGGGCCAATCCTTGTGCATGGTCGTCTCCGGAAATCAGATCAGGTCGTCGCTGCTTCAATCTTGCGCGCGATCACATAGGAAACCGGAAGCGCGAGGAAAAAGCCGATCGCCGCGGCAACCGCGATGGGCTTCCAGCCGGGCATGGCCATCGCGAGCACGGCCGTAATGCCAATGCCCATCAGCACCGTTGCGACTACTGCATGAAGGATCCACATCAGTCTGGTCATTGCTTAAGCCCCGAAACGAAAGGAATATAAGCACTGACTAATTTAAAATGTCGCCATGTCCTTGATCCGGGTCAAGGCCCTCCCCAATTCATTGCGGAAATTGCCGTTTCGAGGAGAAGTCGTGATGTCCGCCCTGACCGATCCCGCGCTGGTCGCCTGTCCGCATTGCGCCGCACCCAACCGGGTGCCCGTGGCGCGGCTGGGCACCCATCCCAACTGCGGGCGCTGCAAGCAGCCGCTGTTCACCGGGGCGCCGCTGGCGGTCGATGCGGCGGGCTTTGCGGCGCAAGTCGGCAAGGGCAGCCTGCCGGTACTGGTCGATTTCTGGGCCGAATGGTGCGGGCCGTGCAAGGCGATGGCCCCGGCCTATGCCGCTGCCGCGCGCGAACTGGAGCCGCGCTTCCGCCTGCTCAAGGTCGATACCGAGGCCGTGCCGGAACTGGCCCAGCGTTACCAGATCCGCTCGATCCCGACGCTGATCCTGTTTGCGGGCGGGCGCGAAGTGGCGCGCCATTCGGGCGCGATCCCGGCGCAGGACATCGTGCGCTGGGCGCGCGCGAACGCCTAGGCCGCGGCCGAACGCAGCCGGGCCAGCGCCTCATCGCGGCCGATAAAGCCAAGCAGAGCGGCCATGTCCGGCCCGTGTTCCATGCCGGTCAGCGCAAGGCGCAGCGGCAGGAACAGCGCCTTGCCCTTGCGGCCGGTGCTTTCCTTGAGTGCGCCGGTCAGCGCCTGCCAGTCCGCCGCGCCGCCAGCCAGCGCTTCGGCGGCGGCGGCAAGGTAGACCTTGTCCTCGCCTTCCAACGCGGGCGCGGCAATCGGACCGGTGACCACCTGCCACCATTCAGCCGCCTCCCCGATGTGCGACAGGTTGGGGCGGATCGCGGCCCATGCGCCTGCATCCATGCCTTCGGGCAGCAGGTGCGCGACGCGGGCGAAGGGCAAGCGGTGGACGATCCCGGCGTTGACGCGGTGCAGTTCCGCCTCGTCGAAGCGGGCGGGCGCGCGGCCAAAGTGGGCGAGGGTAAAGCTTGCCGCCAGTTCCTCGACGCCAAGCGCCGGGTCAACCGGATCGGAGGTGCCGAGCCGCGCCAGCAGCGCGATCAGCGCCTCGGGTTCGATCCCTTCCTCGCGCAGCGCGGCAACGCCGAGCGAGCCGAGCCGCTTCGACAGTTTGCCCTCGGTCCCGGTCAGCAGCGCCTCGTGCGCAAAGCGCGGCGGCTCAGCCCCCAGCGCGCGGAACATCTGCACCTGCGTTGCCGTGTTCGAAACGTGGTCCTCGCCGCGCAGCACGTCGGTGATGCCCATCGCCACGTCGTCGATCACCGAGGGCAGCAGATAGAGCCACGACCCATCTGCGCGGCGCACCACGGGGTCGCTCATCTTGGCGGGGTCGAAGTGCTGGGCACCGCGAATCCCGTCGTTCCATTCGATCGGTGCTTCGCGGTCCAGCAGGAAGCGCCAGTGCGGCTGTTCGCCCGCAGCGGCCTTGGCTGCGTGGTCGGCATCCGTCAGCGCCAGCGCCGCGCGGTCGTAAATCGGCGGCAGCCCGCGTCCGAGCAGCACCTTGCGCTTGAGCTCCAGTTCCTGCGCCGTCTCGTAGCAGCGATATACCCGCCCTGCGGTGACCAGCTTTTGGAACTCCGCTTCATAAAGGTCGAAACGGGCCGACTGGCGCTCCTCGCCGTCCCAATGGAGGCCCAGCCATTCAAGGTCGGCCTTGATGCTGGCGACGTGTTCTTCGCGGCTGCGTTCCAGGTCGGTATCGTCGATCCGCAACAGGAACCGCCCGCTCGCCTGTTTGGCGAGCAGCCAGTTGTGCAGCGCCGTGCGGATGTTGCCGACATGAAGCGAACCCGTCGGCGACGGGGCGAAACGGGTGGTGACGGTCATGGTCATGCCGATCGGAAAGCGTGACTGATCGGATAGCGCCGGTCGCGCCCGAAGTTGCGGGTGCCGAGCTTGACCCCAGGCGGGGCCTGGCGGCGCTTGTATTCGGCCAGGTGCAGCAGCCGCTCGATCCGCACGACGACATCGTGATCGAACCCTTCGGCGACCAGTTGCGGCACGCTCTTTTCGTGTTCGACCAGCCCCAGCAGGATCGCATCGAGCACGGGGTAGGGCGGCAGCGAATCCTCGTCCTTCTGGTCGGGCCGGAGTTCGGCGGAGGGCGGACGGGTGATGATCCCCTCGGGCATCACCGGGCCATCCGGGCCAAGCCCGATCTTGGGCTTGTGGGCGTTGCGCCAGCGCGAGATCGCGAAGACGGTCATCTTGTAGGCGTCTTTCAGCGGGTTATAGCCGCCCGCCATGTCGCCATAGATCGTGGCATAGCCTACGCTCATTTCGCTCTTGTTGCCGGTGGTCAGCAGCATCGGTCCGAACTTGTTCGACAGCGCCATCAGCGTCACGCCGCGGATGCGGCTTTGCAGGTTCTCCTCGGTCAGATCGACCTGGGTATCGGCAAAGCTGCCGGCCAGCATTTCGTCGAAGCCGGTGACGGCGGGCTGGATCGGGATCGTGTCATAGCGGCAGCCGATCATCTTGGCGCAGCCAGTGGCGAGGTCGAGGCTTTCCTGGCTGGTGAAGCGGCTGGGCAGCATGACGCACCACACCCGCTCCGGCCCAAGCGCATCGGCGGCGATCGCGGCGCAGATCGCGCTGTCGATCCCGCCCGACAGGCCCAGCACCACGCCGGGGAAGCGGTTGCGGTTCACATAGTCGCGCAGCGCCAGCACCATCGCGCAATAGATATCCTCAGGATGGTCGGCGAGGGGTGCCACCTCACCCCGGTCGCAGCGCCAGCCTTGCGCGGTGCGGGTCCAGCGGGTGAGCACTTCCTGCTCTTCCCAGTCGGCCATCTGCACGGCCAGACTGCCATCGCCGTTGATCACGAAGCTGGCCCCGTCGAACACCAGTTCGTCCTGCCCGCCCACGCGGTTGAGGTAGGCCAGCGGCAAGCCGGTATCGACCGCGCGGCGCTTGGCCACGCCGTCGATCCGCAGCGTGTCCTTGTCGATCTCGTAGGGGCTGCCGTTGATGCAGATCAGCATTTCCGCGCCGAAATCGGCAAGGTGGCGGCACACGTCCGGGTGCCAGATATCCTCGCAGATCGGCAGGCCGATCATCACGCCCTTGAACACGATCGGTTCGGGCAGCGGGCCGGGCTCGAACAGGCGGACCTCGTCGAAGGTGCCGTAATTGGGCAGCTCGTGCTTGAAGCGCACGGCGGCGATCTTGCCCCCGTCGAGCAGGGCGACCCCGTTGTGGAGGTTGCCATCGCGCACGAAGACGCTGCCGACCAGCATTGCGGGGCCACCGTCGAGGGTCGTCACCGCCATGTCGGCCAATGCGCTCGCCGCGCGCTCGATCAGTGCGGGCTTCAGCACGAGGTCTTCGGGCGGATAACCGATGAGCTGCATTTCGGGGAACACAATCAGGTCCGCTCCCGCAGCGCGGGCGCGTTCGCGCGCGGCGAGCATGGCTGTGGCATTGCCGGCAATATCGCCGACCGACTGGTTGAGCTGGGCAAGCGTAATGGAGAGCGTATCGACCATGACACTTCCCTAAGGCGTGGAAGCGGGTTAGCCAATGGCGAGAATAAGGCTGGGAGAGACAATGACTGACGCCGAACTGGAAACCGCTTTTGCTGCCTCGGGCCTTGCCGGCGCAGTGACCATGCTGTTCGATGCCGACGGCAAGCGTTATTCGCGCAGCTTTGGCGAGACCACCCCGAGCGGCGGCGCGATGCGGGAGGATACGATCTTCCAGATCGCCTCGATGACCAAGGCGCTGGTTTCGGTCGGCGCGATGCAACTGGTCGAACAGGGGCGACTCAGCCTTGATGCGCCGATCGGCGATGTGGTGCACGAACTGGCCGACCCGCAGGTGCTCACCGGCTTCGATGCGGACGGCAAGCCTGTTACACGCCCCGCAGCGAACCCGATAACCTTGCGCCACCTGCTGACCCACACTTCGGGCTTTGGCTATTCGTTCATCCACCCCGAAATCCTGCAGTACTACGCGGCGACCTCGATGCCGGCAGCGGGAACGCTCGATACGATCCGGATGCCGTTGATGTTCGATCCGGGCACGCGCTGGGAATATTCCGTCTCAACCGATTGGGTTGGCCGCGCCGTGGAAGAAGCGACGGGCTCGCGCCTTGGCGAATACCTGACCGAACACGTCTTTGCCCCGCTGGGCATGAACCAGACCGCGTTCCGCGACGCCTTGCCCGAAGACGCGGCCAAGGTTCACGTGCGCGGTCCCGATGGATCGCTGATGCAGATCCCGGTGTTCCTGGGCGGGGGCGAGTTCGACATGGGCGGCGGCGGCCTCACTTCGACAGCGCCGGACTATGGCCGTTTCCTGCGCATGATGCTGCGCGGGGGCGAGCTGGACGGCGCGCGGATTCTGAGGCCGGAAACCGTGGCGGAGATGGGCCGCAACCAGATTGGTGAGCTGCGCGCGGGCTACATGGGAACGGCCATGCCCGAAATGGCCCAGCCGTTCGACACCTTCCCCGATCAGCATACCGGTTGGGGCCTGGGCTTCCTGATCAACCCCGAACCCGGCCCCAACGGCCGCGCGCCGGGTAGTCTCGCCTGGGCGGGGATCTTCAATTCCTATTACTGGATCGATCCCGCCAGCGGCGTTGCCGGCGTCTTCATGAGCCAGCTTTCACCCTTCGGCGATGCACAGGCGCTCGATATGTACGGTGCGCTCGAACGGATGGCCTATGCCTGATCCGCGACCAATTGGCCGGGGATTGCGGCAGGACGGGAGCGCGGGACGATTGTCTGCTCAGGCCACTTGGCCTAGGAACCGAGCCTAGATGAGCGAACGCCTGACCCGAGACAAACCTGTCGCCCTCAACGCCGCACTGGGCCAGCGCCCGCGTCGCGGCAAGCGCTGGATTGGGCTTGGCGGGATCGTGGCCGGGCTTGCCGCCTATGCTGCCATTCCCGGCCAGCCGGGCAGCGATGCGGCCAGCAAGCTGCTGGGCGGTGGGGTGGAAAAAGCCCATGCCGCCCTCGCGCCCTTCCATGCCGATTGCAGCGCAGATCCGGCGCCGCTGCAGCGCGAAATCACGCGGATCGCGCACGAGTTCAATGGCAAGGTCGGCATCGCGGTGACCAAGGCCGGGTGCAGCTGGTTGGTGGGCGAGCGCGCCGAGCAGTTCTTCCCGCAGCAGAGCGTTTCGAAGCTGTGGGTCAGCCTCGCGGTGCTCGATGCGGTCGATCAGGGCCGTCTGTCGATCGACCAGCCGGTCACGATCAGGCCCGCGGACCTGACCGTGTTCAACCAGCCGCTGCGCGGTGAGGTGCTTGAGCAGGGCTTTGTCACCAAGCCGATTGCCGGCCTGATGAAAAACGCGCTCTCGTTGTCGGACAATACCGCAAACGATCGACTGCTGTGGACCGTCGGCGGGCCCGATGTGGTGCGCGCAACGCTCAAGGAAAAGCAACTTGGCGGGATCCGCTTTGGTCCGGGCGAACGACTGCTGCAAAGCGCGATTGCCGGCCTCAAGTGGTCGCCGGAATATTCCATCGGGCGCAATTTCGAGCAGGCGCGGGCGCGGCTGCCGATGGAGCTGCGCGAAGCGGCGCTGGCGCATTACATGGTCGATCCGATGGACGGTGCCACGCCCCAGGGGATCGCCCATGCGCTGGCCCAGCTTGCCGCCGGTCAATTGCTGTCGCCGTCTTCGACCCGCGTGTTCATGGACATCCTCTCGCGCACCCACAGCGGGCCGATGCGGCTGAAGGCCGGCGTTGCGCGAGGGTGGAAGGTCTATCACAAGACCGGTACCGGCCAGGAACTGCACGGCCTGGCGACCGGCTACAACGACGTTGCCATCCTCGAAGCGCCCGATGGCTCGTTCTACGCCGTTGCGGTGATGATCGGCGAAACGCACGAACCAATCCCGGTGCGCATGAAGATGATGCAAAGCGTCTCGGCCGCGATCGGGCGGATCTTTGGCTGATCCGAGCAGGCGATTGCCCGCTCAGGCTACCTGGCGCTGCCCGCCCAGGATGTTCGCGTAATCCTGGTAGAGCCGCGCGAAGTGATCGCGCATGGTCAGCGCCTCGCTACGCGGCGGGCGGACCGGATCGGCAATCTGGCGATCGATTGCAGCGGCCAGCGACAGCGGATTGTTCGCCTGATAGGTCAGCCCGGCGCCATCCCGGGCATGGTCGGCTGCGCCGCCGCGATCGGGTACGATCACCGGAACGCCCGAGGCGCGCGCCTCGGCCGCGCCCAGGCAAAAGGTTTCCGCCTCGCAGCCGTGGACCAGCGCGTCGGCGCTGGCGAGGATCGCCGCAAAGCGCGGGCGATTGCGTTCGGGCGCAAGCAGGCGGATGTGCGGATTGCCGGCGATCTGGCGCAGGATTCTTGTCCGCTGTCTGCCCGCGCCGAGCAGGACCATGCCGATCGGATGGCGCTGGCTTGCGGCAGTGACCGCGTCGATTACCATCGGCCAGCGCTTTTCCGCCGACAGCCGGCCGACGCCGATCAGCAGGTGCGCGTCTTCGGGCAGGCCGCAAAGTTCCAGCAGCCGCGCGCGCAGCGCCGGATCGCGGTGGTCGGGCGAGAAGACGCCGGCCTCGATACCCAGCGGATGCAGCGCGCAGTTGGGCACACCGCCAGCGGTCAGCCGTTCGCGCAGTTCGCGGTTGGCGCAGACGACCCGGTCATAGCTTTGACCAAGCGTGCGCAGGTGCGACCAGAACGGCTCGAAGCCCCGGTCGATCACGTCGCGCGGGAACAAGGGTTCGAACCAGCGATAGGCATAGGCCGAAAGCGGATCGGCGTGCATGATCAGCGCACGCGGCACGTGGGCATGTCCGGGCCCTTGCCAGCGGGCCACCATCGAAGCGCTGCGCCATGGCGATGAAACCTCGACGAAATCGGGCCGGGCGCGGTCGAGTTCGCGGTGGAGGGCTTCCTCGTTGGCGAAATACCAGTACTTGCGGTCAACCAGCAGGCGAGGCGAGGCAATCGTTACGACCCGCGCATTGGGGCCATAGACGATGGTTTCCGAACGGTCCGCCGGGGCGATCACGGTCAGGTCGTGGCCCAGCTCGGGGGTGATCCGCAGCTTCTGTTCGATATAGGTCTTCACGCCGCCGCCGTGCGGCGAAAGGAACGCGCAGACGTCGGTAATCCGCATTATCGCCGGGCCTCCCCGACGAGCCCGGTCAGGGCGAAGATCGCGCCGACGGCGGCGTGGGCCAGCAGGACCAGCCCGGCCATCATCGTCAGCATTTCCGCGATGCGGGTTTCTTGCCCGAGCAGGTAGACCGCCAGTCCGGCGAAGACGACGTCCTTGTTGGGCACCAGCGGCAGGCGCGAGACCAGCATGCGCAGCGTCGCCAGCACCAGCCAAAGCGCGATTGCGACATCGGGCAGGACCCAGTGCCACATCAGCGCCGAAAGCAGGACCAGCGCGGCGATCCGGAACATGTGGACCAGCGAGATGAACCACAATTCTGACTTGGGCAGCGTGAACAGCCGCTGCCGGAACAGCAGCATGGCGAACGAGGTCACCAGCACGACGCCCAGCGACATGAATACCGAATGCATTTGCAGGCCGATCCCGCCCGATGAAACCAGCGGCCAGGCGGCGACCAGCATCACGGTGGTGGCGATATTGCCCGTCAGCGCCGACAGGATTGTGACGTCCTTGATCGCGCCGAACGGGGCAGTCGGCATGTCGAGCTTGCTGCGCGCCCAGGCATAGAACTGTGCCTCGCCAAGATAGCCCAGCAGCAGTTCGTTGCTGACCAGCTTGCGGATCAGAGCCCCGACGCCGGAAAACGGCAGCTGCCACAACTTGCGATAGATGATCCATTCGCTGAGCGGCATCGCAAGGTACCAGGTTGCAAAAGTCAGCCAGAATTCGGCACTGTGAGGCACCATCGCCAGGATCGAGGCGAAGTTCATGTGGCGGAACTGATCGACCACCATGGCGAGCAGGGCAAGGCTGACAAGCGTGCTGAAGGCAGCCGCAAGGCGCCGGCGCTCCGGCTGATCGGCGGGAATGGGAATGATGGTGGCTCCAGGAAGGATGTCTGCGCCGGATTGGCTGTCTTGGAGCATCGCAGTCCGTTCTTCTTCTAACTTGTTCAAACAATGACGCCGCGAGCCGTTGGGTTCCGCAGCTGCGTGGCATGAAAATTTTTCAGGCTTGTGTCAGCCGCTCGTCAGTTCCTGATAGGAGCCGGCCCGGCGCCGCGCCGCGAAACTGCCCAAGGTCAGCGTGATGCTGTCCATCAGGGCCGGAACCGCGGTGTCGCCCGGATGGGTTGCCACCCGTACCACCTGCTGCCGATGCAGAAACGCGCGCGCGATGCGGGCAACTGCCAGTGAACTCAGCTGGCGTGGCCGGCTGCGGCTGGCCCAGGTAATCACCGGGCCGCGCGCCAAGATCTTGCCACTGGCCGGTTCCCACACACGCATGTGGTCTTCCGCCAGGCCAAATCCGCTCTCGCCCAGTGCCTCCTGCGCGCCGGGTCCGTAAAGCCAGGCCGGCGCGATGAAGCCCGCCACCGGCTTGCCGGTAATGTCCTCGATCAGCGCCTTGCCTTCGGCCATGCGGCGCGCGGCCTCGTTCTTTTCGAGGCCCAGGAATTCCCCTTCACCGGCAGTCATGTGCTTGGCCTTGATGCCCGCAAGACCCTTGTGAAAGGCGAAATCACGGTGGAACCAGCCGTGGACGAACATCTCGATCCCGGCGCTGGCCCAGTCGCGCAGGCGACTCTGGAAGGTCGGGGCCTCGCGCAGCGCCGCGCCGCCCCAATGGTCGGGCACGACCAGCATGGCAAAGCGCGGTGCGCCAAGCAGGCGTGAGTAGAGTTCGGCAAGGATATCGACCTCGCGCTCGAAACGCGGCGATACATCGTGAATCGACGCCAGCAGCACGGGGCTGCCGGGCAGGGACGATGGTTGGGACGACAAGGTTTGCGTCACGCGACTGGATCCGTTTTTGCGACCCGCTGGTCCGTCCGGCGAAGCACAAGGCCCCGCCGGAGCGCTCCGGCGGGGCCTCTATTGGCTCGGTTAGATGAACCTGCGCTTACGCTTCGCCGTCCGCGCCTTCTTCCGGCGTGTTCAGGTAGTCGCCCGCATCGGCATCGAGACCGTGGGTTTCACCTTCGACCATGGCGAGCGGATCGTCGCCGATCGCGGCTTCCGGGCCCTGGGCGAGCTCGGCGGCGTGTTCCTCGGCCGCGGTTGCGGGAGCGATCAGGTGCTCCTGCAGCTTGCGGTAGGAAGCGCGCAGCGCGGCATCGCGGCTGCTGGCCGCCACGCGCAGGCGGTTCATGCCCGCACCGGTACCGGCGGGGATCAGGCGGCCGACGATGACGTTTTCCTTCAGCCCGATCAGCGAGTCCTTCTTGCCCTCGACCGCCGCCTGCGTGAGCACGCGGGTGGTTTCCTGGAACGACGCGGCCGAGATGAACGAACGCGTCTGCAGGCTGGCCTTGGTAATGCCGAGCAGCACCGGCTTGCCTTCGGCGGGCATCTGCCCTTCGGCCAGCTTGGCGTTGAACTCGTTCATTTCCTCGAGATCGACCTGTTCGCCGGGCAGCAGGGTGGTGTCCCCGCCATTGGTGATTTCAACCTTCTGCAGCATCTGGCGAACGATCACCTCGATGTGCTTGTCGTTGATCTTCACGCCCTGCAAGCGGTAGACTTCCTGGATTTCCGAGCAGAGATACTCGGCCAGCGCCTCGACGCCCAGCACTTCAAGAATGTCGTGCGGGTTCGGCGAGCCCGAGATCAGGTTGTCACCCTTCTTGACCCAGTCGCCTTCCTGAACGTCGATCACCTTCGACTTGGGGATCAGGTATTCAACCGGATCGCCTTCCTCGGGGATGATCGCGATCTTGCGCTTGGCCTTGTAGTCGCGCACGAACTCGATCCGGCCGCTGATCTTGGCGATGACCGCATTGTCCTTGGGAATGCGGGCTTCGAACAGTTCGGCAACGCGCGGCAGACCACCGGTGATGTCGCGGGTCTTGGCGGCTTCGCGGCTGGCGCGGGCCAGCACGTCACCGGCTTCGACCGCCTGACCGTCTTCGACCGACAGGGTCGTGCCCGGCGCCAGCATGTAGCGCGCCGCTTCGCCCGAAGCGTCGTCGAGCAGGGTCATGCGCGGACGCAGGTCTTCCTTCTTCGAACGCGAGGTCGAACGGTTTTCGGTGACGACGCGGCTGGTCATGCCGGTTGCATCGTCGGTCACTTCGGTCAGCGTCTTGCCGTCGACCAAGTCCTGGTACTTCACGATACCGGGCTTTTCGGTGATCACCGGCAGGGTGAACGGGTCCCACTCGGCCAGGCGATCGCCTTCATTGATGATCGCGCCGTCTTCGTGGAGCAGGTGGGTACCGTAAGGCACGCGGTGGATCGCGCGTTCGCGGCCCTCGCTGTCGAGCACCACGATCTCGCCGTTGCGGGCAAGGCTCAGGCGGCGACCACGCTTGTCGACGATGGTCGGGATGTCGCGGTAGTTCACCGTGCCGTCGCAGATCGATTCGAGGTGCGACTGTTCGTTGACCTGCGCGGCCCCGCCGATGTGGAAGGTACGCATGGTCAGCTGGGTGCCCGGTTCACCGATCGACTGGGCGGCGATCACGCCGACAGCTTCACCGATGTTGACCGGGGTACCGCGCGCCAGGTCACGGCCATAGCACGTGCCGCAAACGCCCTGCTGCGCTTCGCAGATCAGCGGCGAGCGGATGCGCGCGGCCTGGATGCCGGTCGCTTCGATCGCAGCCACGGCCGCTTCGTCGAGCAGGTCGCCCTTGGCCGCCACGACATTGCCGTCCTTGTCGACGATGTCCTCGGCGAGCGTGCGGCCCAGGATGCGTTCGGCCAGCGAAGCGATGGTCGAACCGCCCTGCACGATCGAGCGCATTTCCAGCGCGCGTTCGGTGCCGCAATCGTCGATCACGACCACGCAGTCCTGCGACACGTCGACCAGTCGGCGGGTCAGGTAACCCGAGTTCGCGGTCTTGAGCGCGGTGTCCGCCAGACCCTTGCGGGCGCCGTGGGTCGAGTTGAAGTATTCAAGAACGGTCAGACCTTCCTTGAAGTTCGAGATGATCGGCGTCTCGATGATTTCACCCGACGGCTTGGCCATGAGGCCGCGCATGCCGGCGA